>DKAR01000101.1 GCA_002450895.1 Proteobacteria bacterium UBA6921
AGGTGATGAACGAGGGCTGGGCGACGTTCTGGCACTACACAATTTTGAACACGCTGTATGATCAGGGCATGCTGAGTGACGGTGCGATGGTCGAATTTCTGCAGTCGCACACCAACGTCGTGACTCAGCCGGGCTTTGACAGCCCGCACTACAGCGGCATCAATCCCTACGCGCTGGGATTCGCGATGTTTCGGGATTTGCGGCGTATCTGCGAGAACCCGACCGAAGAAGATAAATACTGGTTTCCGGAATTCGCAGGTTCGGATTGGCTGAAGACGCTCGATTTCGCGATGCGAAACTTCAAGGATGAAAGCTTCATCGCGCAATACCTTTCGCCCAAGGTCATTCGCGACTTTCGCTTCTTCGCAATTCTGGATGACGACAAGAAAAGCGAACTTGAAGTTGCCAGCATCCACAACGATGAAGGTTACAAGGCAATTCGCCGCACGCTGTCCGAACAATACAACCTCGGCAGCAACGAACCGAATATCCAGGTGTATAACGTCAACCGACGCGGCGACCGCTCACTGACACTGCGACACACCCGCCACAAGCGACGCCCGCTCGGCGAATCCACCGACGAAATGCTGCGCCATGTTTCACGTCTGTGGGGATTCGATGTACGTCTCGAGACCGTTTACGACGATGGCCGCGTGGAAGTCACCAACGAGTGCAAGGTCGAGTAAGTCATCGACAGCACCCGTTAATGGGTACATGCCTGAACGAACCGGGATCGCTGCAATTCTAGAATCGGGACGAGATATTCATCAGGACGCGGCTGGAATCGCGCGTCGGAATCACTGCGTTTCGATCCACCTGTTCCAACTCAAGACTGAATCGTAGTGTTCGTTCATCGTAAGCAGCCCCAATGCTCATGACCTGGCCATTGCCCGCCTGCGCTGAATTGAAATCGTTGGATGTGCGATTGAAGTTGACGTCAATGTCCCAGTAGTAGACACCCATGCGGCTGAAAATCCGCGTATTGGCGGTGACCGGCGCCGAAACATCAAACGCAACGCGAAGGTCAATTCTCCCGCCGACATCTTCGCTGGGACCGTCACCGTGTGTTGCGCCGGCAAACCGGGATTCACCGAGCTGTTCGTACGCAGCTTCGACACCGATGCGGTGTTTATACCCGTATCCCAAGGCGTTTTGATTCGCCGTGTAGTCGCGAAATCGATTCAACCCCAGCGCTGTGGTCACAATATCGAAAGAGCTACCGGAAACCGATGTCGGTTCGGTATCGTCGGCGGCGACCGCCGGCATACCGATCATCGCCAGGGTCGATGCGAAAAGGATCAAAAGAACAGGATGCACAACGCGGGCTATTTTTTTCAGCGTGGCCACAAGCATCAACGATGGATTCGAGAATTTCATTCTGTCGGGCGTTATTTTCAGATTCAGAATTCCGTTTCAGCTCAGCCGGGTAATTGCTCGGCTTCAAAATTGTTGTCGCCCGCTCACCCTCAATTCTTGAGGCACTTCCGGTGGTTGGCGGAAAAAATTCTGCCCCGACAGCTTTCGCCCGGCTCTAGAGGGAGCTGAAAGCACGTCCGGCCGGACGCCGCGATCATCCCTTCATCGCAAATCAAGGAACCGCGTGGATTTAACCGGGACGGGGCGCGACACACCCAGCCTGGAGCCGAAACAACCCGGATAAGCCAAAGAAATACAGGTGGAAAAATTCAACCGCTCACGCCCTTGAGACATACCGAATGGGCATCGCGAACGTGCTTTCGAAAACGGGAACCCGCGACGGAGAGTGACGAACTATTGGCGTTTCTATCCGCTTAACGCCACTGATTTTGACGGCCGCGTCGCCCTTTTTGGGCCCGAACAGCGTAACGAATTGCCCGTCGGATCGTGAAAGGATCCGGGACATCCTTCAGGTGCGGAGGCGCCACCAGCTTTACGGCCATGTCCAAGGTCATGACGGGGGCCGCGGAAATCACAACGCGACGGGCCAATTCCCAGATTTCGGTCGATGGCTGATGGACCATGCTGATCAGCAGCCGAATATCACGCTCCGGCAGCGGGCCATACAGGTTCTTGCACTCGGTCAGTTCTTTCATGGCGGTGGGTCCTTAGTAAACCTCCGCCAAAGAGATGCAGGACATATGCCACGATTTTCCTCGTGAGAGACAGGCAAAAGATAGCCTAACGAGGCAAAGTGTAAAGGGGACAGGTTTTCCAACCTTAAGGATTGGCTCGGGATTCTTCCGCTACTGCGGCGCCGGAGTCCGTATTTCCGGTGCTTTGTGCCGTTCGATTCCTGCCCTGCTGCTTGGCTTTGTACAACGCACGGTCGGCCAGGGCGATGAGGTCCTGCAGGCGGCTTTTGGGGTTTGGGCGAATTGTGGCAATTCCTGCGCTGATGGTCACAACACCGCCGGCGTTCGAGTACTCATGCGGGAGGGCCAGCTTCTCAACGCGGACTCGCATGGCTTCGGCGATTCGGGTCGCACCCTCCAGCTCGGTATGAGGCAGCACCACAACGAATTCTTCGCCACCGTATCGCGCCACCAGATCTGCAGGCCTCTGCAACACGTCGCGCAGGACGGCCGCCACACGCTGCAGGCAGTCATCCCCTGCCTGATGGCCATAGTGATCGTTGTACGGTTTGAAGGAGTCGATGTCGCAGAGAATCAACGAAATGCTGCCGCTTTCACGAACCGCACGCGCCCATTCATTTTCAAGATAAGTATCAAAGTGGCGACGGTTGTAGATGCCGGTCAGGCCGTCCTGACAGGAAATGCGCTGCAACTCGAGATTGCTCGCTTCCAGCTGCGCCTGCATTTCGCGCAGGCGCTGGTACGCCTCGTCACGCTGCTTCTGGGCCAGGTAACTGCGCGAGTGCGCGCGAATGCGCGCGATCAGTTCAATGCGATCGGGAATCTTGACCAGATAGTCGCTGGCGCCGGCGCTGAACGCCCGGCTTTTGTCGCGCGGGTCTTCGCGCGTCGACAGCATGATGATGGGCACGCCCTCGATCGTAGGCGCCGTGCGGTAGTCTTCGATCAGAGCAAACCCATCGCGATCCGGCATCACCAAATCCTGAAGAATGACCGTTGGCTGAATCTCTTGGGCAGTCGTCACTGCCGCCGTCGCATCGCTGCAAAAATGGAACTGAATGTCCGGCTCTTCAACGAGCATGCGGCGAATGGCCTCGCCGATCATGGCCTGGTCATCAACCAGCAACACAACGCATTTGTTGTCTGTCGGAGACTGCATGGCCGCGCTGCCTTCAGAAGAAGTCATACGGCCCCCGCCTGTCGAGGCGAAACGATTCGCGCACTGATAAATGCAGCGATATCCCGCAAGGGCAAAATATATTCGGCGGCACCAAGCTCGGCGGCTGCCTTGGGCATGCCGTACACCGCGGACGATTTTTGGTCCTGTGCAACAGTGATATGCCCCCCACGCCTCAGGTTCAGCATACCGCTGGCACCGTCACGCCCCATGCCGGTCAGCAAAACGCCCAGACAGGTGCCCCGCCAATGGGTACGCACGCTGTCGAACAATACATCCACGGAAGGGCGATAAAAGGAATTCGGGTGTCCGTTTGCATATGTCAGCCGTCCCTGTGCATCTACGACCAAATGACTGTCGCGCTCCGCAACGTACACCGTTCCCGGTCTTGGCACAACGGGATCCTGGACGGTCGTGACATGCAGCGTCACCTGCCCGGACAACCAGGCCGCAAACTCGCGTGCGAATTGCGCATCAACATGCTGAACAGCAACGATGGGCACCGAAAAGTTTCGATCGAATTGGCGCAAAATCTCGGCCAGCGCTGAGGGGCCACCCGATGAAGCACCCATCGCAACGAGCGTAACGTTCGGATTCAAATGTGGCGCCGCGGGCCCGCCGAGCAGCCCGCTGCGCGGAGGACTTGCAGGTCGAATCAGATATTCCAGAAAACGGATCTTTTGCAGCAAGGCAGCGCGACCCTCATTGGTGCCCGCCGGACCCAAAATCGGCGTATTCGTCGCGTCGAGGGCGCCGGCGCTTATGGCGGCAAATACCTGCGCTGCATGCTCTTCAACAGACGCCGTGACAATCAGAATCGCGCACGGCGCGTGCGCCATGATTTGCCGGGTCGCTTCGACCCCGTCCATCTCCGGCATGATGAGATCCATCAACACGAGATCGGGGCGCTGGATCCTGCAGCGCTCGACAGCAACACGTCCGTTATCCGCGACCCAGATGACTTCGTGTGCGCCGTCCGCGGTCACCGCGCGGCGCAACGCCTCGGCGGACATCATCACATCGTTGACGATACCGATCTTCATTTGCCGACCAGATCCTCGACCGCCTGAATCAGCGTTTCATCGTGGAAACTGCTTTTCGTCAGATAGTAATCCGCACCTGCATCGAGCCCGCGACGGCGATCCTCCGGCCGATCCTTGTAGGAGACGATCATGACCGGCAAGTGCTTCGTATGAGGGTCATTCTTGATCATGTGCACGAGTTCCAGTCCGTCCATGCGTGGCATGTCCACGTCCGTAATCACCAGGTCAAATGACTCCGCGCGGACGCGATTCCAGCCGTCCATGCCATCGACGGCGGTTGCGACCCGGTACCCGTGGGATTCCAGCAACTTGGATTCGACGCCACGCACTGTTATAGAGTCGTCAACCACCAAAACGTGCTTCGCAACGTGAGATTTCTCTTTGTCGGCCGGGTGGGCCAAATGCTGCAATGTCCCTGCTCGCGTTGCATGATCTATCGATCGGACCAGGTCGTCGACATCAAGAATGAGCGTCGGGGTTCCGTCTTCCAGCAGCGCGGCCGCGGCGATGTCCCTGATTTTTCCGAGGCGACGGTCCAACGTCTGCACGGCGAGAACGCGCTCGCCCATGATCCGGTCGACGACAACGCCATACCGGCTCAATCGATCGCTGACCAGCACCACCGACATTACGCCACCGCCATCAAAATGATGCGCCTTGCCAAACAATGTGGCGGCCGAGATCAGGCCCACATTCTCATCATCCACGACCGTGTATTGCCGGTTCTCGATATGCAGGATTTCATCGGAACCGAGCTTGAGCAATCGATCGATTCGGGACAATGGAAACGCGTAACTTTCCTGTGCAATCTCGACCAGCAACGCGGGAATGAGGGAAAGTGTGATCGGCAACTGCAATCGAAATCGCGTGCCCTTCCCGGCAAAACTTTCCGTCCGGATTGTGCCGCCCAATTGCTGGACGACGTTATGAACCACATCCAGTCCAACGCCGCGTCCGGAGAGTTCCGTCACTTCATCGCGCGTCGAAAACTTTGGCAGAAACAAAAATTCCAGCAACTCATCTTCGGTCAGGCTCTTCGCCATTTCACGGCTCGCAAGACCGCGCTCCACGACCTTCTTTCTGAGGTGCGCGAAATCGACGCCCGCGCCGTCATCGCGAATTTCGATGCGCAACAGCCCGGCACTGTAGCTTGCAGTCAATTCAATGGTTCCCTGTTCCGGCTTTCCGCGCTTGCGCCGTGTCGCAGGTGACTCGATACCATGATCGATCGCGTTGCGAATAAGGTGCGTCAGCGAGCCTTCCAGCTGCTCAAGAATGTCGCGGTCGATTTCCGTCGTCAGACCAGTAATCGTGAGCTCCACTTTCTTTTTGAGCGATCGCGCCAGGTCGCGCACCATGCGTTTGAAACCGGCGACGCCATCGGAAAACGGACGCATTCGGGTCAGCACGATTTCCCGGTGCATTCTTGCTGCCGTTGCTTCGAGCCGCCGATCGAATCCGTCGACCTCACCATAGTGCTCCGTGAGCATCTTGTCGAAAGACTCGCTGCGTTTGCGCGCCTGTGCGATGAAATTTCGCACGACTTCGCTGGCGTCTTCACCCGCAGCATCGCGAAGTGAGTCAAGGATCCGGGTGAGTTCCACATGGCGCTGTTTAATGTGCAAGAGGAACTGCGTGTTCTGGTGCGCACGATGCCCATCGACAACAAGTTCACTGGCCAATCCCAGAATTCGCGTCAGGCGCTCCGCATTCACGCGCACCACACGCTCGGATTCGCCGGCTTCCGCAACCTCGTCGGGAACCTGTGGCGCCTTTTCCTTCAGAATCGGCGGCGGCGCCACCGGCGTAATTTCCGGAGCCGTCACGGCGCGCCCGGCCTGGACTTCACGCAATACAGAAATCAGTTGCTCACATTCGCGAACCAACTGCGGCTCAGTCGGCTGTTCCGCCACTGCGACGAGGCGCTTGATCAGATCAATGGCTTTCAGATTGAAATCGACCGCATGGGCGTCGATGCGCGTCTGCCCTTGTTGTGCCGCGACGAACACGTCTTCCATCGCGTGGGTGATCTGCTCGATGTGGGACAACCCGACGAGCCGCGCAGCGCCCTTGAGTGAATGCGAGCCGCGCATGAGGCGCTCCAGCGTTTTTGCATCCACGGGGTCGTTTTCCAGGTCGAGCAAACCCTGCGTCAATGCAGCCGTTTGCGTTTCCACCTCAACCTGGAACAGCTCCAGCATTGAAAGATCGGCGATAGATTTTCCGGAGTCGCTGCTCATGTCATTCGCCGTTACTGGGTGCCTCGATCAAATCCGGCAATTACCAGGTCACTGTCGAGGTATCCGATATGCATCTCGCCCTGGTGCACAATGCCGAGAAGATAATTTGCCGATTGACCGGAAATGGTTGCCGGAACCGGCTTGATGTCATCAATGGCAAATTCCGTGACCTCTTTGATCTCGGTCACCGGAAAGACGTAACTGCGATATCCCTTGCGAAGAACCAGCAATCCGTCCCTTACCGTGCGCCGACTTGGCGCATGATCCACATCACCGGTTTCCACACCGAGAAGGTCGCCCAGCGAATAACAGGTCCGCACCTGCCCCGCCACATTGACGATTCCTTTCACGAGGCCTTTGGCTTGGCGTGGCAACGAGTGAATGACACGTTTTGCCTCGACCTGGCGCAGGTAATGTGTCCCCAGCGCGAACCATTCGTCACCGACCCTAAACACCACGACGGATTGTTGATGGTCTTTTTTCTGTTCGCGCGCGCGCGCAATCTGTGTGGTCCAGTCGCGGGCATAGGCCTCATTCGACGGGCGCTGTAACGCAGTTTTTCCCGCACTAATGAATTTCTCGCAATTGCGACAATGAATCACATTTGCGAGCAACGGACAGCGTGGCCGCTCGCGGCCCCACACTCCAATCGTCGTCCAACAGTGAATAATTTCTGCCGATTCGCTCATGGCACACCGCACGACATCGGGTCATACACAACTTGCGACAGGGAACCCATCGTAATGACCTATTCTTTCTTTCGCCCCAACACCCGGTGTGCGCGAGCCTGAAGTTTCTTCGCGCTTTCCGCGTCGCCATAGCGTGCCAGATGCAGCGCAAGGTGAATCATGGCTTCGTAATGGTTCGGGTCGAGATACACCGCTTTCTTGAACAAATCACCCGCGATCGAGTGTTTTCCTTCGGACTCGCGCACCAGACCGAGCAGGTAATACGCCTGGGCAGAAGTTGGATTTTCGCGCAGGTAGGTTTCGCACAACGTCCCCGCCTCGCGGAGATCACCACGATTCGCGAGCCGCGCCGCTTCGCGCAAGACCTGCGCGTCGGTCTGCGGGATCGTGTCGACGCGATTCAATTCCACCGTCTTTAAAAATTCCGGTTTGCTCTTGGCACGGTGCGCGGGCGTTGGATGGTTCGCCATCAGCTCCGGCAACGACTTGGCAGGTTTCGGCTCCTGAACCAGCGGCGTGGAAAGCTTTGTAAATGCAAACGCACGCGCGTACTCCGCGCGCTGGAAATTATTGCGCAGGAAGTCCGGTGCCTCGGCATGGCCGATCAGCAACAATCCTGACTCATTCAACATGCGATGCAATTTCGCCATCGCCAGATCCTGTGTGGCGCGGTCGAAATAGATCAGAAGATTGCGGCAAAAAATAATGTCATACGTCGGCGCATTGATCCCGAAATACTTGTCGAGAAGGTTTCCGTATTGAAAATTCACGGCATTGCGGATGCGGTCCGCGAGCATGAACGTTCCACCCACGAGATCGAAATACTTCTCGCGGACATCATCGTCCTTGTTGCGAAATGAATGCCGGCCATATACGCCGCGTTTTGCCTTGGTCAGCAGGCGATGACTGACGTCATAGGCATCGATCTGGAATTCGACAGGTTGCAACCCCGCCTGCTCCAGCGCAATCGCGATGGAATACGGCTCCTCACCGGTCGAACAAGGAACGCTCATCACCATCAGCTTGCGGCCGAGCAGCTTGCCCTTCCATTGGTGGGTCACGAATTCCTGCAATGCCGAAAACGACGCGGGATTCCGAAAGAACCACGTCTCCGGAACGATCACTTCGTCGATCAGTTCGCGCAACTCGTCACCACCGATCAGGCGGCTTGCGTAGACGTTGACGTCGGTCAGGTTTAGAACTTTCATTCGATGCCGCACGGCGCGTTCGAAATTTGAGACCCCCACCGTACTGACGTTCAGCCCGATGGTTGTCTTGAGCAATTCCTTGATGGTCTTTAGCGACATGAAGAACCTAGCGGAACAATGTTTCTCGTACCGGCTTGGGCAACAGCGCGTCTATTTCGATACGCTGCACGATGCGCTCTTTGATCGTCGCAATGTCGCCCAGAAATGGGGTTTCAGGGTTGGTAATTCCCGTCGCGGAAAATTCATCAGGATCACAATCCACGGTATCCGTGACGTTTTCAGCCAACAGGCCGAGTGTATGTTCAACGCCTTTCTCGTCGCGCAGGGTCACGAGCAGGATGCGACTGCTCATCAACGACGAGCAACCGTCGCCGGAAAACAACGCACACAGATCCAGCACCGGAACACCGACACCCCGATAGTTCAGAAGCCCGGCAACATACGCGGGCGTCTTGGGAAGCTTGCGCATCTTCACGCAAGGGACCACTTCGACCACCTTCTTACCGGCAATGGCATAGCACTCGTCCCTCACATAAAACAGCACAAACAACATCAGCGCCGGACCTTGAATCGCGTTACACCGTCCTGCAGCGAATGTGCGGCATCGTTCAGGCGCTCGATCGCGGCATTCGACTGGCGAATCGACTCCGCCGTGTGCTGGGCCGAATCGTTGAGGACCATCATGGTCTGGTGAATATGCTGCGCGCCCTGGGCCTGCAAATGCATGCTTTGGTGCACGGAATCGAAACGCGGCGACAGTTCCTGGACCTGATCGATAATCCGGGTCAGCAACTGAGACACCTGCGTCACGTCTTCCACGCTGCGGCGCACCTGATCGGAGAATTTTTCCATACTCATCACGCCGGCAGAAACAGCGCTTTGCATTTCGCGCACAATCTGCTCGATATCCAGCGTGGCGACAGCAGTCTGGTCGGCGAGGCGACGAATTTCGCGTGCCACGACGGAAAATCCGAAACCATACTCACCGGCTTTTTCCGCTTCGATGGCGGCATTCAGTGACAACAGGTTGGTCTGGTCGGCCACCTTGTTGATCGTGGTCACCACGGATCCGATGTTGCCAGCCTTCTCGCTGAGGATTTCCAGCTTGGATGCAATCGATCCGGAGGCATCGACGATCTGTTTCATGGTCGACTGCATGCGAGTCAACGCATCATGACCGCGCGTGGCAGATTGCGCGGTCTGTTCGGAAATATTTGAGACCTCCTGCATCGTCTTTTCGAGTTCGCGCGACGTCGCGGAAATCTGCGTCGCGGTGGTGACGATTTCGGTTGTCGTTGCCGCCTGTTCAGCCACCGTGGCCTCCTGCTGCCTGGACGTGGCGGCAATTTCCGTCGTGGACGTAGCGACCTGAATGCCGGAGTGCTGAACCTGCGAAACCAGCATATTCAGGCTCTCGATCATGCGTTGCACGCCGTGCGCCAATTGGCCGATGGCATCCTGAGACTCAAGCCGGATTCGGCCCGTCAAATCGCCGTTGGCCGCCGTCGTCACTACATCAAGAATCTGGTCGACCTCGTGCCGCAGTTTTTCCACGGCCGCGCGTTTTTCCTCAATCGAATTGCGAATGTAGGTGATCATGATCTGCAAATTGCCGGCGAGCTCGCCGATGGCTCCTTCGCCATTGAATCCGACCTGCACGTCGTAATTGCCTTCGGTCACGCGATTGATCACCTCCAGCAGTCGCGCCACCTTGGATCGCAGATCTTCCGTTGCGTCATGTTCGCGCCGTGCGGACACGGCAATGTTCTCCGCCATTGTGTTGAAGGCTTCAGCCAGCTGGCCCACTTCGTCGTGGCTGGTCACCTCGGCACGCGCATCCTCTTCGCCGGCCGCGCGTCGATTCACCACCTTCATCAGGTGTGTCAGCGGGTTAGTCACCCAGTTGCGCAAGACCGTGTTTACGAGTAACAAGCCGGTCGCGAGGAAGAAGATGTTCGCAACGATCGAAACCCACATTTCGTGCTGCACGGCCGCATCGGTCGCCGCCAGCGAGTAGCTGATTCGCACCGCACCGTTAATTGCTCCGGCCGGAACGTGGTGACACTGCAGGCAATTCACGTTGCGAGTATTTTCCGTGGCGCGAAATGGCGTCAGGACGGTCCAGACCCGCTTGCCATCCTTCGTCTCGATTATAGAAATGTCTTCTCCCGCCAACGCACGGCGATCCATGTCGTCAACGATCTGTTCGTCCGGGTTGCCGGGCCCGAATTGCTGCTTCACCGGATCCCCGCGCACCACGCGCGCCTCGACAACACCCGGGCGTGCCAGGACTTTCTTGCGCAAGATCGTGCGCTGATCCATCGTGCCGGTCAGCATCATGGTATTCAGGCTGTCAAAGTAGAACGTGGTCAGATCTTTGGTCTGCTCTTCGGCAAATTCGGTGAGGCGGGCGTCTTCGCGCCGTGCGTTATAGGTCGTCACCAGTGCAATGACCAACATGAAACTCAAGCCAACGGTGATGTTGACCTTACCCCGTAACGACCACGAACCCAGTCCGAGTAACTTATAAAAAAAACTCAGCATGTTATTGTTCTTCCGTAATTTAGGCCGACCAGTCACCGCGCGCTGTGCAAGGGCAGCACTTGCGGGAATAGGCGTCGCCGGGATTGCAGATGATGCGGATTTTCATAGAAGCATAGCGGCTGCCGGACGGAAATAAACCCAGGACTTGCGGCACCCTCAACCCTCCGCGCGCAATTGGCCGCCGATACGTCGGCGTGCATCGGTCTCAACGGCTTAAAAATCCAAAACTTGAACACCAAATCGATGGTCCGTCGGGAGCTCAAGCGCGCCGTCGCGCTCCCGTTACAAGCGGCGTGAACCTACCCCGCGAACAATGGTTGCAACACACCGTCCTCGGCGGGCTCTGCGCACTGGGCGCAATCCTCCTGATCCTGGCGCTGAATTCCGCCGGCGTGCTGACATCCCTGGAATGGCTAACCTACGACGCCCGGCTGCGCGCTTTTAATGCCGATCGCCCCGCACCGCCTGAGATTGCGGTCATCCTGATCGACGAAGCCTCCCTTCAATATATGAATACCGATGCCGGCCGCTGGCCCTGGCCTCGCTCCGTGCACGGGGACTTGCTTGAGTTCCTGGCCTTGGGCGAACCCAAGGCGGTCGTCTTCGATGTGCTGTTCGTGGAACGGCAGCGCGATCCCAACAATCCCGACGGCTTCAGCCCGCACGACCAGCAGTTGGTGGACGCCACTGCACAGGCGGGATTTGTCACACACGCCACGCAAGTGCTGAGCGAAACCGCCGATGAACTGAAGAAGTCCGGCAAGTTGCCGTCGCTCCCGGCGGACTACGTCAAACGCTACTCACTGCACGAACTCCTGCAAGGCACCCCGCCGCCATCTATCCCGTTCAACGATGTTGAAATTCCTATTCCCGGGCTCTGGGAAGCGGCGAAACATTCGGGGGTCGTACGCGCAGAAGCAGACTCCGACGGTCGCTACCGCCGCATGCAGCTGTTGTATCCCTACAATGGTTCGCTTCTGCCGTCCCTGGCACTTGCTCCCGTGCTTGATGCGCTCAATCCCCGCTCGATTCGCTATGAGCCTGGCGTCATATCTTTTGACAAGTCACGGATTCCGGTCGATCACGAAGGGAAGTTACTGGTGAATCAATACGGCGTATTCCGACCGTATTCGTACGCGGGGATCATTTCGTCGCTGAAAGACATTCGCGCCGGAGAAACGGAAAAGCTGATCGTCGACCCCGCGGAGTTCAAGGATCGCATCGTATTCATCGGCGCGGATGCCGTGGGCGTCCAGGATTTGAAAGCCACCGCGTTGTCACCCAAGACGGCGGGCGTGTACCTGCAGGCTTCGATCGCGGGTAACTTGCTGCATCAGGAGTTTTTGACTCCCGGTACGAACACCCAGACGGTTACATTGATTATTCTCATGGCGCTCGTTGGCGCTGCGAGCGCGCTGCTGGTTCGACAGGTCAGTCTCAAGCTACTCGCCGTTTTGGTTTCCGCCACATTCTACGTTGCCGCCGCTTACTACGCGTTCTCTCAACGCTGGGTCGTCGACATCGTCGCGCCCGTCAGTGCCACCCTGGTCGCCTGGTTTCTCGCATTCAGTTATCTGTTCTTCACCGAAGGCAAGGACAAGCGCCGCGTGCGCAAAGTGCTCGCACAATATGTCTCGCCCGCTGTTCTCGCCGAAGTCGTCGACAAATATTCGAACTACCTCGAAGTGGGACGAAAGGAAACCGTCTCAGTGCTTTTCTCGGATATCCGAAGTTTTACGACCGTGTCTGAATCGCTGCCCGCCGAAAAAGTCGTCGAGATGCTCAATATCTATTTCACCGAAATGAACGACGTCATCTTTGCGGAGAACGGCACGATCGACAAATTCATCGGCGACGCAATCATGGCCTTCTGGGGCGCGCCGATTCGCGACCCGCAGCACGCGATCCGCTCCGTACGCGCCGCCGTCAACATGATCCGCGCGCTCCCCAAAGTGAATGCAACCGTCGTCGCGCGTGGTATTCCGGAACTGCACATCGGCGTGGGCATCCACACCGGCGAAGCGGTCGTCGGCAATATCGGATCGGAAAAGAAACTCGCCTATACCGCCATCGGTGACAACGTGAATTTGGCATCGCGGCTGGAAGGACTCACCAAACAATACGGCTGTTCGATCCTGATCTCCGAAACCACGCAGGCCATCATCACCGAGGCGATCCCCTGCCGCGTGATTGACGCAGTCCGCGTGAAAGGCAAGAAACTTCCCATTCGAATTTTCGCGCCACTACCCGTCGAGTCGCCCGAAGACTCGCAGAATGCGCGCGCACTGTGTGAGCGCACCGCCGCCGCGTTTGAACACTACCAGCAGCGGCGCTTCGAGCAGGCGCTGGCCGCCTACCGGGCCCTGCCGGCGGATGCACTGCAGGAAATCTTTGTCGAACGCTGCGAGACCTACCTGCAGTCTCCGCCCGACGGCGAATGGGATGGCATCTACACCCTGACCAGCAAATAACCCCGTATTAAATCTTAAAAATCCCGTGTGCCCGGCCAATCAAGGGCAACTCAAATCGGCCGATGAACTAGCACATTCGAATTGATCGTTCGAGGACATGCCATGACCCGACTGATTCTTGTCGCGCTGCTGCTGCTCGCGTCGACGCCCGCGCTTGCCGAATCGCTCTTTATTCAAAGCGCGAAAGCCAAACTGATGGATAACCCGTCATTCAAAGGCGCCGTCGTTGCAACCGCGGAAAAAGGCGACGAAGTCGCCCTGGTCGAACGCAAGGACAAATGGGTCAAGGTGTCCTTCAAGGATAAACAAGGTTGGGTCTCCGCCCTGCTGGTCGGCACCAAGCCGCCGGCAGACAAAGTCACCATCATCAAGGAAGGCGAAGACGCGAATCAGAAAGAGAGCGTGCGCCGACGCGCATCGTCCAGCGCCAGTGCGGCTGCAGCGCGCGGATTGCGGCAGGACGATCGGGCCCGTGCGAGCGACGAGGGACAAACGAATTACAAGGATCTCGAAAAAATGGAATCCAACAAAGTCGACGCCAAGGCAGTCGATGAGTTTTCCAAAGGCGCGACCGGAAAATAAATGTTCTACGGCTCCCTCCTCCGCGTTTGCCTGTGTGCCGCACTGGGCGCTGTCCTCGGCCTGCATGCGCTGGCGTCGGACGCCGCGGATTTTCGCAAGCGCGCGCATACCATCACGACCGACACGGATCTGAACCTGGCCGACATCGAGGCGGAGATCAGCTTCGGTCGTGAACTGGCGGCACGCATCCTGGCGCGGGAACGTCTCTACGACAACGCCGAGCTGTCTCGTTACGTGAGCCTCGTTGGAAACCTGGTCGCCGGTTACAGCTCAAGAACGGAATTGCAGTTCTTTTTCGCCGTGATTGACGACGATTCCATCAACGCGTTTTCCGCTCCCGGCGGCTACGTCTTCGTCACCCGCGGCGCGCTCCGCAACATGAAGGACGAATCCGAACTCGCCGCCGTACTCGCGCATGAAATCGCGCACATTGAACTGAAGCACATCGTCAAAGCCCTGAAGATTCGAGCGGTCGATTCATCGTTCGAATCCGGACTCGGCTTGCTGTTCGGCGGCGGCAGCGACACCGCGCGCGCCTTGTTTGACCAGGCCGTCGACCAGGCGACAAAAGTTCTCTTTGAAGAAGGCTTCCACGTTCAGGAAGAGCTGGACACGGATATCGCGGCAATCGACCTGCTGGCGAACAGCGGATACGACCCAACGGCACTGCAGCGCTTCCTGGAACGCGTCGATCGCGAGGCCCCGTCCTCCAGCTCCAAGAAGAAGCGCACCCATCCGACATCCGAAACCCGCATGAACGCACTCGATCGCGCGATCAACGAATCGCGACTTCGCGACGTCTCGGCCATGCGTAACAAAGAGCGATTCACGTCCCATGAACGGTCCATGTAGAACCTACGCTTCGGCCTTGCTGCTGGCCGTATGCACCTTCAGCCAAACCGCCGTTGCGGACGGATTTCATTACAACAACATTCTGATCGGGGACCGCGCGGCCGGAATGGGTGGATCATATACCGCCATCTCCGATGATCCCTCGGGCCTTTACTACAATCCCGCCGGTGTTGTTTACGCGACCGGATCGAACCTCAACGGCAGCATGAACGCCGTGCATCACACCTTCATTCGTTACAAAGACGTCTTGGGCGGCGAGGACTATACGCGCTCGTCCAAAGTTCTCACACCGAACTTCTTCGGTTTTACGCAACCGTTTGGCGGCGGAACGCTGGGATTTTCCTACGCCGTCACTGACGCCATCCTCGAGGACCAGAATCAGAATTTTAGGAATCTCGTCATCGGCACGGACGTCGTCGACCAGTACGTCATCAACTCCAATGACCAGGACACCAGTTATAACCTCGGTCCGTCCTATGCCTACAAAATTAGCGACAGCCTATCGGTGGGCGCGACTCTGTATTTGTTCTATCGCCATCGAAAATATATCTTCAACCAGCAACTCTATCTGGGTGATGGATCGGTGTTCTGGTCCAACCAGTATCTTGAAGGCACCGAATCCGGAGTCACTCCGATTCTCGGACTCATGTGGTCTCCGATGGACAAGATGTCCGTCGGCGTCAGCGTGCGCAAGACGCAGTTGTTTTACGCCGACTTCCGCAATCAGGAAACGACTTCCACGTACGATTCCGCAGCGCACATCGTGATCCCCGCACCTGTCATTGGTACCGGCGATTACAAACGCGACATGCCATGGCAAATCAATACCAGCGTCGCCTACTTCCTCACCGAACGCTGGTTGCTTTCCGGCGAAATTGACTATTTCTCTGCTGTGGAAGATCGACGCTGGATTACCAACACATCATTCGGATTGGAGTGGTATGCCACGTCCAAGTGGGCGGTGCGCACCGGCCTGTATTCCAATCTGGCGAACACCAAAGAAGTACAAAGCAACAAGAGCGGGCAGGCGGAACACGTGGATCTGTACGGCTTCAGCTTCAGCGTCACGCACTTTACGCGCAACAACGCCTGCACCGCCGGATTCAACTCGAGCTTCGGAAGCGGGGAAGCGCAGATTCTGGGTGGCACGGAAATTCAGGACGTGGAGTCGACGAGCCTGACCGTTTTCCTGTCGACCACGTACACCTACTAACGTCGGTCGGCGCGCTAGATTACTTTGGAGAATCGCTGTCCGGTCGACTCGCGCAGATACTTGTCGAACACCATGCACACGTTGCGAATCAGCAGATGGCCGCGCGGCAGTACATCGATGGATCGCGCATCCATCCGCAACAATCCGTCAGATTGCATGGCGCGTAGGTCTTCCAGTTCGACGCTGAAATAATCCGCGAAGCGAATCCCGAATTGCTCCCCGATCTCGTTGAAGTCGATGTGAAAGTGGCAAATCAGTTGCGTAATCACTTCGCGTCGTAACAGATCATCCGCCGTCAGCTCGATCCCACGCATGATCGGAAGCAACCCCGCGTCGATACGCGCGGTGTAGGTTTCGATGTCCTTCGCGTTCTGCGCGTAGGTATTGCCCACCTTGCCGATCGCGGTCACACCCATCGCGACCAGATCGCAGTCCGCGTGCGTGGAATATCCCTGGAAGTTTCGATACAGCGTGCGATTGCGCTGCGCGGTCGCCAGTTCGTCATCCGGCCGCGCGAAGTGATCCATGCCGATGTAGACATATCCTGCGGTAGTGAGCTTTTCGATGGTGCGTTGCAGGATCTCCAGCTTCTGAGGCGCGGACGGCAATTGCGTCGCGTCGATCTGCTTTTGCGTCTTGAACATCTCCGGCAGGTGCGCGTAGTTGAACACCGACAGGCGATCCGGCATCTGCGCGAGCACCTTGTCGAGCGTGCGCTCGAAACTCGCCGGCGTCTGCAACGGTAGCCCGTAAATCAGATCGAGACTGACGGACTTGAAGCCACGTTCGCGCGCCGCGCGCAACACGGAAAAGGTTTGCTCCTCACTCTGCAGGCGATTGACGGCCTTCTGCACGGAAGGCTCAAAATCCTGCACGCCCATGCTCATGCGGTTGAAACCCAACTCACGCAGCAAGGTGATGGTTTCGGCGTCGGCCTCGCGCGGATCAATTTCAATTGAATACTCGCCACTGTCATCGTCACGCAGCGCGAAGTGTTCGCGCGTGACGCGCATGAGTTCACGCATCTCATCGTGACTGATGAACGTCGGCGTTCCGCCACCCCAGTGCAGCTGATCCACGACGCGATTGCGGTCAAACAACGCGCCCTGCATGGCGATCTCGCGATGCAGGTGCTCCAGATAGGGCGCCGCACGCTTGCGATTCTTGGTCACCACCTTGTTGCAGGCGCAGTAGAAACACACGGTGTCGCAAAACGGCAGGTGGAAATACAGCGACAACGGGCGCGGGCTTGCGGCTGAACGGCTCTCCGCGTTGGTTCGCGCAGCGGCGGCCTGGTACTCCTCCGGGCCGAAGTTCTTGTGAAACTGCACTGCCGTGGGATAGGAGGTGTAGCGCGGGCCAGACTTGTCGTAGCGCTTGATGAGTTCGGAATCAAAAATGAGCGACTGATCCATGGACATCCCGGTTGTCGAACGACGTTGTAAACGGAATTATACGGCCGTAATGGTGTCAGCGCGCGGCAGATTGTCCGCGCACGACACTCGGAAATAGCAGATCGCCGATGAACGCCCAGTGGACGTAATAGGCTTCAAACGCCAGCTTCATCACAGTTTGCGGGCTCCAGGACAGTCGATCTTCGGCAGCGCAACACCCGGCCGGGAACTGCGCCAGTCCCGCAAACAGGTTTACGCGCGCCAGGTGATAGCGGTTGGTGACAAACACACTGGCACCGTCGCCGTGATCCTTTAACAGCTCACGCGCCTGTAACATGTTTTCCCAAGTGTTGCGCGATTGCGTTTCCGTCACCAACGCATCGACCGGAACACCTTGCGCCGCGAGATACCGCGCCCCGGCCTCCGCTTCCGTCTCACGCGCGCCTTTTACGCCACGGCCAAGGAGCACGATCTTCGCTTCGGGGTGACGACGATGCAGCGCGCGAGCGCGTTCGAGCCGCGCGACATGATCCGGGCTGGGCCCCGACGCATCAAGCCGATGCCCCGGGACCAAAATAAATTCCACCGCGTCGGTATCGGTGCGCGCCGCGCGCGCCAACCGCAGCACATGGACCAGCGCAACCACATAACTGAGTCCGAGAGTCGCCGCAATCAACGTATTCGCCGCAACAAAACTCATCGCCCCGTGGCGTCCAAAAACCTGCGTCCGCTGCCGCAAGCGATGCATGGGCATGAGCGAACGAAATAACCCCGGCAGATACAGTCCGCGCCGGACCAGCTTGCCGGATACCATCTTCGTGATGCGCCAGGTGTCGCGCCACGCGCGATAGTTGCTGGGCCGAATGGCCGGGTCATAAATTGCGGCGATCTTGACCGGCACGATGGCGAAGCCTCGCTGCCCAGCCTCGATCAACACTTCGCTCTCAAACACGAACCCTTGCGAACGCCCCACGTGGGGAAGGACGTGGCGCAGCGTCTCGGCCGGATAAAAACGAAAACCACACTGACTGTCTTCAATCGGCAATCCGGCGCCCCACGCAATCCAGAAATTGGCGAACCGATTCCCGATGTAGCGCTTGGTCGGAATGGACGCGCGGTCCGCGAGGCGCGAACCCACCGCAATGGCTGCTGGATGCTCCCGTGATGCTGCAATGAAATGGGGAATGTCCTCGGGAAGGTGCTGCCCGTCGGCGTCCAGCGTAATGACGCCCGTGGCCCCTTCCGCCAGCGCCAGTTCAAACCCACGCCGCAGCGCTGCGGCCTTGCCGGCGTTGGATTCCTGACGCACGACCCGAACCGACATCCCGGCGAGCGCGTTTGCAGTGCCATCGGTCGAGGCGTCGTCGACAACGATGACCCAGTCACATTGGGTCAGCGCGCGCGCCGCAACGTCACGTATTGTGCGGGCTTCGTTAAATGCAGGAATAACGACGGCAATGCGTTCCATAGTCCCGGCATTCTACTGAAACCCCCATCAAATTGAACGCACGATTCCGCACCGGCAGTGGCCGCTGGGCGCGGGTTTGGTGTATCCTTTCGCGGCTCAAAATTTCTACCGGGATCAGTACCTACAACATGAATGCACAGTCGACGATTGAATCGGAAGTTGCCAACCTGATTGTTACCTCGTTGAATCTGGAAAAAGATCCGGGGGCCATTGTGCCGGCGCAGGCATTGTTTGGTTCGGGCCTGGGCCTGGACTCCATCGATGCGCTGGAACTGGCGATGGCAATCTCGCAGCGGTATGGCTTCAAGCTGCGATCCGACGATCCGGACAACGGCAAGATCTTTGCGTCGCTCTCGGCGCTCTCGGTCCACATCGAGCGCAATCGCACCAAATAGGCGTGCGTGCCCGTGAGCACATGGGGGCAAGCCTGACGTATCCACTCATCGAGGGGTATACCGGGCAATCCATTCTCGCGTGGGATCAACACCGCGCGATCACCGTCGAGGAATTCCTGGGCGATACGTCTGCGGTCGCCGCCGCATTGCCGGAAGCCGGTTACCTCGTCAATGTCTGCGAAGATCGCTATTGGTTCCTGGTCGCCTTTGCCGCCGCACTGTCGCGCGGTATTCCCAATCTGCTGCCGCACAATCGCACGCCCGCAACCCTGGCCGAAGTGCGCGACCGTTACCCGGGCGCTGTGTTTGCGAGCGATCAGGATCAGCCCGAACCGGGACAGATTGGCCTGAATATTCCGAACACCGCCAGGCGCGGCACGGCACGACCTTTTGAAGTTCCCGCCATCGCTGCCGCGCAGACCGCCGCCATCGTGTTCACCTCGGGCAGCACCGGCAGCCCGAAACCGAATGTAAAAACCTGGGGTTCGATGGTCCAGATCGCGCGCCGCACGGCACAGCGCTTTGATTTGGCGGCCGGAAAACCGGCAAGCATTATCGCGACGGTTCCTCAGCAACACATGTATGGACTCGAAACATCGATCATGTTGCCCACGCAACATGGCCATGCATTTCATCGCGGCAAACCGTTTTTTCCCGAAGATGTGCGCGTTGCATTAAACAGCGCGCCTGCGCCGCGCGTGCTGATCACCACGCCCGTGCATTTGCGCGCGTGCCTGGCTGACGGTGTGGCGCTTCCGGAATTGAAGTTAATCGTGTCCGCAACCGCCCCGCTGCCTGTCGAACTCGCCGCGCAGGCGGAAGATCGATACGGCACCCACGTCCGCGAGATTTACGGCTGGTCTGAAGCCGGCTCCGTGGCATCGCGCCGTACGCGCACCGATGGGTCGTGGCGTGTGTTCGATGGCTCAACCATTACGCGCGACGAAGACAACGGCCGATTCCTGCTGAACGCGGATTTCTATCCGGCCCCCGTGCCGTTTGAGGATGTCATCGAGCAAAACTCCGAAACCGAATTCCGTCTCGTCGGACGCAGCCTGGACATGATCAATGTCGCCGGCAAGCGTGTTTCGCTCGGCGACCTGAACTTCAAAGTCTGTGCGGTTCCGGGGGTTCGTGATGCGGCGTTCTATCTGCCAAATGATTCCGACAACGTGGTTGCCCGACTGGCGGCGTTCGTCGTTGCGCCCGGGCTCAGCGAAAAAGACATTCTGGAACCGCTGCGCGCCAGCCTGGATGCCGTCTTTCTGCCGCGCCCGCTGATCTTTGTCGATCGCCTGCCCCGGAATGAAACGGGCAAGCTGCCGCTGAATCAGCTCGACGCGCTTTGGAAGACGCACCGACCCAAGTAGACTCGGCGCCATGACACAGGTCGAGTTCAGCGTGCCCCACAATCATCCCGCCCTCCCCGGACATTTTCCGGGGCATCCGATCGTCCCGGGCGTCGTAATTCTTGATGCCGTGATTCGCGCCGTCGAAAGCGCGTTTCCGGGCGGATCGCGCATCCTTGGCGCACCCGCAATCAAGTTTCTGGCGCCGCTGTTGCCCGGAGAAACGGCGCAGATTCAGTTCGCGGCGCCGGACAACAACCTTATCCGCTTCACCGTGACGCGTGGTTCGACCCCACTCGCCAGCGGGCAATTGACGCTTCAAACGTGACCACGCGCTGGCGGACAGAACCAGAGCGCGGATCCTACCTGCTGCTCAAACTGGCGGCGTGGTTTGTTCTGACGCTGGGTCGCGGTGCCGGTCGTCTGCTCCTCTACCCCATCTGCATCTATTTCTTTCTGTTTGCCCGCACAGGCCGGCGCCGGGCCGCTCGCTACTTGAGCCGAGTGCTGGGACGGCCCGCGACGCTCGCCGACCAGTTTCGCCATTTCTACACGTTCGCCACGCTCATTCTGGACCGCCCGTTTTTCCTGACCGGAAAACACGAAAGCATTCCGTTCACGGTTCAAGGCGCCGAGTTGCTGCAGAAGGAAATTCGCGCGGGCCACGGCTGTATTTTGGTCAGCGCGCATCTGGGCAGTTTCGATGGCCTGCGCGCGCTGGGAAAAACATTCGGCGAAATCCGCGTGCGCCCGATCATGTACGAAGCCAACGCGCAAAAAGTCAGCAAGATTCTGCATGCCCTGAATCCGGAGCTGGCGCGCGACATCATCGTCGCTGGGAAACCGGAAAGTTTTGTCGGCATCAAGGAAGACGTCGAACGCGGGGACTCGCTGGGCGTTCTCGCGGACCGCATTTTTTCTGACGATCGGCGCATCACCGCGAACTTCTTCGGCGTGCCCGCCGCGTTTCCCGCCGGACCCTGGCTCATCTCGCACCTGATCGGCGCGCCGGTATTTCTGGTTTTTGCACTGGTCCAGCCCGATGGTCACTACGACATTCACATCGAGCCGTTTTCGCCGCGCGTGACCCTCGATCGCAACGATCGTGAGCGACACCTGCAGGAGCTCGTGGCAAGATTTGCGGCGCGCCTGGAACACTATTGCCGGCTCGGCCCGTACAACTGGTTCAACTTTTATGATTTCTGGAATGAAGAGTAAGACGTTCGTCTCCGCTCGCCACCGGTGCAATGGCGCATTACTGGCCGTGACGCTGGCCTGCGTGCTCGCCTCCGGCAAGGTCATGGCGACCGAGGATGGCACGCGAGCGATAACGGTAAACGATATCCTAGGTGCGCTCTCGACGGTTCCCGAGCGGCGCGACTGTTTTGTGGAAAGTCGCCAGTCGGCACTGCTGAAAGAACCATTGAAAAGCGAGGGCACACTGGAGTTTCGCTCGCCGTCCTATCTGGAGAAACGGACGCTGACTCCGGAACTCGAATATTTCGTCGCCGACAAAGAGTCGGTCACGATCAAAAACACGAAATTCCCGAAGGCGCGCCAACTGAAATTGACTTCCTATCCGCCGCTGGAAGCCCTGATCATCGCGTTCCGCGCCACATTGGCGGGCGACGTGGCGGCCATGGAAAAATATTTTGAGGCATCGATCCAGGGCACGGCAGCACAGTGGAAACTTGTTCTGCTGCCAAAGGCGAAACTGAAGAAATTGCTCGTGCGCGTGGAGGTCGCCGGAACCGGCGCGACGGTTCGCGAATTCACCGTGCATGAATCCGGCGGTGACATCAGCACTACGGAAATCGTTTCGTGCCGACCTCCGGCGTAACCGCCCCGCACTCGCGCTGGGCGATCCCCGCCTTTGCCGCCGCGTTGATCGCGCTGCTGCTGCTCACCGCGTTCACCACACACGTCTCGACGGACATGAGCGTGTTTCTGCCACGCGCCGCGGACCCGATGCAGCGACTTTTCTCCGAAGAGCTTCGTTCCGGCGCCGCCTCACGCACGGTCTTGATCGGCTTGCGCGCCGACGATCGCGACAGCGCCGCGGCCGCCAGTGACTCGCTCGCGACGGAGCTGAGAGACCAGCCCCAGTTCGCATCCGTGATAAACGGTTCCGAAGAGCTGCCCGACGACGTTCGCGACTTTCTGATGCGCTATCGCTACCTCTTCAGCCGGCACTGGACACCCGACACGTTTTCCGAACCCGGACTGCGGGATGCATTGGACGAGCAAGTCCAGAATCTGCGCTCGGTGCTCGCGCCGATGTTCAAGCAAACGCTGGCCGCGGATCCGACCGGGGAATTCTGGAGCATCCTGCAGAGCTGGCTACCGCCTTCCGGGCCGGAAAAATACAACGGCGTCTGGATCAGCCAGGACGAACACACGGCGCTGCTGGTCGTGCAGCTGTCCGCCTCCAGCCTGAATCTGGATGCACAGCAACAGGGACTCGAATTCATAAGCAATGTCGCGGCGAAAATTTCAGCGACGGACAAGGTTCAACTGCGAATGTCCGGGCCGCCGGTGTTCGCAACGGCGTCGCGCGCGGAAATTGCAACCGAGATTACGCTGCTCTCCACCGCCGCCACGATCGTCGTGATGCTCATGCTGTGGCGCGTTTACGGCAGCTTTCGCCTGATGCTGTTGGGTGCGGTACCGTTGTTGACGGGCGCAGTCGTCGGAACGCTGAGCGTCAGCGCGCTGTTTGGCGGGGTCCACGGCGTCGCGCTGGCGTTTGGAACCACGATCCTCGGTATTGCCATCGACTATCCGATCCATCTGTTTTCGCATGCCAACAGCGAAGAAAATACGGAAGACACCATGCGCCGGTTGTGGCCGGTGATGTTGTTGGGTTGCGCCACCACCGTCATCGGATACAGCGCAATGTTCTTCTCGGGTTTTGATGGCTTGTCGCAGATCGGCGTCTTTGCAGCCGCGGGTCTCATCGCCGCCGCGCTGACCACACGATTTGCGCTGCCGATGATGATGCGCGATTCACGTCCTGCGGCGACCCCATGGCCGCCAAGCAACGCACTGCAGCGCGCATTGTCTGCCCTTGCGCCAGACAGCGGGACAATGAAACAGCGCATTGCCGCGGGGATTGCCGCCGCAATTCTTGTCGTTGGACTGGTTGTGCCTTTCCCATGGTGGAACGACGACATTCAGCGACTCAGCACGATCACGCCGGAACAGCGTGAAACGGAAGGCGAATTGCGCGCCGCACTGGGCGCACCCAGCGTGCGGTTTTTCGTTGCAGTCAGGGCACCGACGGAACAACTCGCGCTTGAAGACAGCGAGGCGGCCATGGAACGGCTCGACGCGCTCGTCAATACAAAAGCGCTTGGTGGATACGATGCGGCCGCGCGCCAGGTGCCCAGCTTCCGAAATCAGTTGGGTCGACAGCGCCTGCTTCCGGAGGCCATGGACGTGGCAACCGTCATGGATCGCATCGTCGGAGATTTTCCGTTCCGGCGCGATGCGTTCGAACCCTTCATTGCGGATATCAATGCGTCCCGCCTGCTGGTGCCGGCGCATATCGATGACTTTCCGCGCGGCACTCTCAAACTGCGGCTGCAATCACTGCTGCGACCGATCGACGACGACTGGATTGCGCTGATTCCGTTGCACGAGCCGCTGGATGCGGAGCGCATCGCCACGGAAATCGGGAAACTGAACCGCCCGACGATTCAGCTGCTCGACCTGCAATCAGTGGCGAGCACAATGCTTTACGACTATCGCGTCCGCGCCATCGCCGTCGTGGCAGCAGGTTGGATTGTGCTTTGGCTGGCGCTGGCCATCGTGCTGCATTCGGTCAAGACCGCGACAATTTCGACGCTTCCCGCGGCGCTTGCGATCGCGCTGACCATGTCGATTCTGCACATCACCGGCACGGCATTGAGCCTGTTCCACTGCGTGGCCCTGTTGCTGGTCGCCGGACTGGCCCTGGATTACGCGCTGTTCTTCTTCCGCCCCGGAACCGATACCGCGGAGCGCGAGCGCTCGTTACGCGCCATCGTCATCTGCGCGATCACCACGGCCGCCGTATTTGCCCTGCTGTCCCTGTCTTCGGTTCCGGTGCTCCGCATGATGGGAACCACGGTCACACTCGGCGTGATTCTCGCCTTCGCCGCCACACTGGGGCTGGCCCGTTACGCGCGCGGCGCGTTATGATTCGCGGAAATTCCTGATTATTTTCTCGCGATCCGCCGTGACTCCACTGGTTGTAACGACAATGTCATTGGTAAATGCGCTGGGCCTCGGCACCGGCGCGACCTGGACTGCGCTGAAAAACCGCGCGAGTGGCCTGCGTCACTGCGATTTCGAGGATGCAAAACTCAATACATTCATTGGTCGGGTTCGCGGCGTGGAAGAGTATTCGCCCGATGCTCGCTGGAATGCATTTGACTGTCGAAATAATCGTCTCGCCCTGATGGCGTTCGAACTCGAAGGATTCGCTGCTGCCGTTCATGCCGCAGCAAAGCGTTACGGCAAGCACCGGATCGGCGTGTTCATCGGCACCAGCACCTCGGGAATCGGCGCAACCGAGCATGCCTATCGCCATCGCGATCCGTCCACGGGAGCGCTGCCTTCGACGTTCAACTATCGCCTGACGCACAATATTTTTTCGTCCGGCGAATTGGTGCGTCAATATTTCGGACTCACCGGTCCCGCCAACGTGATTTCGACGGCGTGCTCGTCCAGCGCGAAGGTGTTTGCCTCCGCACAGCGTTACATCGACGCCGGACTGTGCGACGCGGCCATCGTCGGTGGCGTGGATTCGCTCTGCCTGACCACGTTGTACGGATTCGCATCGCTGGAACTTGTCGCACCGCATCCGTGCCGTCCGTTCGATGTGGAACGCGGGGGTATTTCCATCGGAGAAGCGGCGGGATTTGCCTTGCTTGAAAAACGTCACTCGGCAGGCAGCGCGATCGTGTCCCTCGACGGCTACGGGGAAAGCAGCGACGCACACCATATGTCGCACCCGCACCCCGAAGGCCTGGGCGCTGCCGCATCGATGCAGGATGCGTTGCGACGCGCCGCTCTGTCCGCGGATGAGATCGATTACATCAACCTGCATGGAACCGCCACGCGCGCCAACGACAACTCGGAAGACAAAGCGGTCGTTCTGACTTTCGGCGGCAAGGTCCCATGCAGCTCCACCAAAGGCTGGACAGGACACACCCTGGGTGCGGCCGGAATCACCGAAGCGATCATCTGCGCGTTGAGCATTAAGCACCAGATGCTTCCCGGCACACTCAATACCACTGCGGTCGAGCCGGGCATGGGAAGCAACGTCCTGATCGAAAACTCGGCGCGCCCCGTACGCAAGGCGATGAGCAACTCCTTTGGTTTCGGCGGAAGCAACTGCAGCCTGGTTTTTGGAGCGCCGCAGTGACAACCGTCTACATTCACGGCATCGGCATTGCGGCGGCGGGACTCCCGAACTGGAATCACGCGCGTGAGGTTCTCACGCAACGCGTGCCGTATGACGCCGCGCTGAAACCGGCACTGAAAACCGAATTGCTGCCGCCCACCGAACGCCGACGCAGCACCGAGATCATCAACCTCGCGCTGCACATTGGCGAACAAGCCATCGTGAGCGCCGGCGCTACGGCCGAGCACGTCAAGACCGTATTCGCAAGTTCCGGTGGCGATTCGATGATCCTGCACAAGATCTGCGAAGCGCTGGCCACTCCGGAACGATTTGTATCACCGACGCAATTCCATAACTCGGTCCACAACGCCGCTGCAGGCTATTGGCATATCGGAACGCACTCGCGTGCCGGCTCCACCGCGTTGTCCAGCTACGACGACTCGTTTGCGAGCGGATTGCTTGAAGCCATGGCGTGGCTGGAGGCAGACGACACGCCGGTATTGCTGGCGGCTTATGATGTTCCGGCTCCGCCGCCGCTGCTGGCCGCGCGCCCCCTGGTGGCGTCGTTTGGCGTGGCGTTGTTATTGAGTCGCGACGCATCGCGAAACTGCGTGGCCAGTTTTGAAGCGCGCCTGCTGGATCAAACGTCACCTGCGCCCGCACTGCCCATTGCCGAACTTAATGCACTGCGCGCTGGCAATCCCGCCGCACGTTCGCTTCCGTTGCTCCACGCGTTGGCTCTCGGTCAGTCCACCCGCGTGACGTTGCCGTACTTTGAGTCTGCCGCCCTTGAACTGACGGTGCGCCCGTGTCCGAACTGACACGCGAACACTGGTCTCATCTCATTCCGCATTCCGGAAACATGTGCCTGATCGATACCGTGCGTCGTTATGACGAATCGTCGATTGACTGCGCCACGCGAACGCACCAGGCAAAAGACAATCCGCTGCGCGCGGACGGCCGACTCGGCGCCATCTGCGGCGTCGAATACGCCGCGCAGGCGGCTGCCATCCACAGTGGACTGCTCAATGCGAGTTCGGGGCGCAAACCCAAATCCGGCTACCTTGCCGCCATTCGCGGCGTGCAGCTGGGCGCGCAGCGTCTCGATGACATCGATGTGGAACTGGAAATCGCGGCAAAGCAGGTCCTGCTCGATGAAACGAGCTGCATCTATGAATTCACCATCAAGGCCCGCGAGCGCGAACTGCTGCGCGGACGATTGACCGTCGTGCAGAATTTTTGAGGAGTCCATCCATGCGGCGAGCCCTGGTTACAGGCGGTAGCGGTTCCATCGGCAGCGCCATTTGCAAATTGCTGGCGGCGCAAGGATGCCACGTGATCGTGCACGCCAATTCGAACCTGGCCGCTGCACAACGCGTGGTGTCAGAAATTCAGGAACACGGCGGTTCGGCACAGGCGGTGAATTTTGATGTCGCTGATTCGAACGCCACACGCAACGCACTGGAAGGTTTGCTTGCCGACGGCGCAATCCAGATCGTGGTAAACAATGCCGGCGTGCACGACGACGCACCGATGGCGGGAATGACGGAGGCGCAGTGGCGCAAGGTCATCGACGTTTCACTCAACGGATTCTTCAACGTGACGCAGCCGCTGTTGCTACCCATGATGCAAACGCGTTGGGGTCGCGTGATTTCCATGTCGTCCGTCGCCGGTGTTGCGGGCAATCGCGGGCAATCCAACTATGCGGCCGCGAAAGCCGGCCTGCACGGCGCCAGCAAATCGCTCGCGCGCGAGATTGCGTCACG
>DKAR01000226.1 GCA_002450895.1 Proteobacteria bacterium UBA6921
CCCACCTTCGGTATTGTGCCTCGAAATAGCGGTGGAAGCGGAAGCGCTCCTACGCTGACGTTCGCAGCAAGTCCAGGAGCTGTGGGTAGTGGGCAAAGCACAACTTTAGCCTGGTCGTCGTCAAATACGACAAGTTGCACCGCGAGCGGCGGATGGAGCGGTACGAAAGCGGTTTCGGGTACGGAAACCATCGCCAACATTACGGCAGACAAGACGTTCACACTGAGCTGTACGGGCACAGGCGGTNNAGGCGGGAGCGTTTCGCAATCAGCCACTGTTGTGGTAATTGCGCCGACTCCGACAGTGACGCTGTCGGCGAGCTCGACGTCCATCGCTTACAACGGTTCGACGACACTGAATTGGTCCAGCATCAATGCGACGTCATGCTCGGCAAGTGGCGCATGGTCGGGTACAAAATCGACGTCCGGTTCACAGACGCTCAACAGTCTGACCACATCTGGCACGTATACGCTGTCCTGTACCGGCAGTGGTGGCACGGGCAGCCAGAGCGTCACCGTGACCGTGGCGGCTCCGGCACCGACCGTCACATTCACCGCGGGTAGTACGTCGGTGGCCTATAACGGTTCGACCTCGCTTACGTGGTCTTCAACAAATGCGACATCCTGCACCGCATCGGGTGCGTGGACTGGAAGCAAGGCGACCAGCGGATCGCAGACGTTGAACAGCCTGACGACGACGAACACCTACTCGCTGAGCTGCACAGGATCTGGAGGCACCACGAGCAAGAGCGTAACGATCACGGTTGGTGCGGCGCCATTGCCGACCGCCACGTTGACCGCGAGCGTGCAGAACGTTGCGTATAACGGTTCAACGACGTTGACGTGGTCGAGCACCAATGCGACGTCGTGTACCGCGAGCGATGGCTGGACGGGAACGAAGGCAACATCAGGAAGTGAAACACGATCCAACCTGACCGCAACCGCCACGTTTACTTTGACGTGTACCGGTGCGGGCGGAAGTGCAACGCAGGCGGTGCTAGTCTATGTCGCGCCGAGCGCCACGTTGACTGCAAGCCCGACCAGCATTGCATACAACGGTTCTGCCACCTTGTCGTGGACAGCGCAAAACGCGATCGATTGCGTTGCAACCGGCGCGTGGGGCGGTTCGAAAGGAACGTCCGGTACCCAGAGCACCGGTTCGCTTTCTCAAACCAGCACCTATACGCTGACGTGTAATGGTGACGGTGGCAGCATCACGAAGAATGTCACGATCACGGTGGCGGCCCAGACTGGCATGCCGACCGTGTCGCTGACGGCGAGCCCATCGACGGTTACCAGTGGCGGAACATCGCAGCTGACGTGGTCGAGCACCAACGCGACATCATGCACGGCGTCGGGCGCCTGGATCGGTGCAAAGGGCACTTCGGGTAGCGAGGCGAGTACGTCACTCACCGCGTCAAGCAACACGTTTACTCTGACGTGTTCCAACGCCGGCGGCAGTACGGCATCGCAGTCCGTCACGGTGACGGTGCCGCCCACGGTCACGCTCACCGCAACGCCGACGACGGTTGCGTACAACGGCTCGACCACGTTGAACTGGTCCAGCACGAACGCCACGTCATGTACATCGTCCGGTTCATGGACGGGAAGCCGATCCACATCAGGTTCACTCCTTCGGTCCAACCTGACGTCAACGAAGACATATACCTTGACGTGCGACGGGGTCAGTTCGAGTGTGATGGTGATCGTGAACCCGCCACCGTTGCCGACGCTGACGTTCTCTGCAGATCCGTCGGTCGTTGCTCCTGGCGGTTCGACGACGCTCAACTGGAGTTCAACCGATGCAACGTCGTGCACCGCGACGGGTGGATGGACCGGAAACAAGTCCACCTCGGGATCGCAAAGCATCAGCAGTCTGTCCACGGATACAACGTTCACGCTGACGTGTTCCGGCGCAGGTGGCACCGTGTCGAACTCGCTCTCCGTGGGAGTCACGACCGCACCTCCGTTTATCACGATGAACACAGATACGAACAACGTTGCTTACAGTGGATCAGTCACTTTGAGCTGGCTGGCCGCCAATGCTTCGACGTGCGCTGCATCCGGACTGTGGAGCGGTACGAAGGCCGTTAGCGGTTCGGAAACAGTCGATTCGCTGACCACGACCGGTCAGTTCACGCTGACCTGTTCAGGTCCCGGCGGCACGGCAGTGCAATCGGTTAGCGTGACCGTCGGCGCTGCGCCGCAACCCGATCTTGTTCTGACCGCGGATACGACGTCCGTGCAAACCAACGGCACGACCGATCTGACCTGGGATTCCACCGGAACGCAAACCTGCGTTGCCTCGGGTAAGTGGACCGGAAACAAGCCGACCAAGGGCAAGCAGAAGACGAGCCCGATTACGTCTAATTCATCGTACTCATTGACCTGTTCAGGCCCCGGCGGCGTTGTCAGCAAGGAGGTATTCATTGTCGTGGCGGGTTCACAGACGACGGCCCCTGACAATTCCTCGGGTACGCCGGCCGCTCAGAAAAAAGTGGGTGGTGGCGGCGCGCTGAACCTCGCGGCCCTTGTTGCGATGCTGATGTTGGCCGGAATGCGCTGCGTTGTACGCCGTCGACGCATCTGGCAATAAAGGGGGGTTACACTTTGACGGCGGAACATCGTTCCGCCGTTTTCTTTGCTAGCGGGGTCTTCCGATTCGAGGTGTTTGCCAAGCGACACCAAAAACTCTGTTGAGATCGTTGCGAAGTGTGACGCGCGGCGCAGGTAATCGCTCAGGTTTCCTGCTTAAACTTCGATGTAGTGGTGGTGTAGTACGGCGCTTCATGTTATATGGCTTCGGGGCCTGATGATGAAACCACTTAACCTATTGAACATAATCTTAGCGGCGCTCTTTAGTGTCGCTCCGACGTCGTTTGCGCTCGCGGTAGGAATCGATTCTCTTAAATCCGGAGAATGGTATGCGTTTCCGAATTCGCAGATGAACAAGGTCAATCCTTGTCCGTCAAACAATTGCAGTTATTCTGGCAACTCTCAGCAGCCGTCAGTGATGGATGCCTGGAGTGGCGGCGCGTACGACTCACAGCGTGATCGGTTAGTTGTCTGGGGTGGCGGTCATTGGGACTACGCGGGGAACGAAATCTATGTATTCGATGTGAATTCCGGTGTGTGGTCGCGAGCGTCAGAGCCATCGGAAGTGAATGAAAGTGATCCATCACCGCCAAACACGACAAACTATTACCACGATGGCAAACCCAGTGCCCGTCACACTTACAATTACTTGGCCTTTGCGCCGAACGTAAATCAATTTTTTTCCATGGGATCTGGCGCGTCATGGGGCGCAAATGGAACCTTAACCAATAATATTGACTCGTTTGATTTTTCGACTGGTCAATGGAAAAGCGATTGGGTCAAGGGGGGCGGTGGCTCCGCCATCGGAGCGGTTTCTGCGTACGATGCGGTTACTGGCTCAATTTGGTTTCACGGCAGCGGAAACGGGACGCTAGTACAGTTTTCTCCAGCAGCTGCTGGGGGGAAGGGTGCAGTTACAACGTATCCGCAACATATTTATCTTCAAATTTACGGAACGGCTGCTATCGATACCAAGCGGCACCAATTGGTCGTTGTTGGCGGCTACGGCGGTGAGCGGCAAGTGTTCGTTTGGAATCTAAACAANNACAATCCATCTGCCGCACCGACCGATCCAAAAACGAGCGGTGATGCCGGCGGCCTAGCGCTCGAGTCCGGAGCAGCGGTTGGATTCGACTACGATCCGGTTAGCGATCGGTTCATCGGATGGAACGGTGGGACGACCGTTTTTGCATTGAATCCGGGCAATTGGTCATGGACTCGCGTCAATGCCTCGCCCACAAATACTGTTGATCCCGGGCAGCCGAACAGTCGAGGAACTTACGGCAGGTTTCGCTACATACCGTCCAAGAATGCATTCATTGTGGCGAATCGGACGGACGGTTTGGTGTACGCATACAAACTCGTCGATACCATACCGCCCAGCCCGTCGGTTTCGATGACGGCGACTCCCAGCGTCGTTTCGTATTTGGGCACGACAACGATCAACTGGACCAGCAGCGATGCATTTGCGTGCACGCCAAGCGGGGATTGGGCTGGTACAAAAGAACTTTCGGGAAGTGAATCTTTGGTTTCGTTAACCAAAACCAGTACTTTTTCGCTTGCGTGCAGCGGTTTTGGTGGCAATGCGTTGGCTTCTACGACCGTCACTGTTTCGGGAACGGATCAGGGCGGAGATTTAGGATCTGGGGGAGGTCGACCACCGCGTACTCAGTCTTCCGTTTCCGGAGGCGGGGACGGCGGTTCCTTCGTAGCAATGCTGGCATGTGTAGCCTATTCTCGTGTCCAAAGACGGCGGCGCCGAGCGGTGGCGTGAGTTCCCGAGCGTTTAAAGTATTTGGCTCACCATTTTGATTTTTTCAGCCGGGAAGACCTCCTCGTCGCGCTTCAATAATTGCCGTTACATAAGTCGTATTTAAGTCGTTGGATGTCTCATATGCACGTGTTCAAATCTGCGCTTACATTTCTGGTTATTCTTTTTGCCGCGAACGTTGCGCAAGCCGCAATGTCGGTTACTACTGTTCGTTTGGTCAACACGTCTGCCACGACGCAGACGAACGGATAC
>DKAR01000181.1 GCA_002450895.1 Proteobacteria bacterium UBA6921
ACGCTCATGAAGTAGTTCCATGCGGCCAGGTGACCGACCAGCGGCTTGGTATCCAGGCCCGAGAGTTCTTCTTCACCCACCGAGAACGCCACGACCGGTATGTCGGAAGCCTTGATGCCCTGGTTGCCGAGTTCCTTGTAGAAGGGCACGTTGNNGTCTTCCTGCTTCACGCCCTTGGCCTTCAGGTAGGCCTCGAGGATCTTGTTGGTCGTGCGCGGATACACGTAGTCGGTACCGGCCAGAACCCAACGCTTCACCTTCAGGTCGTTCATCAGGTAGTCAACCGCGGGAATGGCTTGCTGATTCGGCGCAGCGCCGGTGTAGAACACATTGCGTGAAGATTCTTCACCTTCGTACTGCACCGGATAGAACAGCAGTCCGTTCAGTTCTTCAACGACAGGCAACACCGACTTGCGTGACACCGACGTCCAGCAACCGAAGATCGCGGCGACCTTGTCCTTCTGGATCAGCTCGCGGGTTTTTTCAGCAAACAACGGCCAGTTCGAGGCCGGGTCAACCACGACGGCTTCCAGCTTCTTGCCAAGAAGTCCGCCTTTCTTGTTCTGCTCATCAATGAGCATCAACATCGTGTCCTTGAGCGTGGTCTCACTGATGGCCATCGTGCCCGACAGTGAATGCAGAATGCCTACCTTGATCGTGTCATCTGCGGCCATGGTTTGAACAGACGCCATGCCTAACAGAACAGCGCCACAAATGTAGCTGATGTTCGATTTCCTCATACCTTTTCTCCTCGTGGTTTATTAAACGCTCTCGTCATTACTCGCGTGAGAGTGTCGAAATTCGTATTACGTCTCGTATCGAAAATCGGTCTCCAACAAAACGCGTTTTCTGCTCAAGCCCGGTTGGAGTTCACGACGGGCGCCGTCAGTGAGACGAACGCCCGTTGCGTGAATTCCTCCGTAGCTCTTAGAAGGTATAAGCCGCGCCGAACGCCAGGCTCGTGCCCGCTTTGGTGCCGCCCAGCGTGCCGTCCAGACCGTTTGCGTTGGCGTCCTTGTTGGTGGATTGCAGTTCGACGGAGTACATGACGTTGTCCACTGGCATGTACGAACCCATGAACGTAATCACGGTGCCCTTGACACCACTGCTGCCCTGCGTCGTGCTGGAGATCGTCGCTGCGAGGTTCGCGCCCTTGGCAACCGCAAATGTGCCCGCCAGCATCAGCGTATTGATGGCGCTGTCATTGGCATTGCCGTCATCCGGCTTGCGCGAGTTGATCGCGGCTGCCGCGCTGAAAGCATCCGACTTGTACGCACCGCTGATACCGAAGACGCTCTTCAGGTTGATGCCGGCAAACGAGTTCGTGCTGGCGCCAAACTGGTTGGTATCACCCGAGGCGGAGTACTGCGTCGCGCCGTCTGCGTAATCAGAGTACTTCGTGAAGCCTGCACCGATGGTGAAGCTGCTGATGGCGAATGATCCGGCCAAAGTTACATTGGTCGTGGTTTCACCACCTGCGGCGGACTTGCCGAAGTCGAACAACTGCACACCGGCTTGAAATCCGCCCATGTTGGCGCTGACGTATTTAATGGACTGTCCCACTTGCAGTGAAGACATGCCCGTCGTGTAGAACCAATTGGTTACGTACGTGCTGCCGTCCACCATGTTCTCAAACAGTCCGTTGTCGCGGCCGACGGTCACGGTTCCGAAGCCACCTTCGATCCCCAGAATGCCCAGATGGGTTCCCAGGCCGCCACCGCCGTTCACTACGTCAAGAATGGCGTTGTAGTCGTAGATGTACTTGATGCCGTTTGCTTCGCCGGCAACACCTTTAACGCCGAGCAAGGAAACGTTGTCGTACAGACCGTACGAGGAATCTCCGCCGGTCGTCGTCTTGCTGGCGGTGACGAGGGCAATGGCAACGTCGCCATACACTTTCGCGCCGACATCAGCGGCATAGCCATTGGACGCCGCGACGAGTGCGCCGACGCCCAGCGCGGTCACTACAGCGGTATGAAGAGGACGTTGTTTCATGTGCATTAATCTCCCTAAAAAAGTTAAAGCGGCCTTTTAAAGTTTTTGAGTCTTCGTTCGCGTCTACAACAGGCTGCAGGTTGCATGCGCGGCTGATCGGACATCAGCACGGGCTGTGCCACGTTAAGGAACTTCTCAGCAAACAGCGGATTACGAGAACAACTGGACAATAATCGCCGGGCGCGATTCTACGCGAAGCACCGATTTGGTGCGTTCGATTTGGGGGATGCTTTCAGATTGTGCGAAAGCCGCGCGAAACGTCAGCGCGGCGCGCGGAGCATGCCCTTTGTGACGACGAAACCGACGACGTCCTCGAGGCCTTCTTTGGTTTTCAGGTTGGTAAAAATGAACGGGCGCTCGCCGCGCATCCTTTTCGCATCGCGGTCCATCACTTCGAGCGATGCGCCGACATGGGGCGCGAGATCGGTCTTGTTGATGACAAGCAGATCGGATTTGGTGATGCCTGGTCCACCTTTGCGCGGAATTTTTTCTCCCGCTGCAACATCGATGACATAAATCGTCAAATCCGAAAGCTCCGGACTGAATGTCGCCGCGAGATTGTCTCCGCCACTTTCAATAAAGATGACATCGAGCCCCGAGAATTTCTTCTGAAGCTCCGCGACTGCAGCGAGGTTCATCGACGCATCTTCACGAATCGCCGTGTGCGGGCAGCCGCCGGTTTCCACGCCGATGATGCGTTCCGGCGCGAGCGCCTGCGCGCGCGTCAGGATCTGCTGATCTTCCTTCGTGTAAATATCATTGGTCACGACGGCGATGTTGTAGTCGTCGCGCATGCGCTTGCAGAGCATCTCAACGAGCGTCGTCTTTCCGGAGCCCACCGGGCCACCCACACCAACGCGCAAAGCAGGTCTGTTCATGATCATATTCTCACTACGAACGAAAGAGTCGTGAATACTGTTCTTCGTGCCGCGCGCTGCCCAGTGCCAGGCGCGGCGCAAAATAGCCGATGTCATCGTCACCCAGCGCCAGCGCCGCTTCAATCGCACGCGGAACGGCCGCGATCACCTGCTGCACGATGCGCTGACCCGCCGTCTGTCCAAGTGGTACGAGCTTGATGGCGGCGGCGATCTGGTTTTCGCACCAGGCCCAGGCGTAGGCGTTCATCGCGTCAGCAGATTCCAGGTCCCAATGCACCGCGGCGAGCGCAAACATGGTGGCGTACGCCGTATCGTTGCGTTCTGACCACGGCGTGGCATCCGCACATCCCTGGTCACGCAACAGGCGCGCGAGCGCAGCGCCGAGCTGAGTATCTTCCAGATGCAGCTCGTGCGATTCGCGCAACGCCAGCAGCAGGGCGTTCCAATTCTGAATTGCGGCGCCATCCCGCGACTGCCACGCCGCGTGCATTCGCTTTAGCAGCGGCAAATCGGTGCGCGCGAGCACCTGCTCCAGCAGATCGACAATCCACCTTTGCGCGGCGTCTTCCGAAGTCACCCAGCCGTGTTCCACGGCGGACTCCAGTCCCTGCGAATAGGCATAAGCCCCAATCGGCAGTGCCGGACTGGCGAGATGCATCAGGCGCAGCAGTCGGGTGGGGGAGGTCATTTAGCGAACGGCATGGCTGTGCTAGTGCGCATGGTCGTGGCCGTGATCATGATGATGGCCATGACCGTGCCCACCATACGCGCCCGACTCGGGCTCAAAGGCCGCGCGTTCAAACTTCACGTGCAGCCCAAGCTGAATCAGCATGTCGTCCAGCACATGATCATGCTGATAGCGCACCCAACCGTCGCCAATTTGCAGCGGCACGTGGCGATTACCCAGGTGATAGCAGGCACGCGCCAGCAGGTGGTTGTCGTGCGCATGCGCGGTAGAAACGTCTTCCGCCGCCGCGCGCACCGCGATCACGGTGCCGTTCTCCGCGCGCAACAGGTCGCCATCGCGCAATACCGTGCCGCGCTCCAGAAAAAGTCCCGCGTCGGTTCCGTCGTCGAGCTGGGTATGCAGCCGGGATTTCTGGCGCAGCTCAAAGGGCAGGGTGAGCGTCGTTGTTGGGACGACAGTGTGGGAAGAGAGCTTTTCAGTGATGTTGATCATGCAGTAACTTCCGTTGGTTTCGTTTTTTCCGACCTGCCCGCACAGGCGGACATTCAAAAAGCATTTAAGAACTGGATTCCCGCTTTCGCGGGAATGACAGCTGAACGTCATTAAAAGAGAAAATACCGCTGAGCCAGCGGCAGCACCTTCGCCGGTTCGCACACCAGCAACTGGCCATCCGCGCGCACCTCGTAGGTTTGCGAATCCACCTCCATGTGCGGTTGATAGTCGTTGTGCACCATGTCCTTCTTGCGCACGCCGCGCGTATGTCGCACCGGGACAATGCGGCGGTTCAGGCTCAGCTTTTTGTCCACACCGGACTGCGCGGCATCCTGCGAAACAAACGTCACGCAGGTTTGCGCGAGTGCGCCACCGAACGCACCGAACATTGGGCGATAGTGCACGGGTTGCGGCGTAGGAATGGAGGCATTCGGATCGCCCATCGGCGCGGCGATGATCATGCCGCCCTTGATGATCATCGCGGGCTTGGCGCCGAAGAAAGCCGGACGCCACAGCACGATGTCCGCGAGCTTGCCCTTTTCGATGGAGCCGACCTCGTGCGCGATGCCGTGAGTCAGCGCGGGGTTGATCGCGTACTTCGCAATGTAGCGCTTGGCGCGGAAGTTATCGTTGCGCGCATTGTCCTGCGGTAGCGCGCCGCGCTGCGCCTTCATCTTGTGCGCGGTTTGCCAGGTGCGCGTGACGACTTCGCCAATGCGGCCCATGGCCTGCGAGTCCGACGACATCATGCTGAATGCGCCCAGATCGTGCAGGATGTCTTCCGCCGCAATCGTCTCACGGCGGATGCGCGACTCGGCGAATGCGACGTCTTCCGGAATGCCCGGATCAAGGTGGTGACACACCATCAGCATGTCCAGGTGTTCGTCAATCGTGTTCACGGTGTACGGACGCGTCGGGTTCGTCGACGAGGGCAGCACATTCGCCTGACCACACGCCTTAATGATATCCGGCGCATGTCCGCCACCGGCGCCTTCAGTGTGGTAGGTGTGAATCGTGCGGCCTTTGAACGCCGCCAGTGTGTCCTCAACGAAGCCGGATTCGTTCAGCGTGTCCGTGTGAATCGCTACTTGCACGTCGTACTTTTCCGCGACGCTCAGGCAATTGTCGATCGCCGCCGGCGTCGTGCCCCAGTC
>DKAR01000216.1 GCA_002450895.1 Proteobacteria bacterium UBA6921
TAGGCTATCCAATGTCGTCATGCCGTGCGTCTTGGTCTGACTGGGTTCTTACGGGCCACGAGCTCGGGTTTCATAGCCGATTTCGCATTGTGGCTCGTGACCAAGGGGCGCAATGGGGGCAGTGGATGGCAATTGGAGAGCCATCTCTTGTTACAATGAGTCGATGAACTTGGTGTTAACAAAACGCTGAAAGAATCAACTCGGAGGAGTATGAGTGAAGGTGTTGTTATGTATTCCGACATTGAATCCGGGCGATCAATTAGTCCCGCTCGTTGAGTCAATCCTGAGCCAGACCCTTCAACCAACAGAAGTGTTGGTTGTGGATTCGAGCTCTTCGGATGGTTCTGCTGAAGAATTTAGACGACGTGGTATAGCAGTTCACGAAATTCCACGATCGCAGTTCAATCATGGCGCAACTCGTCAGCTCTGCGTAGACATGCATCCAGACAAGGACGTTGTAGTTTTTATGACGCAAGACGCCATTCTTGCAGCGCCAAATTCAATCGAACGGCTTGTTGCTGCATTTGAAGACGAGCAAGTAGGGGCTGCATATGGGCGACAGCTTCCCCACCGTGATGCCGGACCCATAGGCGCTCACGCGCGCCTGTTCAACTATCCCGAGGCAAGTTGTGTTAGGTCCGGAACCGATCGAGGCGCCTTTGGAATAAAGACCGTATTTGTTTCCAATTCGTTTGCTGCGTATCGGCGTGCTGCCTTAGTTGCGGTTGGCGGATTTCCGAATCGCACAATTCTTGGTGAAGATACGTACGTAGTAGCGAAGATGTTGATAGGTGAGTGGAAAATTGCGTATTGTGCCGACGCCGTGGTATTTCATTCGCATGACTACGGCTTCATGGAAGAGTTTTCGCGATACTTTGACACCGGTGTGTTTCACGCGCGCGAGCCGTGGATTCGAGAGTTTTTTGGAGGCGCCGGTGGCGAAGGTCTTAAGTATATTCGTTCTGAGATGAACTATCTGTTTCGAAAGGATCCGGCGTTACTTGGTTCGGCTTTCGTAAGGACGATATTCAAGTATGTGGGATTTCAACTTGGTCTCCGGGAAAAGGTTATACCAATGAAAATGAAGCGCCGATTTAGTATGCACCGCAGGTTCTGGGACGGGGAGGTTCGTGAACTGGACTAGGTTTGCGACTCTCGTCTAAGAATCGTAGTTCTTCCTTCATTCGAAATAGCGTCACTAAACCAAGCAGAATGCCGTGACTTTGGGGTAATTTCACTTCGATTGTTGGGACACCTCTTAAGATCAAGAATCAGTAGGCGCTGAAAAAGATTGTTAATTTATGACCATACTAGTGACAGGTGCTAATGGATTTGTGGGTAGCTACGTTGCTGAATGGCCTGGAGCTGTCGCACTGGGAGGTGAAGGCGTTGTTGTCGATGTTCGGGACCCCGTCAGCCTCGCAAACGCTGTTGCGCTTGCTAAGCCAGACGCTGTTGTTCACTTGGCTGCACAAAGTTACGTTCCCAGTTCGTTTCAAAACCCAAAAGATACTTTCGACGTCAATTTTTACGGAACGTTAAACTTGCTTGCCGCACTCGAGGAAATCGATTTCAAAGGGAGATTGCTGTACGTAGGTTCTGGTGATGAGTACGGTAAGGTTAGCATAGAGGATATGCCGATTCGCGAAAGCTTGCCTTTGCGACCCCGCAATCCGTATGCCGTGAGCAAAGTGGCTGCCGAGGTGCTTTGCTATCAGTGGAGCCAGAGTGGGCCATTTGAAATTGTCATGGTCCGACCATTTAATCACTTCGGTCCGCGCCAAGACAGTCAGTTTGTCATAGCTGATTTCGCGCGACAGATAGTCAGAATTCGGCTTGATAAGATGCCTGCGGTAATCGAGGTCGGAAATATTGATGTGACTCGTGATTTTTCAGATGTTCGCGATGTTGTTCGAGCATATCATGTTGTTCTTGAGCGTGGGCACAATGGAGAAGCGTACAACGTGTGTTCTGGTCAAGAGCGGTCCGTGCGATCGATCTTGGAGCTACTGCTTCATTTGGCCGGAGTAACGGCAACAGTGGTACATCGGAAAGACAGGGTTCGTCCTAACGAGCAACTTCGTGTGTGGGGGAGCTTTGAAAAATTGAAAAAACATACGGGATGGAGTCCCCAAATACCTATCGAGAAGACTTTGCGAGATACACTTGAATATTGGGATGCAAGGGAAAAATGAACAAACGCGCGCTTATAACAGGAATTACCGGTCAAGATGGAGCCTATTTGGCGAAGCTTCTCCTGAAAAAGGGCTATACCGTTTACGGACTTCATGCGCGAAGAGCGAGTGACACGCTGTGGCGTTTGCGCGAGCTGGATATCTTGGATCGCGTCTCCCTGCTGGAAGGTGACCTTACCGACTTGTCATCAGTCATACGAAGCATGCACGCGTCAGAAGCCGATGAAGTCTACAACTTGGGGGCGCAGAGTTTTGTCGCGACCTCCTGGATGCAGCCTGTGCTGACCGGATACGTCACTGGTCTCGGGGCAGTGAACATGTTGGAAGCTTTGCGCTTGACGAACCCGAGCGCACGGTTCTATCAGGCGTCCACCAGTGAAATGTTCGGTTTGGTTCAATCGCCGGTGCAAAGTGAATCGACTCCGTTCTACCCCCGCAGTCCATATGGAGCGGCAAAACTCTATGCGCACTGGATGACTGTCAATTATCGCGAAAGTTTTGGGATACATGCATCGTCAGGCATACTTTTCAATCATGAGTCACCATTGCGTGGCATTGAATTTGTGACACGGAAAGTCACGGACGCCGTTGCACGTATCAAGCTCGGAAAAGAAAAGCAGCTCCGCCTGGGAAATATTGATGCTAAGAGAGACTGGGGTTATGCCGATGATTACGTACAAGCGATGTGGCTCATGCTTCAACAGGCAACGCCCGATGACTATGTTATTGCAACAGGTAGAACGACTACAGTTCGTGAAATGTGTCAAATTGCTTTCGACTACGTTGGGCTCGACTATGAGAAATTCGTCGTCGTCGATCCGAAGTATTTCCGGCCAGCTGAAGTTGACATATTGCTTGGCGATCCGCGCAAGGCAAAGACAAATTTGAATTGGGAAGCGCATACGACGTTGGAACAACTAATCAAGATGATGGTGGACGCGGATCTTCGTCGTGTCGACCGAGGCGAGTGAGGTATGGTCACCGTTACCGCACAACATGACTCAATTGCTTCCGCGTATTGGATTTCAACACAATTGATTGATGAAACGTCTCAGGAGAAGAAACAGTGACCAACGTCCAAATCGTAAAGTTTGGAAAACGTGGTGCTGCCGTGCACGGAAATCTTAATGCTGCACCCGTCGGTGAGTCGCCAGTCATCTTGGGTCCAAACAAGACCCAGCCTTGGCTTACCGCGGTCACCTTTGTGATGTCTGACATTGTCGCGCTACTGCTGGCCTGGGTGGTCGCGTTTACAATTCGAGACGCCTATGGTGGTTCGCTCTACTTGGATCAATATATAAAGCTCTGGCCATCTCTGTTGCTATTTGTTGTAGGGAATTCTGCCGCTGGCTTATATCCCGGAACGAATTTTTTACCTCCAGAAGAGATTCGACGATTATCTTACACGACTTCGCTGGTTTTTCTCGTGTTGGCTGTCGCGATCTTTCTCAGCAAGGGTAGTGACCTATATTCACGAATTATCTTTGTGTCGGCGTGGATGTTGGCGTTGATTCTTGTTCCACTGTTTCGAAAAATTGCGCGCTCGATTTTTGTCGCGCAAGGATGGTGGGGCCAGGCCATTGTGATACTAGGGGCTGGCAAGACAGGGGCGATGGTTCTGCGTACTTTGCGTGAATGGCCAAGTCTTGGACTGAAGCCATTTGTGGTTCTTGATGACGATCCGTCGAAGCATGGCGAACTGGACGGTGTTCCTGTTGTTGGTCCGCTCGACCTTGCTCCAGAAATTGCAAGAAAGCTGGGCGTAAGACGTGCTGTTATTGCTATGCCAGGAGTTGACAGAAAACGACTTCTCAAGCTTGTAGAACGACATTCACATAGTTTTCCACACTTGCTCGTCGTTCCGGATCTTTTTGGTTTTTCCTCGCTTTGGGTGGACGCGCGCGATTTGGGTGGTGTGCTCGGTCTGGAAATTCGACAAAACCTGATGTTGAAGAGTGCGCGATTTTTGAAGCGCCTGTCTGATATTTTGATGACGATGGTTGTTCTAATTCCCAGCATTCCCTTAATGCNNCTTGCCGCGCTAATAAGGATAACCTCGCGCGGACCTGCTTTTTTTGGGCACAAACGGATCGGGCGTGATGGAAAGGTGTTTACGGCCTGGAAGTTTCGGTCAATGTGTGCCAATGCTGAAGGCGTTCTCCAGCAGCACCTCAATCAACATCCAGAACTTCGTGAAGAGTGGGATCGCGATCATAAGCTTCGTGATGATCCACGCGTCACTTGGATTGGAAGAATCTTGCGGCGAACGAGTTTGGACGAATTACCACAACTGTTGAACGTACTGCGTGGTGAAATGAGTCTCGTTGGGCCTCGTCCAATCGTTAATGCAGAGGTAAGTCGTTACGGTGATTCAATTGAACTCTACAATATGGTTCGACCAGGGCTTACAGGCTTATGGCAGGTCTCCGGCCGAAACAATACGACTTATGAGCGCCGAGTTGTATTGGATTCGTACTATGTTCGTAATTGGTCTGTATGGCTGGATATTTACATTCTTGCGCGCACCGTTAAGGTGGTGCTTGGCGGTAAAGGAGCATATTAACTCGAAGTCTTCGACGGAGCTGGAGGATGTGCCAACTTGTCTGAATTGCAGTATGCCGCAATGATGACATAAGCAGCGCCAATCGACGCAAGAGTGAACATCTGAGTCGCCGTCGAGCGCGAATTAACGATAAGACCTGATACGGCGCAGCTAATAACTAGGCAGATTTCAATCGCCAAGACTCTGCTTTTCAGTAAACCCGACAGTGCCAGTCGCTGGTATATGTGGTCCCGATGTGCTTGCCATAAAGATTTGCGCTGCAGCGCACGCATTGCAAGAGTTATTGTTGCATCGAAAATGAATGGCGCAAAGATAACAAAAGCGACAATCGGGCTGAAAGACTTCCGTTCAATGCCCCACAGTGTTGATATAGCAGCAATTAGACCAAGTGAATAAGCTCCCGCGTCACCCATGAAGATGCGTGCTCGTGGCAGGTTGAAAATTAGAAAACCAGCACTTGCGGCGGCGACGATAAGGTTCAGGCCAAAGAACAAAGTGTCGTTGCCCAAGTAACCAAGAATTGAAAGCGTTCCGAACCCAACGACGGCCATGCCGCCAGCGAGTCCGTCCATGCCGTCCATAAAGTTGTAGAGATTGATCATCCAAACGATAAACAGCGCACTAATTAGCGCGGNNAACCGCCGAAAACAACGAGCGCGGCCGCAATGCAATGGACGCCAAGGCGCGGCAGTGGCGCGATGGAAAAGCGATCATCCAGATATCCAACGACGGCAACCAGTAACAAAGCTGTGAGTGGGGATATTAGTGCCACTGCGTCGGAATCGGCGAGCGCCACCACGGCAGTTGCACCCAAAACAAACGAAACCACAATTGCGATGCCCCCTGTGCGCGGCGTGGGTGCATTGTGCAGCGATCGTGCGTTGGGTACGTCGAGCGCGTAAAACAAAGATGACGGTTGCGAAAATCGGTATGTCAGGTAGGCAGCAAGCACGCAAGTCAGCGCTGCGGTAAGCAGAAGTTCAAGCGGCATGTCTGTCCCGCTCGGTAGAGATTATTTCTGGCAGAGATTCGAACAAGTTTCGCTTTGGTTGCCAATCCAATTCTTTACACAAACGCGCGTTGGAGTACCACGCCGAGCGAAACAGGACATCCCGCACGTCGCGACCAAACGGCAATTGTTTCCCAACCCACCAGCCCAGCGTCTCGGACAGCGCTGCAGCGATATCAAAGAAAGTTAATGGAATGCCCCAGTTTGGTACAGGGCGTCCCAACGCGGTGCAAATCGCTTCGTAGATCGCGCGGGTCGAATACTCGAAGCCGTCGGTGACCAAGAAGGTATTTCCGACTGCACGCTCATGCATGCCCGCCAGAATCAGCGATGCCGCGGCATCATCGACATGGACCATCGACCGTCGATTCTCCATACGCGGCAGCGGAGGTACCCATCCGGTGTTCATTGCCGCCGCAAGGCGATTGACCCAGCCCTCGCCAAGAGGTCCGTACAGCGGCGCAAAGCGGAGAATGCTGATTTCAATATCGCCCAGTCCCCGTAGCCACTCTTCGGCCGCCAGTTTCGCCGTGCCGTAACCCGAGCCAGGTCGGGAGGGGTCTTGCTCGGTCAGGCATTGCTCGGTACATTCGCCCATTGTTTTCACGCTGCTGGCGAATACGATGCGTTGTACCCCGGCGCGACGGGCTTCGCTCGCCAGGTTTTTCGTGCCCTCTACCGTAACTTGCCAGTGGGCCGCATCGTGATCCTGAATTGCCGTTCCTTGTCGCGGCGAGTAACTGGCCAGGTGAAATACTTTACTAATCCCGTCGCAACAACCTCGCAGAGTTTCAGGGGCGGTTAAATCTCCTATGACAAACTCGGGGCCGTGATCGTCACTCGGTAGAGTGCTTGGGGTTGCACGCGTCAAAACCCGCACGCGCTGGCCGCCTGACACCATCGCGGCAACAAGGCGACGGCCGAGGAATCCCGTCGCGCCGGTCACCAAGACTGCGGGCTTTGGCTTGTATGGCGATGTAACCGATGGCGTTGTTGTTTGCATTCCGAGAGTGCAGGCTGGCGGCGCCGAAATTGACCAAATACAATATGGCAACTATTTTTGGGTAGTGGCTGATTCATCTCCACTTTTTTACACGCATTCGAGGCAAGAATTGGGTTGTGCGTGGGAAAAAAGTAAAACTTAAAGCGTAGTCCAAAAGAATCTTAAAGTATGGACGTCGTGGAGAGTCTCAACCATTTCTCAATCGCGGCATAGGTATTGCAGCCCGCCCGAGTCCGCAGCGGGTTTGTTTTCAGAGTAATTCGTTTCACTCTGGTCTGCGGCCGCGATGGGGCTCGGCAGTAGCGTTTCTCAAGATTGTGGGGGATCACCGTCTATGTTCGCAAGAATGCGCAGTCGCTGGGCAGTTATGGCGCACGACGTCGCCATGATTCCCGCCGCCTGGCTTTTTGCGCAGTGGCTGCACGTGGCGATGGAGCCCATCACTTCGGATCGATGGTCGCGTATCGGGCAAGAACTTCCCGTCATTCTGCTGTGTCAGGCATTCATGTTTTGGTACTTCGGGCTTTATCGAGGTATCTGGCGCTTTGCCTCGCTCCCAGATCTGGTTCGTATCGTCAAAGCCGTGATTGCAGGCGTGATCGTGGCTGGTGTCGCCACGGGTTTATTATTTGGCCTTGGTGATTCGCCCCGAATTCGTTTTGTTGAGTTATTTTGCGACGCGGTATTCCTGACGCTGTTTCTGGGTGGACCGCGCCTGGCCTACCGCTGGTACAAAGACCGCGGGCGCGAACGTGGCCAGGGCCAACGCGTTCTTCTCGTCGGCGCCGGAGCATCGGGTGAAATGCTCGCGCGCGAAATGTTGCGGGATGCAAACAGACCGTATCTGCCCATCGGCTTCATTGACGACGACACCTATAAAGTGGGCAAAGAAATACGTGGCCTGCGCGTTTACGGTGTAACCAGTCAGATCAACAAATTCGTTTCCGAGCTGGATATCGATGTCATTGTCATCGCAATGCCGACAGCCTCTGCGCGGGAAATCCGGCGCATTGTGGGAATCTGCGAGTCCGCCGCTGTTCCTGTGCGCATTTTGCCGCGCGAGTACCAAAGTGGCGCCCCAATTCGAGTTCACGATCTGCGCGATGTTGGTCTTGAAGATCTGCTCGGTCGCGATCCCGTTCAACTGGATTGGCAGAGCATTGCGGGCGCAATTCATGGCAAGGCGGTTCTGATCACCGGAGCCGGTGGATCGATCGGATCCGAGCTTTGTCGACAAGCCGCCCGCATGGCG
>DKAR01000105.1 GCA_002450895.1 Proteobacteria bacterium UBA6921
GACGGCGACGCCATGTTTCACCGGAAAAATAAAAGGCGTCCCCGCCTGTGCCGCTTGCCCCCATATCTCTGAACCTAAAGGTTCAGGTCGGGAACCGCTGCGATGCGTTAGGCTTTCCGCACGGGGCGGACATGCTCACAGCACCGACGTATGGCTCCCTGGAGTAAAAATTTACGGCTCAAGAGAACTTAGGAGCAAACGCGAACACCGCAGGTGACGCCGAGCCTTGAAAACCGATTAATTTAGCGGCGCGTGGCGCGATAAATTAAGTCCGTAGTGAATTGTGAAAAAAATGGCGAGCATCCGCAAGCAGCATTTACGCGACATTGTCGAACAATGCGAAAAAAGAAAATCAGGACAGATCGAGCTGGCTGCTTTTTTGCAGGGAGCTTTCGATTTTGTCGCCAAGTCGCTTGACACGATCGACGAACACATCGCTGCTCAGGGATTTCTGACTTTTCTTTTGCAGCAATTCGTGGGCGAGATTGAGCGCGCAAATGACTGCGATTCGATCATTCCCGGTCACCTTCCGAGAGTCGCGGATCTCTCGCATTTTGGCATCGAGAAAACGGGCCGAGGCGAGCAGGTCATCGCGCTCTTCCGGTGTACATCCAACACAGTATTCCTTGTCGAGAATGCGAATGTTTACCGGAATGGCGTCGGAATTCATGCATCGGTCTCCAGCCCCTGCAGGCGCGAAATGATGGACTCTACGCGCGTCCGTGCTACGGAATTTTTCTCAATTAACTGCGCACGCTCTGCCAACAAAGCCGTTTGGCGATCCCGGAGAACCTTGTTCTCGCCACGCAGGCGCTCACACATGAGCAAAAGACGTTCAACCTGGCTTTCGAGCCGGGCGAAGTCCACCGAGGCTTTTTCCTGAGAGGATGATTCCATGGCGAAGCACTATAAACGCGACCGACCCAGTTAAACAAGCATGCGGCGGCGAAGAAAAACCAAGGCCATGTAGGTCGCCACCGCGATGTACGCCGCGATCACCGCCAGGTGCAGCGGCAGATTGTTGACTTCCGCACCGATCATCAGTGGCCGGGCAATCTCAACGGCATGCGACAGGGGAAATGCCTGCGCGCCAGTCTGGATCCACACCGGCAGCGCGTCTGCTGGAAAAAAGACGCCACTGAGAAGCATCATCGGCGTAATTACCAAGGTGAAATAGTAGAGGAAGAAGTCGTAGCTCTTAGCAAACGCCGTAACAACCAGCGCCATCGCGCCGAAGGCCATTCCGGAGAAAAAGATGACCAGCATGACCGGAATGAATGCCGACCACTGAATTGATCCCAAAAATCCGGCGACGATAAAAATTGCCGCGCATCCAATGACGCTTCGCGTCGCGCACCATACAATTTCACCGATGACGATATCGTCGAGCATTAGCGGGGCGGCCAGCATTGCGTCCCAGGTACGTTGCATGGCCAACCGGGTGAAGGCGGCATACATGCCCTCGAACGTTGCGGTATTCATCGCGTTCGAGCACACGATGCCCGTGGCCAGGAAGGCCATGTAGTCGACGCCTTTCACCTGACCGACAAACATGCCCAGGCCGTACCCAAGAGCCAGCAAGTACAGCAGCGGCTCACCGAAATTGGCGAGCAGACTCGGCCCGAGGACTTTCCACCAAACGAGAAAGTGTCTTTTCCAGACGTAGTACCAGCGGAAACCCAGCGAAGGCAGAGACAGATCGAGCGTCATAGTCAGTCGCGCAAATCGCGCCCCGTAAGTTTCAAAAAAACGTCTTCAAGGTTGGCGCGCCGACTCAGAAACTGAAGCCGCGGATTTTCTGGCGCGGTCGCCTTCAGCGTTTGATCGTCCTTGCAATAGCAAAAAGCGGTCTCGCCGACGAGCTCAACGCGCCGGGACTCCGGTTTTGCCACTCGCGCCACCCACTCCTCAACGCCTGTTCCACTAACTTCCAGCACGTGCGGCTCAATCAACGTCTCGATCAACTCGCGCGGCGAACCGACGACCAGAATCTTGCCGTGGTCCATGATCGCCATCCGATCACAAAGTCGCTCTGCTTCGTCCATGTAGTGTGTCGTAAGCACCAGCGTCTTGCCTTCAGACTTCAGTGAGCGCATGCGTTGCCAGATGACGTGACGTGCCTGGGGATCAAGCCCGGTGGAAGGCTCGTCGAGAACCAGCAGGTCCGGCGAATTGACCAAAGCGCGTGCCAGCGTCAGGCGGCGTTGCATTCCGCCCGACAGCGTCGCCACGTTGGCGTTCGCTTTTTCCTCCAGCGCGACGAATGAAAGCAGTTCGCGCAAACGCTGCTTGGCATCATTGCCGCGCAAACCAAAGTAGCTTGCATAGACTGAAAGATTTTCCGCAACGGTAAAATCCGGGTCGAGATTGTCTTTTTGCGGAACCACGCCCACCCGTTCACGCATGCGCCGCGCATCGGCTCGAACGTTGAAACCAAGAATTCCGATTTCGCCGCTGTCCGGCGGCGTTGTGCCCATTAACATGCGAAGCGTTGTCGATTTTCCGGCCCCGTTCGGCCCCAGCAAACCGAAACATTCACCGCGGCGAACTTGCAGGTCGATACCATCGACAACCGCCTGTCCGCCGTAGGTCTTGCGCAGCCCTTTTACTTCGATGACCGAATCCATTGTCAGATCTTCAGTCGCTCCACCACGCGGCCGTTCTGCAGGTGTTCCTCGATAATTTCGTCAATGTCTTGCTGGCTCCGATAGGTGTACCAGACACCTTCCGGATAAATAACGATGGTCGGTCCTTTCGAACAGCGATCCAGACAACCGGCATTGTTGACGCGAACCTTGCCGACACCCGCAAGCCCTAATTTTTTCGTGCGATCCTTGGCGTAGTCGCGCATGGCCTGGGCATCGTGGTTCTGGCAACACGCCCACCCGTCCTCGCGTTGGTTGGTGCAAAAAAACATGTGATATTTGTAATACGACACCGGCAGCGATCTCCAAAAACGTGGGCTGACATTATAGGCAAAAACAGGGACCATACCGGTATCCATGCCGGTTTAAACCCGCCCTACTGCGCGAGCGCCCATTCCATTGCATTCAACATCTGAAATTCAACAACTCGCCGACCGCTGCGTGAAATGCGGCATGTGCTTGCAGCAGTGCCCAACGTATTCGCTGACGCGGGATGAGGGAGAGTCTCCACGCGGGCGAATCTCGCTGATTCAGGGTTTGATCGCCGGTCAAATCCCTTACTCGGAACAGCTCAATTCCCACCTGGGCAACTGCCTCAAATGCCGCGCGTGTGAGCGGATCTGTCCGTCCATGGTTCCGTATGGCGAGTTGATTGACGCGGCGCAAACGTATATCGAAGTGCAGCACCATCGCCCTTCCTTCGTCCGGAAGTTACTTCTATCGTTGGCCACTCAGCGTAGTCTCCTGGGCGCGTTTGCCGAGGTGCTGCGCACGTACCAGCGCAGCGGACTACAGCGTCTCATTCGAGCAACGCGTTTTTTGAAAATAATGGGATTGGAACGTCTGGAACGCCAATTGCCGCGGCTGCAAAAATCCGCGCCGTGGAAAGACTACTATCCGTCCGTGGGAACCCACCGCGGCGACGTTGCACTCTTCGTCGGCTGTATCGCCGATATCGTCGACCGGTCAACGTCCGAGGCGGCGATCAAGATTCTTACACGACTCGGTTATGGAGTCCGCATACCACCCGCGCAACAGTGCTGTGGGGCGCTGCACCTGCACAATGGTGACCCCGAACGCGCGTGGCAATTGGCACAAGCAAACATTGCGGCATTCCGTTCAGAAAACATTGTCGCCATTGTTTCGACAGCCTCCGGCTGCGGCGCCACCCTGTCTGAATACGATGCGCCATCCCTCGGCGGGGAGCTCTGGAAACAAAAGGTCTACGACGTCAGCTCGTTTTTGGCGAAAGTCGACTGGTCTGCGTCCATAACATTGCGTCCCTTGAACAGGAGGATCGCCATTCATGACCCGTGCAGCCTGAACCACGTGATGCGTCAGGCGGGAGCGGCGCATGAATTGCTGAGGCGAATTCCCGGAGTCGAGCTTGCCCCCCTGAACCAACCGTCGCAGTGCTGCGGTGCCGCCGGAAGCTACATGGTGACGCATCCGGAGACGGCCGCGCGATTACGCGAGGTGAAGCTCGCAAATATCGATTCGCTCCGTGTGCAAACGCTGGCAACTTCGAATATCGGCTGCGCCCTCCACCTTGCGGCAGGCCTGCGCGAAGCCGGCCAATCCATCGAAGTTGTCCATCCCGTGGTTCTAGTGGCGTCCCAGCTCGACTGAGTTGACCCCGGCAATGCCCGCGTTGGACCGGGTCAATACAAGAAAATTTAGAATTAGACGCTACAGTTTCTGATGATACCCACCGCGCCGAACGAGCCGACCCCGCCCTTGCCCGACAAAGACGTCGATGCATTCCGGGAGGCTTTGCTCGACGATATTCGCAAGAACCGAATTATTCTTCCGTCGCTGCCCGACGTTGTCATGAAGATTCGAAGTGCGGTGAGCGATCCGAATTCGGACTCCAACAAGATCGCGCGCATCGTCAATACCGATCCGGCGATTTCGGCGCGCATCATCAAGATTGCCAACAGCGCCCTCTACCAGCGCCAGGGCAAACCGGTGAACGACCTACGCGTAGCCATCGCACGAATCGGCAATACCTTGATCAAGACGCTCGTCACCAATCTTTCCATTCTGCAGGCAATGAACACGCCCGCCGGACCCATGAAGGCGCATTTGCAGCGCCTGTTCAAGCACTGCTCCGAAGTCGCGGCCATGAGCTACGCATTGGCAAAAATGACCGGAAAAATCGATCCCGAATCCGCCATGCTCGCAGGTATTGTTCATGACATCGGATCGCTGCCCATCCTTCAAAAAGCGCTCGCTACAAAACCCATCCGCGATGATGAAGCGATGATCGATCGCCTGCTGAGCGCTCTTCATCCGGAAATCGGCGCTTATGTCCTCAAGAGTTGGGCATTTCCTGATGAATTGATACAGGTCGCGCGCGATCACGAAACCCTGTTTCGCGGACATGACGGCGGTCCGGATCTCGTGGATATCGTCATCGTCGCAGACCTCTGCCTTCCCGACCGGACAAAACAGGGCAATCACCCGCTCGTCCTCGCGAACGTTTCCGCCTTCGATCGCGTCGGAGTGTCGCCCCAAGGCGATCTTCGCGACAACGACAACGTCATGGAACATTTCACCGAAGTTCTCGAACTGCTGGCCCACTGACCGGCTTGCAGGCCTGCGTGCCAAGGATTACGGTACGCGCATGGACCAACGCGACTACTCTCCGCTCGATCGGTTGATCGGCCACCTGGACACCGGGCTACGAACCGTCTTTGGGGCTCCGCAGACCACGGGACGGCGAAATCCAGCACAGGGCCTCCGCGAATCAGAGCTGAGCGCGTCAGAAAAGGCCTTGGCCGGCCGCCTGATGCGCATCAACCACGCGGGGGAGGTGGCGGCCCAAGGGCTCTATCAGGGGCAATCGCTCACAGCGAGACACCCGGACGTGCGGGACAAAATGGAGCGTTCGGCACAGGAAGAGAATGACCATCTGGACTGGTGTGCGCAGCGCTGCCGGGAGCTGGGAACCCATACGAGCTATCTGGACCCGTTTTGGTACGTCGGATCCGTTGCCCTCGGGGCGGCGGCAGGACTGTTCGGTGATCGTTGGTCGCTGGGTTTTTTGGCTGAAACCGAGCATCAGGTCGTCACCCACCTGGACGGCCACCTGGATCGGCTGCCGGCCGGCGACGAAAAAAGCCGGGCCATTCTGACGCAAATGAAATTGGACGAAGGCGCGCATGCCACAGCCGCCATTCAATCCGGTGGCGCAGAACTCCCGCTGCCCGTCCGCAGCGCCATGCGAGCCGCGTCGCGCATCATGACGCGCTCTGCGTACTGGTTATAGGCGGTCCCGGCAAACGGGCCGTGATAACCCGGACGCTCTAGTTCTTGTTCTTTGCGTTGCCGCCTTTCGACTTGGCCACATCTTTCGATTTTCCGCCACCCTTTTTCGAACTGCTGCCGCCACCCGAACTCGCGGCGTGTGAATGCCCTTTGCCGCCGTCGTAATGCAGTTCGCCATTCTTGAGTGCGTGGAACTCCGGAGAACCCGGCTTAATGCCGAGCGACTTTGCCAATTCGCCCCAACCCTTTCCGCCACTGTTCTGATAAGTGCTCAGTACGTACTCCGGCGACTTNNCCATGAAGGCCTCCGCGGGCGAAGAAACGCCGCCGATAACCGCGTTTACCTTCACTACAGGAAGCCCGAATTGTGCACTCACCGAGGTTGAAAACCCGGGAAGGTCCGCTTTCGCCTTGATATTCAGATCTGCAAGGAAGCCGTCCAAGCCACCTCCGGCGTAGGCAGTCATTGATGCCACGGTCAAAAGCAGCGCGGTAAGGGTTCGTTTCATGGGTGCTCCTAGTACAGTGATCGTTGCAGGTATGCGTTAACACTGTATCGGCCACGCGTGGGTAAATTGACTTTGGGGCACCCGCGGACCAATCCGGGCCCGGCGGGACCCATAGCGCCAAAAAACGACAGACCGGCATGCGCCAAATGAACAACAGGGACCGGGATCAGACGCTCAGGGAGCTGGTGACATTGCTTCCGTAGAAAATCTCAAGCATTTCGCGCTCGAGTCTCTGAAGCACTTTTTTCTCTTCGCCGGGCTTGAGGTCGGACTGCTTTTGTCCAAACAGGTAGTTGTCCAGGTCCATCTTCTTGCGCATCATCTTCGTGTGAAAGATGTTTTCCTGGTAAACATTGACGTCGATGGTCTGATAACGCTCGATCGTATCCTTGCTGATGAAGTTTTGGATCGAGTTGATCTTGTGGTCAATGTAGTGCTTGGTGCCCTTTACATCGCGCGTAAATCCACGCACGCGATAGTCCATGATCACGATGTCAGAATCGAAGCTGTGAATCAGGTAATTCAGGGCTTTCAGCGGCGAAATACGGCCACAAGTCGACACGTCGATGTCGGCGCGGAACGTACTGATGCCGTTGTCTGGATGGCTTTCAGGATAGGTATGAACCGTAATATGACTCTTGTCGAGGTGGGCCACGACGGAGTCCGATTCGGGTTCGGGCACGACCTCCGGAACCAAAGGACCCGGTGCCTCTTCATCACTCATTTCATGATGCGGAATGCGCACGGGCTCTTCCGAAATCAACATCGTCACGCTGGCACCCTGCGGATCGTAATCCTGGTGCGCGATGTTCAGGATGGTTGCGCCGATCATGTTGGCCACGTCGGTCAGAATGCGCGTCAGGCGCGCAGCGTTATACTCCTCGTCGATGTACGAGATGTACTGTTTGCGCTGCTCTTCTGTTAGCGCGAAGCAGATGTCATAAATATTAAAGCTCAAGGTCTTCGTAAGATTGTTGAAGTCCTTGAGCTTGATCTTCTTCAGCGCGGCTTGTACCGATGCAACCAATTCCGGCACCTCCTCAAACGAAAAACGGGTCGCGAAAGTTGGCCGCTATTATGCACCAATCTTTTTTCCAATCGTACAACTGATTTATCTCGGGGCCAGCGGCGGATGGTAGATGAATTGCACGTTGTTGCCATCTGGATCTCGGCAGTAGAAGCTGCGCGCGCCGTCACGGTGCGTCTTTGGCTGCTTGCTGATCTCCACCCCGTGGCGGGCCAAATGCGCATGCCACGCATCAACGTCGGCGGGCGTGGCAAGCATGAACCCGATGTGGTCCAGGTGCTGGGCGCCTGCAAAATCCGCCTGTGCGCGATGCAGCGCGAGATTGTCGTGGCTGGAGGTTAAGTAAACGTTATCCGGATCGGGGCGCCATTCCACGCGCATACCCACGAGGTCCGTATAGAAACGCTCAGTGGCCTCAAAATTACGGACAAACAACGCCACATGGCGCAATCCGATTGTTGGATTGGGCGCGGCCACGTCAGATCTCGATTATCTCGTAATCGTGCGTCATGGCCGTTCCAGACTGCTTCAGCATGATAGACGCCGAACAGTACTTGTCCGACGTAAGCTCAATGGCCCGCTTTACGTGAGTTTCATTGACGTTACGTCCCTTAACAACAAAATGGATATGAACTTTGGTGAAGACTTTCGGGTCGGTGGGTGCTCGCTCGGCGCTCATTTCAGCTACAACGTCCACGATGTCCTGGCGCTGCTTGCGCAGGATGGTGACCACGTCGTAAGCCGTACAACCGCCCGTTCCCAGCAAAACCAGCTCCATGGGCCTAAAACCCATGTTTCGACCGCCTCCTTCAGGCGCTCCATCGATGACCACCGCATGGCCACTGCCCGATTCCGCGACGAACATCACGTCTTGCACCCATTTCACCCTACCCTTCACTTTGTTTCTCTCCCAAGAAGCGCGAATTTAAGAAATTCACCACATTGCCGATGAATCGTCCTGAGTGGTCGCCCAAACACTTGCTATAGTTATAAGCGGGCCGACTTGGGCGACTTAAATCAGTCAGACAGGACAACAATATGGCGACACCTCCGTCTTCAAATATCAGCACCACCGTCATGGATCGATTTCTGGATCACTGCCATCGTCGGCGTTATCCGGCGAAAAGCTTGATCATTTATGCGGGCGATGTGCCCGACGTACTGTATTACATTCTTTCTGGCTCCGTCACCGTGCTGATCGAGGACGAAGAAGGCCACGAAATCGTCCTCGCCTATTTGAACGCGGGAGATTTTTTTGGAGAGATGGGACTGTTCGGTCAACAAACCAATCGCAGCGCCTATGTGCGCGCCC
>DKAR01000217.1 GCA_002450895.1 Proteobacteria bacterium UBA6921
GGCGTGAAATCAATGATCTTTTCTTCGCCGATAATTTCGCGCGCCACATAACTCGCACTTCCCAAACCGTCGATCAAACCGAGTTCCACCGCCTGCTCACCCGTCCAAACCAGCCCGGAAAACAGATCGGGATTTTCTTTCAAACGCGCACCACGCCCTTCTTTCACCACATCGATGAACTGCTTGTGGATCGTCTGAAGCAATCCCTTGACGTGCATGACGTCTTCCTGCTTTTGCGGAGAAAACGGATCCAGGAATCCCTTGTGTTCACCCGCAGTAATTAGGCGGCGCTCAACGCCCAGTTTTTTCATCGTCTCGGTGAAGCCGAAACCGTCCATCAAAACTCCAATCGAGCCAACCACGCTGGCCTTGTCCGCATAGATTTCGTCAGCGGCCGACGCGACGTAGTATCCGCCCGATGCGCAAATATCGGTGATCACGGCGTAAAGCGGCGTATTCGGATATTTTTCACGCAGGCGATTAATTTCATCGTTCATGTAGCCGGCTTGGACGGGGCTGCCGCCGGGACTGTTAATGCGCAGGATCACGCCCGCCGTATTGTGATCTTCGAACGCATCGCGAAGACCCTGGACAATGACGTCCGCACTGGCGTCACCACCATCCTGGATAACACCGCTCAGTTCGATCAGGGCCGTATGTTTCCCGATCGTTTTGCCGGTTCCGAAATCAAACGAAAACGTAAAATAAATAACGAACAGATAGACGAACGTCAGTGACATAAAGAACACGCGCCATCGCCGCGATTTCTTCTGCTCGGCCAAACCTTCCGAGGCAATTTTGGCGATCAGGTCGCGCTCCCAGCCTTCTTTTTGCGATCCGACTGGCGCGGTCGAACCACCCCAGCTCTGCGGTTTGGTTTCGCCCGGTGATGCGTTTGGCGCAGCCCATGGATCAGGCGACGTGGCGGCATTCTGGTTTTCTTGCTGCTCGGGTGGCTTTTGTTCGTCGGACATGAAATTTCCTTGGAGTGCGCCGCGATTGGCCTTGTTGCGGCATATTGCGGATCGCTAAATTACGCGCGATCCAGCCATGAAATCAACTCATCGATCGAGTCTATGCAGACGATGGGGTCGTGGCGGATCAGCCGGTCGCGATCATGAACACCATAGCTGACCGCCGCTGCATGGGTACGGGCATTTCGCGCCATTTCCATGTCGTACTCCGTGTCGCCGATCATTAAGGTTCGCTCCGGGGTCACACCTAATTCATCCATGAGTTCGAGCAACATCTGTGGATGGGGTTTCGAGGCTGCTTCGTCCGCACAGCGGGTGGCATGAAAATAATCTTGCAATCCCGTTTCCGCCAAAACCCGATTCAATCCCTGCCGCCCCTTGCCCGTGGCGACCGCCATCAGGAAGCCCTTGTTGCGCAGATCACGAACAGTATCGGCAGCCGTCGGGAAGAGTTCAGACTGCGAAGGATGCGCGACGAGGAAATGGTGACGATATCGGTCCACAAAGCGAACAAAATCGTCGTCAGACAGATCCGGATAGAGACGATTCACGGCTTCTCGCAAACCGAGACCGATAATGTTTCGAAGCTCGCCGGGTCCGCGCCCTTCCCATCCCAAATCTTCGATCGACGCCTGTAGCGACCCGACGATCCGCTGTTCCGAATCCATGAGGGTCCCGTCCCAGTCAAACACGAGCAAGTCGTACTTCATGGGCCTGCAACCACCTCCAGCTGCTTCAAAACCGACTGCAAATCCGCTGGAAGCGGTGCAGAAAATTCCATACGTTGCCCATTTGATGGAGAGGAAAAAGCGACCGAGTGCGCATGCAGAAACAATCGGCGCAGCCCCACCGCTCGCATCTGCTTATTAAATTCATCATCCCCGTACTTGGTATCACCTGCCAAAGGATGTCCGGTGTGCTGGGCATGGACACGAATTTGATGCGTTCTTCCGGTCAGCAACGAGACTTCAACCAGGCTGGCGAGTCGATATGCATTTCGAACATGAAACTCGCTTTCGGCTTCCTTGCCTTCGTCATCCTGAGTCACCATGCGTTCACCGGATCGCACGACATTCTTGCGCAACGCAACATTGAGNNGCCAACGTCCTTTGACCAGAGCCAGGTAACGCTTTTCAATCTCCCCGCGCCGCAGGGCGTCATGAATGGCCACCAAAGAGGCGCGATTCTTCGCGAGAAGCAGGCAACCCGACGTCTCGCGGTCCAGGCGATGGACCAAATCAAGATTTGGCAAATCCTTGCGGGCAACCCGCAGTGCCTCAATGACGCCATAGGGAATACCACTTCCCCCATGGACCGCCCACCCCGAGGGCTTGTCAATCACAAGCACATCCGCGTTTTCATACAGGATCGCATTTAAGAGTGTCTTGGCACGGTCCAGAGGAATATTGGCCGTATCGCCGGAAGAAGACAGGCGAATTGGAGGGATACGAATCTCGTCCCCGACCTGCACCCGATACTGCGCCTTCACCCGCCCTTTGTTTACGCGCACTTCTCCCTTACGGAGGATTCGATACACATGGCTCTTGGGGACGCCCTTAAGCATTCCGACCAGAAAATTGTCGATGCGCTGGCCGTTTTCGTTCTGCTGCACCGTAACGTACTGGACTTTCGTCGGCGCGACTTCCACTTTGGTGCGCGCCCGATTTGATTCAGCCGGAGTTTCCTTGCCAGTTCGTGCTTTCATGTTAGAATCAGTAAGTTACTTTTTGTCGCGCGCAGCCGCAAAGGCACCCGCCGCGGTTTCCTAGGAAGCCTATGGAACCGCGAACCCGCATAGCAAAGCGATCGTAAACGGTGCAAATCGGCGAATGCGACAGAAGTGGACCGGAAGCTCATTGGAAAAGTGCCGTAATACTATTCGAATGCCGCGGGAAAAGCATGTATGCGCCCCCGTCGCAGACAATTCGGCGCAATGGCTTCGGCCCACGCCCCATGGTACCCGCGCTTCAAAGTGCAGGTACTGAGTACTAACGAACAATAGCGCGTGCTCCCGCGAATGTCGGGGGTTACGGTTGAATGCGAAGGCGAAGAGCGCAAACCCGCTCGAACTTGAAAACAAGTTCACGCCCGCGCAGTCCCTTCCTCCCGCCCCTCGTGCGGTTGAGCGCGCTACGGAATAACGACAAATGAAACGCATGTTGATCAACGCAACTCAACCGGAGGAGTTGCGTGTGGCCATGGTGGACGGCCAGAAGTTGTATGACCTTGATATTGAAACGGCTGGAAAAGAGCAAAAGAAATCCAATATTTATAAAGGCCGCATTACCCGCCTCGAGCCCAGTCTCGAAGCAGCGTTCGTGGACTATGGCGCTGAACGTCATGGTTTCCTTCCCTTAAAAGAAATTTCCCGACAGTATTTCGACCCGTCTGTCGATCTCAGTGGCGGGAAGATCAATATTCGCGAAGTGCTTAAGGAAGGAATCGAAGTCCTCGTACAGGTTGACAAGGAAGAACGCGGCAACAAGGGTGCTGCACTAACGACCTTCATCAGTCTTGCCGGTCGCTACCTTGTCCTGATGCCCAACAACCCCAGCGCTGGAGGGGTCTCGCGCAAGATTGCCGGCGACGAACGCAGTGACGCCCGGGAGGCCCTCTCCTCTCTCACGATCCCTGAAAATATGGGGATCATAATTCGCACGGCGGGAATGGGGAAATCAGCCGAGGAGCTGCAGTGGGACCTCGA
>DKAR01000062.1 GCA_002450895.1 Proteobacteria bacterium UBA6921
GCGCACCACCGCCTTCGCCGCCATCGAACCGTAGGTGATGATTTGCGAGACCTTGTCGCGACCGTAGCGCTGCGCCACGTACTCGATCACACGATCGCGCCCTTCCATGCAAAAGTCGACGTCGAAGTCCGGCATCGACACGCGCTCGGGATTCAGGAAACGTTCGAACAGCAAATCGTATTTAAGCGGATCGAGATCCGTGATGCCGAGCGCATACGCGGCAAGCGAACCGGCGCCTGAACCACGACCCGGACCGACCGGCACACCGTTCTCGCGCGCCCAGCGAATGAAATCCGCGACGATCAGAAAGTATCCCGCAAACCCCATCTTGCCGATGACTTCAGTTTCAATGCGCAACCGCTCATCGTACGGCTTGCGCTTTTCGCTGAAATCCGGCGCGGTGGCGTCGAGCAAGAGCGGCAGTCGACGCTCGAGTCCCGCGCCGGCCTCGTCCGAGAAAAATTCGGAAATCGTCTTGCCTACAGGCACCGGAAAATCCGGCAAGTAATTCTTGCCGAGCGTGAGTTCGAGATTGCAGCGCTTCGCAATTTCGACGGTGTTTTCCAGCGCCTCGGGCAAATCAGCGAACAGCGCGACCATTTCCTCCGGCGTGCGCAAATATTGTTGTTCCGAATACAGCCGCGGCCGACGCGGATCGTCCAGCGTGCGGCCGTCGTGGATGCACACGCGGGCTTCGTGGGCTTCAAAATCGTCTTGCGCCAGAAAGCGCACGTCGTTCGTTGCGACCACGGGCGTATGGCTTGCCAGCGCAAGATTCACCGTGGCGACCAGCAACTCTTCCTCGCGCGGTCGCCCGGTGCGCTGCACCTCCAGATAAAAGCGATCCGGAAACAGCGAACACCAATCATCCAGCCGCTGACGCGCCAGCGAAGCATTGCCCGCCAGCAGCGCATGCCCCACCTCGCCGTCGCGCCCCGCCGACAACGCAATCAGGCCGTCGGTCGAACCTTCCAGCCATTCTTTACTGAGCATCGGGCGGCCGAGGTGCTGGCCTTCAATGTAGCTGCGTGAAATCAGGCGCGTGAGATTCAGATAGCCGACACGGTTCTGGCACAACAACACCAGACGCGTGGGCTGGTTGGCATCGGCCGAATTGCGCACCAGCAAGTCCACACCGACGATGGGTTTCACCCCGGCGCCGAGGGCCGCTTTGTAAAACTTCACCAGCGCGAACAGATTGGATTGGTCCGTCACTGCAACCGCAGGCATCCCGGCGCCGGCCGCCGCCTTCACCAAATCCTCGACGCGCACAATGCCGTCGACGAGCGAATATTCCGAGTGGACGTGCAGGTGGACGAACGCGGGATTCATGACGAGTAAGTTTCGGGACTTGCCGGGCGGGACGCAAGACCAGAGTTCCGCCTTGCGATTCGATTGGCTATGAAATGCTCAAGCTGCTAGCGGCGACATCAGAATTTAAATCCGACGCGAATGCCGTAGGTCCTTGGCTCGCCCCAGACGCGCCGAGTTCCGACCGAAGGATCGATCCGAATGACGTTCTGGGCGTATTCCTTGTCCGTCAGATTGCGACCCCACAATTCCGCGTACCAGAACCCCGACGTTGGAATGTAGCGAACGGTTCCATTAATCAGAGAGTACGCCCCCTGGGATACGGCGGGATCCGCATAGGGATTGAAGTACACCTTTGACTGATAGCGATAGTCCAGCCCCATTCGCACGCCGCCTGCGGCATGAACGCGCCACAGGTAGTCTAAACCCAGCACCGCAGAGAGATCAGGCGCGTTGGGAAGCGGATCACCGGAACGGTCGGAATCATTCGTTGGATTGTTCGGATCCACCGAGTCGAATTTATCGAAGTTCGCATCCAAAAACGTTGCGCCAGCATTCAAGGAAAAGTCACCCGGCTGATACGTGGCCTTGAATTCCAGACCGCGCACGCTCGCCCGCGCGGCATTGTCGACGATCGGCAGCGTGCCAGACGGCGACCCGGGCGGCAGCGTGACGATTTGGATGTCGCGATAGTCGTAATAGAACAACGCGGCGTTCAGCCGCATGGCAACGCTGGGAAACTCAAGGCGTGTGCCCGTCTCATATGCGGTCAGCGTTTCAGGCGAATACGACGCTTCCGCGGCGTAGGCGTTGTAGCCGCCGGACTTGAAGCCACGCGCGACGTTCAAATAGAAGAAACGATACATCGCGGGACTGAAGACAATCGCGACCTCCGGGGTGACGGTATCCCAGTCGTTCTTCGCCTGGTACGGTATCGTTCTGTTGCCCAGAGGACTGGTAACTTGCTGCGTCAGATCTAGTTCGAGCGCATCGTGGCTGTAGCGCAATCCGCTACGAACGCGCCACTGAGTCGAAAGTTCACACGAAAGCGCGGCGAACAGCGCCGACGTCGTATCAACGGCATCGCTCTGCGAAACGCTTTTGAATCCAAGCAATGGCAAGCGGACGTCCAGCGTATTGTCGATTTCTTCACGTTGATAGAAGAGTCCGCTTTCCCACGCCAGCGCGCGGCCACCGACGGACCGAACGCGCAACTCCTGGCTGATGGCGTTTGCATCGATCAGGACATAGCGGGATGAGTAGTTGATTTCAGTACCATCCAGGTCGGTCACAGTACTGACGTTCGTTTCCTGCATCGCGGTCGTGGAAATCAATTCAAAGATGCCGGCATTCCAGTTCAATCGCACATTGGTTAGATTTCTTTCATTGTCCTGGCGATCTTCGACGTTGCGCATCACGTCGCGATTGTCTGCTGGCACGGTACCTCCAAGCAGCAAACCGCCGTTGACACCAATATCTGGATCCGGCTGCCCGCCCATTCCCCGAGTATCGTCCTGCACACTTTGCTCGGTGCTGACGACGATCTTCAAATTCGAATCGCGGCGATAACCGATCTTGAAGCGCCAGCTGTAGTAGTCGCGATCATCGATCTCCTTGTCGAGATAGATGTTCTCTGAAAAGCCATCGCGCCGAATCACCGCACCCGCCAAACGTGCGGAGAATCCGGAATCGCCGATTGGCGCGTTGATCGTTGCGCGCATTTCGCGCTGCGCATAGTTGCCGAACAACACGTCAGCAGAGGCCCCGAGTTCCGGTCCAGGATCCCGCGTGACGATGCTGATCGCGCCGCCTTCGACATTGTGTCCAAATGCTGTGGCACTCGGCCCGAAACGTACATTGACTTGCTGTGTGTCGTAAAAATCCCGCAAAGCCTGGACTGATCGCGTGAGAAAAACCCCATCCACAAATGTTGACACGCTCGAGTCACCGACGGCTGAAACCGTGCCGCCGATGCCGCGCAAATACGGTTCGGCTGAACCGGAGCTGGTCGGAAACACAAAACCGGGAATCTGCTGAGGCAAGTCGGATGTACCTGCCACTGCGGCAGAATCCAATTGTTGCTCCGACAAGGACGACGTGGTTGCCACATCCTGAGTACTGGAGGAACGAGTCTGCAGCGGGGTGATTTCAATCGTCAGCCGGTCGCGCTCGGTGTTGTTGTCGTCTTCCGCTGCGTGCAGGCTTGTGCACGTGAGCGCGGCAATGATTGCCGCCAGCCAGAACCGCTGTCGGGGTCGTTGCCGACCTGCGCAATACGGGGTGAACCGGGTTGCCGAACCGTTATGTGGATTCGGGTAGACAACTCTGAACGAAGACAAATAAAACCATGCGGGACGGTCGACACCTCGCCCCTTTACAAGCGATACCATTGAAATTCAACCTCCCCCGCAATACCGACGTGTACGCCAAGTTCTTGCTCTGGTTATTGATCCCCATGGACATCGGCAAATGCTTGGCGCTACGGAGTATTGCATGGAATCAGGAACCGGCGCGAGACCGGCCGGAATCCGTCGGGCACCTCAAGACCACAGCCCCTATTCCGATACCAATGGCACCGGCTCGACGTCGTAGCGCGCCCCGTTTTTTCACCGTTCAAGGCACCCATCGCCGTGGAAATTTTGCTTCCAAAAACATCCGTGTGGACCACGTCGCGTGTGCAACAGGAACACACTGCTCGCGCCACGGTAGCCGGTCGCGGCCTGTGCTGCGCGAAAGGTGTGCCGTTCATGAATCGCCCGGCTCTAGGCACGCAAGACCATCGCCGGCCAGGACGGCAGCCCCCGATGCCCCGCCATGCAAGGCCGCGTTTCCCGGTGGACTGCGCCTCCATCGCGGTGGTATATGAGCAGCCGGCTCGATGCTACTCCCGCGTCGGCTCACTTCTGCGGAATCGCGGTCGCCGGTGTCGCCCCCAGGTATGCGCCAGGACGAAGCTGATGCATTGCTCGCGCGAATTCGTAACCCCGAGGTTGTCTCGATAACCACTATGACAGCGAAGGTAACAAAGCTCCCGCTCGCGTCAGATCCGTCTGCAAGCAATGCCGTGCCCCGCCACCGTCGTCCGCGAAAGAACAAGTCGGCAGTCGCGTTACAGCGACACGAAGATGACATTTACAAGTTATGGGATGAACTTGCCGACTTCGGCGCCGACGCCACGCGCGACGCCCTGATGCACTGCATGCGCCGCATTTGCGCGATGATCAATGCGCAGAATTCCTATTGGATCGGCGCCGTGCGATTCGCGGATGGCAAGAAGGCGGAAAGTGACGCACTTTCCGGCTGGCGCGTGCGTTGCGTCGATGTGTTGAACATGGCACTGACCGGCGGCCCGAACCGTTTGGCGGACGCAAGACGAGTCCGCAACGCGGACCCCGGCGAAACAAGCCGGGTCGCAATTGCTGGAGCTGGCGAATTCCGCGTGTACAGCTTGGGCACCGGGATCGTTGACCTCGATGCGTTCAGCAAAACGGAACACTACGATTTCTTCTATCGGCAAGTCGGCATCACAGACCGCATCTGGATCGTCATGCCGGTGGGGCCGCAAACAGAATCGTACTTTCTGTTCGACAAGCACGACGGTCGCTTCTTCACCCAGGAGGAGTTGTACCTGGCCGCCGAAGCCTTGCGCGGCATCAAATGGTTCCACCGCCAATTGCTGCTGAGTCACGGCGTCGGCATGGTGGAATCACGTCTGACCCCCGCCGAACACAAGGTCGTGCCACTCATCCTGGCGGGTCTCGCCGAAAAAGAGATGGCCGAAAAATTGAAGCTCAAGAAATCGACCGTCCATCAATACGTCACCGGCGTGTACCGAAAATTCGGGGTACGCGGGCGTACGGAATTCATGGCGCTGTGGTTGAACGCGCGGCTTTAAGACATTCGTTCACCACCAAATCTCACCTTGATATACCTGCAAACCGCTCCCGGATTATCGGGAACCACTACTAGTTAGTATCTGTTCACGAGTATGTGTCGTAAGCCACTATTCCGCGCGCGGCCGCGCCCGGGTTCTTCCCGCGCGTTGTTCGCTGGGGTAGCGGGGCTTATTAAAGTGTTTGTTCGCATAGCGCTCGGTTGAAAAGACAGCGCGCAATTCGCGTCCAAATCTGGATGTTGCGATACGGCGGTTCTCCTCATTCGCTGCACTCGGTGCACTGAACAGGACTCAAACGGCGTCAGTCAACTCGACCAGAAAGCAACCGCATTCGTTATTTGTCATTCGTGTTGTTTGAGGGCGTTATGAGTCGACAGTCGGATTTGAGTTCAGCAGCATTGTTGTTTTGTTTTTTGGCGCTTCAGGGATGTGGCGGCGGGGGTGGCGGTGGAGACCCTCAGAATAATCCTCCCAGCGATACAACAAACACCACCGGCGGTGGAGGCGGAGTTGACTCCGGCGTAGATACCGACAAAGATGGCCTGACCGACTTCGAAGAAATTAACACCTACGGCACATCGCCGATCAAGGCAGACACCGACGGTGACGGCATCTCCGATTTCGACGAAATCGTGACGTATAGCTTCAACCCGGCGCTGGACAACTTCAAATACAACCCATTGATTGCCGATGTTCCGATCATCGACATCAACATCGTCACCGCGCCGGACATCGCGCTGAAATACCAGCTGACCAACGGCAGCTCGAACTCCGCGTCCACGTCGCGTTCGACGTCCAACACCAGCGCTGTGACGACGGAAAAGACCAACAGCAATTCAACCGTGATTGAATCCGCGTCCACCACCGGCTCGGAACTCTCGTTCGGCGCCGAAATCACCATCGGACTAGAGCCGAGTCTATCGCTGAGCGTGAACAATACCTACAGCAGCAGTTACACCAACTCCACGTCGAAAGAGTCGTCTTTTTCGTGGACCAACGCGCAAACGAGCGAGAACAGCAAAACACTGGAACAGGCAAGCTCCATCGAAACCAACAATTCGGTCAGCGTTTCATCCGGTTTCATCAAGACGGCCGTGAAGGTCAGCAATTTCGGAAACCGCTCCTTCACCCTGAATGATCTGAGTCTGTCCGCCGCAATGGTCAGCAAATCCGGCACCGCCATTTTGAAGCCGGTAAGCAATCTGACGTATGACGACAGCAACGGCGTTAGCGGATTCCCGTCCATTTCATTGGCCGGTGGCGAGTCCACGGGAACCATCATTTTCTCCGCCGCCGACGTCGATGCCTCGACAGTCAAGAGCTTGCTGGCGGATTCCACCGGCATGAAAGTGGGCGTCTCCGCCTACGAACTGAAGGACATCAATGGCACACCCTTCGCCTTCGCGCGCGAGCAGGTGAACGCCAGCACCGCGACGGTGATCATCGACTACGACGAGGCGCTCAGCCAACCGGAACGCCGCTTCCTGGTTTCAACCGTTGGAAAACCTAGCGTTCTGACCGTTTCCGCGGGATCCGTTCTGAAAGACATTCTCAAGATCCCGCATACGGTAGGCGCAAACGGCGGGCTCGATTCAGTCGAAAGCATCTCAGGCGACAACACCAACACCGGCTGGATCGTGCTGCACAAGACCAAGACCAGTTCCGGAACGGCTGTTGCGAACCTGTTCAGCTACAAAGGTGCGTACGACTTCGATTCGATCACGCTTAAGGCCGGCGATGTGTTGCATCTGGTCTACCAGATCGACACGGATGGCGACGGCCTGGGACAACGCCTTGAAGCGATGTTCGGTACCGATACCAGCAAGGCCGACACCGATGGCGATGGACTCACCGACAGTTTCGAAGTGTTTAAAGGCTGGAAGGTCACATTCCCCGCCAACGTTTCCCGGTACGTAACCTCATCGCCCACCAAGGCGGATACAGACGGCGACGGACTGACCGATGACAAGGAATTCGCGGCGGGCACGGATCCGCGCAAGGTGGATACGGACGGCGACCTGTTGAACGACAAGGACGATCCCAATCCGCTCGAGGTCAACTTCGCGCTCAATGCGCAGAATCTGAAGGCCACGTTTACCGATATCGACGCCACGACCGGCAAGGTCGATTTGGCCTGGGCTCATACCTGGAACGGCGGATTCAATTCCGGGCGTGACATTGTGCTGCGCCAGATCTCGAGCTCGCCTGCGTTCGGCACCGAGATTCCGGCCATCGCCCCGGCGGCAAGCGCAATCCTGCCATCCGTGGGAAGCTGGTTGGCCTGCGGAGCCGTAACCAACTGTTGGGAAGTCGTTGGCATAAAGAGCACTGACAACAACAGTACGTCCTACAATTTCACGGATTCGAATCTGGAACGCACCACGCAGTATCGCTATGCCGTGCTGTCCGAGTATTCGGACGGAGGCACCATTTTCTACTACATGTACGACAGCGCATCGTCGCTGGCCAGCGCCGCAACCGCAGGAAAGCTGAAAAGGGTGACGATCACCATGAAGTCGGTATCTCTGGCGAGCGGTTGTGTTGACTACCGCGAAAGCCAGGAGTTCTCCTCCAAGATATTCAGCAATTGCGAGCCGTACTTTGCCGTCCGCTTTAACAATGAATTGATCGCTTCGCGTTACTTAACACCATTGCAATCCAATACGGATGTCATAACCGCGACTAGCGGCAGCTCGTCCGGATCGTTAACGCCGGGCTACGTTCTCTGGCAATCCATAGGTATCAACACTTGGGAAGATCCAACAAATCCTGACCTCCTGCAAAGGGGTGGCTATATAACCGCTTCTGTCGATGTCCTGGACACGGCGACCAAAGTCACGCTGCAACTCACCGCTGGTGAGCGGGATGCGACCGTTGGCGAAACAACATGCGCTGACCAAAACTTGGATAACTGCAACGGGAACGATGACAGCCATACTGTTGCCGTGGACGTTGATATCCAGGGCCTCTCCCTTGACGTCCCTTACCCGCGCGACTCCTCAGTTTCATGGTCGCTCTATACGGATGTCGGTGGCGAAGATGGCGGAACCATCGCGTTCTCGTATTCGGTCAAGGTGACAGCCCCGTAGCCGCTGGCACGACGGGCAACGCTCGAACGGGAGCCTCACGCCGGCTCCAAGAACCCGGGCCACCTCACTTGAGGTGGCCTTTCTTTTTCACACGACACGAATGTCGTAGCGCCGCGCGAGCACAGCAATCCGAACGGTGAGCGCGGTACCGTTAAGACGATCTCTAACGCAAAACACGACGTGCCGAGTCTGAATTGATACACCGGAAGATCACGCCCGCGCACAATCCGCCCAGCCGTTGTTCCAGAAAATCATTGCCTTGAGAGAAGCAAACACAGTCTTGACCACTACTCTTTAGTAACTGGTCGTGGCCCGCCAATCCACGCCATGATGGGAAGAGATGGCTTGATTGGATCGACGGTTACACCACGTTGTTAGCGTAGGCTGTAGAGAATTCCCCGCGAAGTTCGTCGTCAGGAAGCTTCGCACCATCAGCACGCCAACCCCGCAATTCCCCACATGGACGTTGACTGAACGGTCGCGGTACTGCAACCGGTCGGGTCAATCAACTCGTCCCTGAAACATCTGTCTTTGCAACGTAGCCACAGCAAAAGTCGCGGGAGGTCTCGGTGAATACATTCGTCGGTGAGGAGTTTCAAATGAGCTTGAAGGTCTGGATTGGCCGTCTCGCGATTCTGTTTCCAACACTGCTAATTGTCGCCTGTGGCGGAGGTGGAAGTGGAAGCGACACTGGGGGCGGCGGATCGCCGGCCGATACAACGCCACCGTCGATTTCCACGACAACACCCACGAATGCGCAGCAGAATGTAAACCGAAATGCGGCGATTTCGATCATCGTCAGCGAGGCGCTGAATGCGACGACGGTGAGCGCCGCCAACGTTTCGCTGAGCACCGGTGGCAATACCGTCACCGGGTCGGTAGCGTACAACGCGGCGCAACTCGAGATCACGTTTACGCCGGACAGCACGTTGCTCGCATCAACTCAATACACGCTGAACCTCGGCAGCGGCATAACCGACGTGGCCGGCAACGCTCTGGCGGCGAGTTCCTTCGACTTTACGACGATCAGCGATACCGTGCCAGTCGTTAGCGCTGGCACGCCACAGCATGTGAGCTGGAACGATTCCGTGCAGCTAAGCGGCTCGGCGACGGATATCGAGGATGACGCGAACAACGTCCCGCTCATTTACAGCTGGACCCAAACGGCGGGCACAGCCGTCACGCTGACCGGCGCCCAGACTGCGACTCCGTCGTTTGTCGCTCCGGCCAGCGGCGCCGAAACACTGCAATTCCAGCTCACGGTGACCGACTCGGATGCCAACAATCAGATCGGGACAGTCGATGTCACCGTACTGCGGGACGCGGCCCACGCCCTGTTCGTCTTCCCCAACGGCAACGACGCGGATAGCGGCACGAAGGAGGCGCCTCTGAAAACGGTCGCGGCCGCCATCACCAAGGCGCAAACGACAGCTCCGAAATCCGATGTCTACGTCGCGGCCGGCACCTATACCTCCAGCACCATTGCTCTGGCCGATGGCGTGAGCCTGTATGCGGGCTTCTCGGTCAGCCAGTCTTGCGACATGAATGGCTGCACGACCCCTTCCAGTTGGACGCGCACCGCGGCAACACCAACAAGCCTGCTTGTCAGCGCGACTACGGCGATGACAGCCAGCAATATCACCACGGCGACAGTGGTGGACGGGTTCACTATTAACTCCGCTAACGCAGGCCCCGGCATTAGCTCCGTTGGAATCTCTGTAACGTCTTCGAGCGATCAGCTGCACATTTCCAGCAATACGATCACCGCGGGTCACGGTGGCAATGGAAGCGTGGGCACGAACGGAACGCCCAGTTTTTCGCTGTGTTCCGGTTCCGCGGCGGGCGGCACGGCCGGTGTGCGGGGCTACGGTATGGGGAACGGCACAACCGGCGGCGTGGGCGGCGGTCCGAGTGGCGCGGCAGGTGGCTCGGCCGGCTTAGGCGGAGATGGTAACGGCGGTAATGGACATGGCTCGGCTGGCGGTACGGGCGACAATGGCGCCAACAGCCCGGCTGGTTCTACAGGTGTCGGAGGCGCAGCCGCGCAATCCGGTTCCACGGGCGGCATCGCTCCACCGGGCAGCGGTGGTGGCGGTGGTGGTGGCGGCGGCGGTTACGACTACTGGGACTTTCTCCACGTCAACAACTACGTCGGATACGGATATGCAGGTGGCGCGGGTGGCGCCGGCGGCTGCGCGGGTGCGCCCGGCACCGGTGGCGGTGGAGGCGGCAGCAGCTACGCGATCCTCCTGACGAACTCATCACCCGTGATATCGAACAACGTTCTCAACACCCAGGGTGGCGGGAATGGCGGCAAGGGCGGCGCGGGTGGATCGGGCGCTGCTGGCCAGAACGGATTTGCCGGCTCCGGCACCTGCGGCGGCGATGGTGGCTGTGGCGGCGGCGGCGGCAAGGGCGGAACCGGTGGCACTGGTGGCGCGGGCGGCGGCGGAGGCGGCGGAAATTCCTACGGCATATTTAAGGCGGCAAGCTCCTCGCCCACCATCGACAACGATAATTCGTTTTCGGCTGCCGCTCCCGGCACAGGTGGCCTGGATGGGTTAGGCGGCGCGAGCGGATCTGACGGTACGCAGGGCGATACCAACTAGCCTCCGTCGGTCAATAATTTTGCCCTTTCACGTGCTCCCGCTGCGAATGCGCGCGGGAGCCCTTTTTAGTGCGACGGGCAATATCGCCGGCGTGTGAATCAGCGATTGAGCGGCGACAACCGGAATCAGCGTAGATACGCGTAACCGTCACGCTGCAATCGAACTATCTCGGCGTCCGCCATCGGGACGAGCGCGACGAATTTGTCGAAATCTTCAGCACCCAGTCCCTGCATCCGCGCGGACATGGCGCACACGCGAAACGAGATCACTTCTCCGGTCGCGAGGCTCGCCACCCGGCGCATGGTGGCTTCGTCTCGCGCAGGCTTTCCGCGCGCAAATTGCGGAATCGCGCCTTCGTGAATGACGATCACGATCGACGCGTCGAACGAATTTCCACCGTAGATGTTCTGCAGGGCGCTGGCCCGATCCAGTATGTTGTTGAGCATCTGCGGATCGGGGCTCGAAAAGTCGTACACAACTTTACCCGGTGCATAGGTCACTGCACCTTCGGCTGCCACCACTGTTACAGAGCACAGCAGCATCGCCAGCGCGAATAGGGTTCGACTCATCGAGTGGCATCACTCTTCGTCGTCGAACTTGTCCATCAGATCACGAAGGCGATTCTTCAGGCGCTCGGGAGGTTTTCCGAGACCCGACTTCTTCAACCTTTCGCTCAGCGCACGTTCCAGCTCGATTCGAGAAAAGCAGTGTTTACAATGTGAAAGGTGGCTCTCGATCGCCTCGATGGACTTGCGGTCATCGATCTCACCGTCAAGGTAGGCGTAGAGCCCATTGATGGCCTCGATGCAGCCGATGTCGTCATCACCCACTTCGTCATTGTGGTTCGTCATAGTTCGCACCCTGTTACATCGGCGCCCTCAATCAGTCCCGCCTCTTTCGCTTGCTGCCATAGCGCTTTTTGCAGCAGCGTTCGCCCCCGTTTCATCCGTGAGCGGACTGTGCCGGGCGGGACACCCAGCACGTCTGCCGCTTCGTCGTAAGACAATCCCTCAACATTGACGAGCACCACGGTGATCCGGAATGCCTCCGGTAGTTCGTCAATCGCCGTTTGAATTTGTTCGCCGAGCAACCGGTTTGCAAATTCGCGTTCGGGATTCCCCCACCACACCAAGAATTCGTCAGACTGCTTGATCAACAGATTCGAAACATCCTCGTCGTCATCGTCGGAATAATCCTCGATGGCGACTTCATTCGATCGGACGCGCTTTTTGCGATACGTGCTGACAAATCCATTATGGAGAATTCGAAACAGCCAGGGCCGAAAACGCTCCCGATCCTCGAGTGTCGGATACGCGGTCCACGCCTTGATCACCGACTCCGCCACCAGATCCTCGGCGTCTGCGGTATTGCGCGTCAGGCGCAGCGCGACGCTGTAGAGTGATTCCATGCAGGACTCCACTCGTTGGCTGAAATCGGCTTTTGCGCTCTGCTCTTTCATGGGCTGTTTGACTGTATAGACGCGTGAGGCCCGACACCAGGTCCCGGAAACCGGAAAAATAATCTCCGGGGCCTGGCCGTCTATCCCGCAGGGCCGTTCCATTAGAAGGTCAGCGTCGCCGCACCTTGCTTGATCAGCTCGTGCATCGCGGCTGAACCCTTTACTTCCGCACCAGAAATCAAATCCTTGTCAGTATAGCCGCGCACCTTGATGCAGGCCGGGCACACCAGGATCTTGCCGCCGGCGGTCAGAAAGTTGTCCATCATTTCACCGATGGTCGGATCCAGCGGATTCAGTTGCGCCACGGCAGCCGCACCCTTGCGCACCCAGTCGACGCCCGAGCTCACCAGAAACAGGGTGACTTCCAGACCCGTGTTAATTCCACTGTTCGCGATGGTCCATGCGACCGAAGCGCGCTCGTCGTGAAAACCGTTGGACAGTACGATAACCAGCTTTTTCTTGTCTGACATGATGGATTCCTCTTTGAAGTTGAACGTTTTCGTTTTCCGACAGGGTCGGTCCAAGTGCACTCACGCGGGCCCTGCCAAATTGTTATGCGTGAGCACTTACGGGTAATGACGCATGAGGACGGGATTTGGGTCCCGGAAGGGACAACTTTTTTCAGAAGCAAAATCGTGGGCGCCTAAAAGCGGGAGAGAAATTCGAGACTCGTCAAAAGTAGAATTTCAGAACATCAAAGAGACTCGGAAATACGCGACGACAACAAATGGCGTCGGGGATCTGAGCATTAGAATTTGTTCGTCACAAATCGCCAGAGCGCGTCGTGAAACTACGCTTTTGCAGTAACCAGATTTTTGGTCAGGTCGCCTTCGAGTTCCGGCTTTTCGTCAGTCACAAGCGACAAGGTCGAAGACACGGCATCGTTCTTCCCTTTGCCAAGCTTGATCTGCAATGCGACATTATTTTGTGAATCCGCGTTGCGGACCGCTTCTTCTTCTTTGATCTTGCCCGCGCGATACAACGCGACGAGCGCCTGATCGAACGTTTGCATGCCGGCATTGATGGATTTCTCCATGGTTTCCTTCAATGCCATGACTTCACCACGCTTGATAAGTTCGCGTACGCGCGGCGACCCAAGCAGAATTTCGATTGCCGCAACTCGTTTTCCATCCACGGTCGGGATTAGGCGTTGCGATACGAACGCCTGAAGGTTCAAGGAAAGATCGGTGAGCAGCTGATTGCGGCGCTCTTCCGGGAAGAAATTGATGATGCG
>DKAR01000069.1 GCA_002450895.1 Proteobacteria bacterium UBA6921
GCCGCCATCATCAGGTTTTCGGTACCGGTCACCGTCACCAGATCCATGACGATATTCGCTGCTTTCAGACGTCCATTGACGTGCGCGCGAATGTAACCGTTCTCCACTTTGACCTGGGCGCCCATCGCCTCAAGGCCGGAAATGTGCAAGTTCACCGGGCGAGACCCGATCGCGCAGCCGCCGGGCAGCGAAACTTCGGCTTCGCCAAAACGAGCCAGCAGTGGCCCGAGCACGAGTATCGACGCGCGCATGGTCTTGACCATTTCATACGGCGCGATGAAATCATGAATGCCGGACGCGTCGACTTCAACGCGCATTTTGTCATCGAGCACAAATTGCACACCGAGGCGACCCAGCAGCTCCATCATCGTCGTGATGTCCTGCAGGTGCGGAACATTGGCGATCGTGACGGTTTCATTCGCCAGCAACGTTGCGGCCAGAATTGGCAGAGCGGCGTTTTTTGCCCCGGAAATCCGGAGTTCGCCGTTCAGTCGTGGACCGCCGGTAATTACAAATTTATCCATCGGGTTTCTAAATCTGAAGTCAAGATTTGCGGAGCCCGGCCCATTCGTCCGGAGTGTAAGTTTTCAAGGCCAAGGCGTGAATTTCGCCGTTCGCCATACGCGCACCCAGCGCAGAATAAACCATGCGCTGCTGTTGGAGCAGTGATTTTCCACGGAACGAATCGGAAACGATGATCGCATTGAAGTGCGTGCCGTCGTCGCCTTCAACGATTGCCTCGCAACCGGGCAACCCCGCCTGAATCCACTGTTGAATCTGCTCCGCGGTGATCATGACGTTGCGGAGTCCTTGTTTTGAAGGCCCAGAATGGACTCCAGTCCGCTGGCCTTGGCCATCGCCAGCATTTGCGTCGGAACATGTGCGAATTCGACCTTTTTCCCGGCACGGCGCGCCTGGCGCAGCCACTCGATCATCAGCGCGAGCCCCACACTCTTGGTATGTTCGATTTCCGAAAAATCGACAACGATTGTGGATTCCGGACGCGAAAACATCTTGTGCGACTGCCGGAGCAGATCCGGCACGGTGTCAAAATCAATAGCGCCGCGGATTTTCACGCGACCTTCAGCGATATCGAGCTCCGCCTTACTCATTCGCAGCCTGGGAGTTACGTTCAGTCAGCGTTTTGATCAAAGAATCGATCGAACCCTGCTTCACTTCATTGGAGAACGTGGTGCGATAATTCTTAACCAGGCTGATGCCGTCAATATCGACGTCGTAGACCTTCCACGCACCGTCAATGAGCTCCATGCTGTAATTAATCGGCAAGGGAAAGCTCCCTTCCTGGGGAATTTCTGTCTTTACGGTGACGTCGGTTGCACCGTCCGGCGCGCGAAGCGCCAGGTAGTTGATCTTGCGATCCATGTTGTCGACCAGAGCCTTTGCATAGGTGCGAACCAGCAGAATCTTGAATTCCTGCGTGAATTTTTTCTTCTGATCGTCATTGGCCGAGCGCCAATGTTTGCCGAGCACCGATGCCGACATGGTGGTGAAATCGAAATGCGGCAGTACGATTTCCTCAACGAGCTCGTAGGTACGCTTCTTATCCTTAGCCACCTTGTCACGCTCAGTACGGAGCTGGGCCTGGATCTTGTCGGCGGTCTGCATCACCAAAGCCAGCGCCGGGTGAGGTGCATCGGCCGCACTGGGCGCGGTCATTGCGACTGCCGCAAGCAACAATCCGATAGCCAATCGTGTCATTTGAGGTCTCCTGTCACGAAGCGCAGCTGCACCACGTTCATGTTGTAGTCATTGACCGTACGCAAATAGTCCGCGTGCGCGAGGATGTAACCCTGAAACGCCGTCATGACTTTTGCCGACTCTTCAAGCCCCGCTTCAAAATCGGCGTAACTTGAAATCATCCAGCGGCGGCCAGCGCGGCTGGATTGCGCAAGCTCATCGACCATTGCCTTATAGGATTGAACTTTTTGATAGGCCTCGGCGACCTGAAACGGGATGCCTTGTCGCGCAAAACTGTTTTTTTCCACCAGCGCGTTCAGTTCGGCTTGCGCCTGAACGACATGCGCCGGTTGGCGGCCACTATCCCAGTTCCATTGAATCCCGATGATCGGCGTAAGAGCGCCATGATTGAACACGTCATAGAAATAGGTGTTCTGCGTTGCCTCGCGCCCCGGTGTATATGCAATCGAACCTGCGACGCCGGCGTAGACGTTCGGATTGCTTTCACTTTTTTTCGCTTCAACAAGCGCGCGACGCGCGGTCAGGCCGGCGTCGAGCTGGCCGATTTCTGCGCGCTGCGTCAGCGCGCGCTGCTGCAGTTCCTTGAGGGTTTCCTTCGGAAGATCGACTGGCACAAGTTTCTTGTCGGCGAGGTCAAGGTCTTTACCCAATCCGACTCCGGTCAGCGTCTTTAATCCATCCAACGCAATTTTTTCATAACCCTGCGCTTCCGCGATGTAACGCCCCACCAGCGAATTTGCGGTTTGCAATGCAAAGAGATCGCTCTGCTTCGCCTTGCCATTTCCATCATCCAGCCAGCCCTGCACCAGTTCCTGCGCCTTCACCAGGCGGCCGCGAACATCCTCCATCAGCAGCCGCGTGTCTTGCGCAGTAAGAAACCCGTAGTACGCGCGATGCACGTCATGAATGACGGCCGCGCGCTGCAATGCGACGTCGCCCTTCTTCACTTCAACGTTGGCCTGTGCGGCCTCGGTGTAGTTTTCAACCTTGCCAAACGTCAGCAAGGGTTTGATGACCGTGAAATCGAGGTTGTACCAAGGCGCGACACCCTTGATATCAAGAATGTCCTTTCGGATTTTCAGCTTGTTGCCTTCATCGGTGTCTTCGAAGATGTCGTTGTTCGTTTTAGGGGCGAGACCAACGAACAAATTGACGTCAAAAATAGACTCCGTGGCATTCTCGGCTTCCTGCTGAAGACCGCGGGCAGCCTCGACGAGATGCTCCTGCTCGCGCACGCGCGCGTCGTGGCGCAATGCGCGGTCGACCGCCTGGTCAAGCGTGATCGTGTCCGCCCAAGCTCCCTGAACGGCCCCGACCAGGACTATGGACAGATAAAACGGACGTACCATCACTTGCTCCCGGAGCCTTTATCTTCCTGCGCCTTGTTAAACAGGAATTGCCCGATGAGATTCTCGAGGACGACAGCGGATTGCGTGATCTTTATTTCATCGCCTTCTTTCAGATATTTGTCCTGTGCTCCGGCTTCCAATCCCACGTAATTTTCCCCGAGCACGCCCGCCGTAAAGATGCTGGCCGACGTGTCCTTCGGCAGCGTGGAATAGGTGCCCGAAATACGCATCGTCACTACTGCTTCGTAGGTTTGTGCGTCGAATCCGATATCCGCGACCCGGCCGATGCGCACGCCCGCCATGGAGACAGGCGAGCGAACTTTCAGGCCCCCGATATTCTCGAATCGGGCCTTGATGCTGTAACCCTCATCGTCGGCAAACGCGCTGATGTTGCTGACACGCATCGCCAACATGAACAAGGCCGCGAGGCCGGCGGCCACGAAGGCGCCAACCCAAATCTCGGTCACGCGTTGGTTCATCATTTCTAGTCGTCTCCAAACATGAGCGCCGTCAACACAAAGTCCAAACCCAGCACTGCAAATGCCGTATGAACCACGGTGCGCGTCGTCGCACGGCTCACACCCTCCGTCGTCGGCACGGAATCGTATCCCTCAAAAACCGCGATCCACGTGGCGACAAAACCAAAAACGACACTTTTTATCATGCCGTTGTAAATATCCTCGTACAAATCCACCTTTGCCTGCATCTGTGACCAGAATGCACCCGAATCAACACCCAACAGACCGACGCCGACAAAGTAGCTTCCCAGGATACCGATCGCACTAAAAATTGCCGCCAGCAAAGGCATCGACAACAATCCGGCCAAAAATCGCGGCGCTACAACGCGCTTGATCGGGTCCACCGCCATCATTTCCATACCGGACAGCTGTTCGGTCGCTTTCATCAGACCGATCTCGGCCGTCAGTGCGGATCCTGCGCGACCCGAAAACAGCAGCGCGGAAAGAACCGGCCCCAATTCGCGCACCAGGGCCAGCGCGACGACGGGACCAAGCGACTCTTCCGCACCAAAGTCAGTCAAGGTATTGAACATCTGCAACCCCAAGACCATACCGACCGTCACACCGGAAATCGCAATGATCTGTACCGACAACACGCCCACGGAGTATAGCTGGGCGATCATCAACCCAGGCTTAACAAGAACCGCGGGGATCCCCATAAGCGAGTGAAACAAAAACAAATTTCCACGACCGAGCCGCTCGAAAAAGCTCAGACCCCCACGACCCAGTTTCTGCAGCCAGTCAATCATTGTTCTTTATAAATGCTATTTCGTATTGAGACCGCGTCCGGCCGGCCTGTTGAAACCGCCATTCTGCATCACGCCGCTGACATCAAGTCTTTTTCAAATGGCTCCGCCGGATAGTGAAACCGAACCGGACCATCCGGGCGACCATTGAGGAACTGTTGCGCCCACTCTGATGAAGACTCTCGCAATTCGTTGGGCGCACCTTTTGCGACGACTTGCCCGTTTGAAATCATGTAAAGGCGATCGGAAATTGCAGAGACTTCAGCCACATCGTGTGAAACGATAATGCTGCTCAGGCCCAACAGATCGTTGAGCCGGCGAATCAGCTGCATGATGACGCCCACGGTGATGGGATCCTGGCCGGTAAAAGGCTCGTCGTACATGATCATCATGGGGTCCAAAGCAACCGCCCGCGCCAGTGCCACACGCCGCGCCATCCCGCCTGAGAGTTCCGCAGGCATCAGGGTCCGCGCACCACGCAGGCCGACCGCCTCGAGCTTGATCAACACCAGATCTCGGATTAACGCTTCGGGCAGGCGGGTATGTTCACGAAGGGGAAAAGCCACATTTTCAAAGACACTGAGGTCAGTAAATAGCGCACCGGTCTGAAACATCATCCCCATGCGCTTGCGCAACTCGTAGAGTTCGTCGTGGTTCAGGTCCGGCACATTCTTTCCGTCCACCTCGACGCGCCCGGCCTTCGGCCGCAATTGCCCCCCGATCAGCCGAAGGAGCGTGGTCTTGCCTGTTCCGCTGGGGCCCATGATGGTCGTCACGTGACCACGCTGCATATCCATATCAACGTTGTCGAGAATAACGCGCGAGCCATGCGAAAAACTCAGGCCGCGAATTTTGACCAACACTTCAGCGTCGTCGGGTTTATTCATCGAAAGTAGTGGCAGGTCAATAGGATGTGCAAGTTTGGGCAACATCGTGGGTCACGTCAACTGCCCGTAGCCCGTAACGAGACCGCTGGATGGCCACGGCCACGCATGCTTTGCGCCATTCTTAAGCCCATTGGATTCTTCTTCGCTTCAGAAATTCTCACCGGAATTTTTCCGCGCAGAAATTTTTCACGAGCACCGAATCGTGGTCGGCGCGCAGGTAGTGAACGTCCGTAGTCGCCCGCTTGAAATTCTTACTCACGCGCCATTTTTCGCTGCTACCTACTCAGCATAGCTCCTTGGGCCGCTATTTCAGTATTTCAACTCGTAGATATCCGCTTATGAACAATCCATAGAAAACGTAGAGTGACTTCATGGTTCGGGAACGAGTCGCGAATGAAGATGCGACGACCGGCCTGAGGACACACAGCAAAGACGTGAAGTGTGTCTGGCAATTTCAACTTAACTTGACTCGGAGGTGTTTATGGGAGGCGGATGCGGTGGCGGTACAATGGGTGGCGGCGGCATGGGCGGTGGAATGGGCGGTGGCATGTAGCCCACGTCGAAGCCCAAATCCAGTACACACCAGGTACTGGTCAAACCAAAAAGGGGCGCAAATGCGCCCTTTTTGGTTTTCTGAACTCCGAAAAAATTAAGCTAGCGATTGTTCAAAATGATGACTGCGACACCTGAAAAGATCAGCGCTGCTCCAACAAAGACACTCAGGTTCAGCACCGTGCTGCGAAACAAGAGATACGCAAAAAACGCGACGAACAACGGATAAGTGATTTCGATCAAACTGGCGAGCGTCGCATTTTTCGACCCGATGGATAAAAACAGAAGCGCAGACCCAACCAAACTGGTCAACATCACTGCGGCGATCATTCCTTGCGTTTCAGTTGAGAGTTGGCGGACGGAAGAATAGTCCGCGGCGACCTGCCGGAAATTAACGAGGGCGAGAACAAAAATAGGAAGCGCCGTTAGAAGCAAGGCGCTGGTGAGGGAAATCTTCTTCAGGGCGTGATCGAGAAGTGGGTAGTGCAGTCCCCACACGACGGCTGCCCCTAGCGCCGCAACGTACCATGGCATACGCAATTTAAGTCGAAATCGAAGTTCGCTTACTGTTGGGGAATTCGAAATTTCTGGCCCGGATAAATAACAGAGTGCTTCGTCAACTCGTTCGAGTGCAACAGCGACTTCAGACTGACGCCATATTGCGCGGCGATATCGATCGCGGTTTCGCCCTTAGTGACCACATGAATGATTTCCGAACCGGCATCGGATGTGGCCAATGTGGCGGGAGCAGCCTGTGACACCTGTGCTGCGGAACTCGCATCCGGATCAGAAACGCGCAGCTTCTGTCCGACTTTTACGACATGTTCGCGGTCGGCCATGCCGTTTAGGTCACGCAACGTCGACACATCGGTCCCATAGAGGCGCGCGATTGAGTACAGCGTCTCCTTTCTGCGAACAACATGATAGTTGCGCGAAACGGCGACGCGTTGAGTCTTTGATTCAATTGGCGGCGCCGCTTTTGGCGCCTGCACAACGGCTACTGGTTCTTTGGAAGGCGATTTCCCGTCTGAGTCCGAGGGCAACCAAACTGCGACGCCAGCCGGAATGGGTATGTCGCCGCGCGCAGCCCGACGACTTAGCGCGGGATTCAACGAAGCAAGATCCTTGACGCTAATACCGTATGCCTGGGCAAGCTGTACGGCGGATGTTTTTCGCTCGAGAATCACTGTTTCATTCTGGAGTGGCGCTTCAATTCGCAATCCGTCGGGAAAGAAATCTTCGTGACTTCCCGCGACATCTCGCGCAGCCAGGAATTCCGTGTAGAAATTTTTGGACGCAAAACCGAAACTCTTTGATTCATAACTTCGAACAACGTCGGAAAAATTGTCTCCGACGGTGCGTTTCGCTCGCATCATTCCTTCGACCCCGTGATTGTACGAGGTAATTGCGAACGCCCAGTCATTAAGCATGTCGTACGAGCGCCGCAGATAACGCGCCGCGCCGCGCGCAGCAGCGACCGGATCCAGACGCTCGTCCACTGCAGGATTCACTTTCATAAACAGGCGACCGGCTGAACGTGTGAATTGCCAGATCCCAACAGCACCTGCCGAGGAACGGGCATTGGCCTGGAATGAAGACTCGACGTGCGGAAGGTAAGCAAGATCCTGCGGAAGGCCGGCTTCCTTGAAAATTTGCCGGAATGTATCTTCGTAACGGCCAGATATCTCAATGCCGCGACTGAAACGTTCACGGAGTCCTCGCTGTGAACGCAAGCGGTCAGCAGCACCAATCACCGCGCTTTCATTCGCACCCAAAGTAATGCGCGAGAGCAATTCCTGATACTCGTCGGACAGCGGCGACTTCAGTTTGTAGGCGATTTCCAACTGACGCAGTTTGTGCTCCAGATCATCCCGGTGCGCTTCAATGAATTTCTTCTGCTCGGCGGTATAGCTGTCAGACCGAGAGCCGGGAAGGTCGATGACCTCATAGACGATTCCCGGGTAATCCATGTCGTGAAATGCAACTTGCTGCTGGCTCCAGTAGCCGTACACATTTCGCCAGAACGCGGTTTGCTCGACGAGCGTGTCGTGGCGAGGAAAGGGATCATTTCGATTGATGGTTCCGGTTGCGGGAACCGTCGAGGTGATGTTCGCAGTCGCCGTACTAACCTTCGGCGTGGCGCCGTCCTCGGCAACCGCAGCGACCGAAAAAAAAGAAACACCCGTCAATGCAATCAAACGCAGCAGCACGAAACGGCTCATCGACCCCTACTCCCAGCTCAAAAAAAACAGTTCCAGTCCCACCCCGAAATTTCCCGCCAGGTTCCTGACCCGACGATGTATTTTTCCGGTTAATATAGCAAAGTTTTCAGTCGGCTCGCCAACGTGACTTCTCAATTGTCGTTGGATTTTCCGGCCGAGTTGTCAATTGTCCCGACATAAAGGTGAGCTTAAGCACACTTTGTGACGCTAGCGTCGCCGCATTGACGACCCAATTTATCGGATGAGTCGGTTTGTAAACGGTTTGGTACAGATCTAATGAAATTCTTCACCCAATGGGTCGCCGCCCTGCGGTACCGATATGCGGCGCGGCCGAAGTTCTGGCGCGGCGTTCTTTTTGGCGGTGGCACCACTCTGCTCGTGCTGTTTTGGGCCTACGTCGCCTACCTCGACTCTGTCGTCAAAACAAAATTTGAAGGCAAGCGATGGTCGTTGCCAGCGCGTGTCTACGCGCGACCTTTGGAAATTTTTCCGGGCTCGACGCTATCGCTAAACCAGCTGTTACTCGAACTGAGCGACCTTGGTTATACCGAAACGACAAAGCCTTCCACGTCCGGAAGTTATCGCCGCGATGGTAACGCGCTCAGCATTGTGACCCGCGCGTTTACTTTCTGGGACGGAAAAGAAGCGTCTGTGCCATTCCGTGCGATCTTCGACGGCAACACGCTCGTTGACTTGCGAAGCGCGGCAAATGACGGACCGCTGAGCCTGGTCCGGTTCGACCCGATCCAGATCGGGAGCATTTATCCGGCACATCACGAAGACCGCATCCTGATCCAGCTCAAGGAAGTTCCTCCCCTTCTGATTCAGGCATTGCTTGCCATCGAGGATCGTCACTTTTATGAACACCATGGCGTAGCGCCGGCCGCCATCCTCCGCGCATTTCTCGTCAACCTGCGCGCCGGAGAAACGGTGCAAGGCGGGAGCACGATTACCCAGCAACTGGTAAAGAATTTCTTTCTATCGAACGAGAGAACCCTAGCGCGCAAAATCAATGAGCTGATCATGGCGCTCGCACTGGAAAAGCACTATGGAAAGGATGAAATCCTCGAGGGCTATCTCAACGAGATCTATCTGGGACAAGATGGCAATCGGGCGATTCACGGTTTTGGATTGGCATCGCAGTTTTATTTTGGCCGCCCGCTTGCGGAACTGAAGACCGAGCACATGGCATTGCTCGTCGCACTGGTCAAGGGCCCTTCCTTCTACGACCCGCGCCGCAACAAACAACGCGCAAAACAACGCCGCGATCTCGTCATCGACACGCTGCTTTCACTCAACGACATCTCCCCTGCGGAAGCCGAGCGCGCAAAGAAAGCCGATCTTGGTATTTCTTCGGCGGGATCGACGGGAAACAGCTCCTTTCCGGCGTTTATGGATCTGGTTCGCGATCAGCTACAACAGGATTACCGCGAGGAAGACCTGACTTCGGCCGGAATGCAGATCTTTACGACGCTGGATCCGCAAATACAGCGCACGGCGGATCGCGCAGTCGAGACTCAGGTAATCGCGCTCGAAAAGTACAAACGGCTTCCCAAGGGAAAACTGCAAGGCGCCGCGATTGTTCTTAACGTCGAAGGCGCAGAAGTCCTGGCCATTGTGGGCGGTCGCGATCCATCGTTCGCCGGATTCAATCGCGCGCGCGACGCGTTGCGACAAATCGGGTCGCTCGTAAAACCGGCCGTTTACTTAACCGCATTGTCGGACTCGCAGAATTTCACGCCGGTGACGATGCTGGACGATACGGCGTTTGAATTCAAAGGCAGCGACGGAAAAATCTGGTCACCAGAAAATTTTGACAAACAGGAGCACGGACCGGTCCCGATGTACTATGCCCTCGCCAACTCCTTCAATATTTCCACGGCGCGCCTCGGACTTGCCATCGGCATCCCGAAAGTGATCGATACGATGCACGCACTCGGCATCACTCGGGAGCTCAAACCCTATCCTTCGCTGTTACTCGGATCACCGGCACTGACTCCGCTGGAAGTCGCACAGATGTTCCATACGCTGGCGAATGGCGGCTTTCGCGCGCCGCCACGCACAATCACCAGCGTATTGACGGCAGAAGGGTCTCCCGTCCAAAGATACCCGCTCTCAATAGAAAAGGCCTTTGATCCGGCCAATGTCTATCAAATCATCCGCATGATGCAGAACGGCGTTCGGAACGGAACCGGCAAGTCGCTCTATAGCTATGTGCCGGAGTCACTCGCGGTCGCCGGCAAGACCGGGACTTCGAACGATTTACGCGACAGTTGGTTTGCAGGATTCACGCGCGACAAGCTTGCGGTGGTGTGGATGGGCATGGACGACAACCGCCCCGCCAAGCTTACGGGCGCGGAAGGATCACTGCGGGTGTTCGGAGAAATATTCAAATCAATCAATGTGCAACCGGGCACGTGGACAACACCAGAGAACGTGGACGTTGTCTGGATTGACCCCGATAATCAGTTGCGTGCTGACGAATCCTGCAGCGGCGCCATTGAATTAGCTTTTATTGCAGGTACCGCGCCTCAAGACTATTCCTCTTGCGCCGGGTTTCGTGGCACAGTGGACAAGACGCTGAACTGGTTTAAAAGGTTATTTCAATGACGATGTTTGGGTTTCGCTTCCCACAATCTCCTGCCGCTGCTGCGGCCAAGCTGACATCGTTAGCGATCGCGGGCACCATCATTTTCGGATGTGCCGCGCCATCGGAACGCGCGGGAAAACCCATGTCTCGCGCCGAGTTCATGCAATCTCGCACGGCTTCGCCGCCGGCGTCACGCAACGACGACATGTCAGTCATTGACACTTTGGCACCCGTACCGGACACATCCAACGCAATCGCGATTCCGCAACCCCCGCCGAGCGACCTGCCGATCGATGTGCAGCCTGCACAACGCGACAACGCGCCGCGACGCACACACCCTGCTGCGTTGGCACTTCTCAATGAGGCAATGCGGCAGGAAAAAAGTGGCGACTACGAAATGGCTGCAGCAAAACTGGAGCGCGCACTTCGTATCGAGCCGCGCAGCGCCTTGTTATGGAATCGCCTTGCGAACATCCGACTGCAGCAGGGTCAGCGCGACCTTGCCGCGAACCTCGCCGCCAAGTCGAACAGCTACGCATCGAACGATACAGAGCTGATCCAGATGAATCAGCGCATTATTGCGGGCTCGAAATCCCGCTAGCTGAGGGCGTGAGACCGTAGCCGACAGCGACGCGCTCGTCGAATACAAAGCAGTCTCCCCGCCACAATCCTTCAGAACGCGGTACTTGCTCAAGATAGCGGAGAATACCTCCGCGCAGATGAAATACGTCCTTGAAACCACGCTCCAGCATGAAGGCGGTTGCCTTTTCGCATCGGATTCCGCCTGTGCAATACATCGCGATGCGCTTGTGCTTCGAGGGATCAAGTTCCCGAGTCACAAATTCCGGGAACTGCCGAAAACTCGAAGTCCGGGGATCGAGCGCACCTTCAAACATCCCGACATCCGTCTCGTAAGCATTACGCGTGTCGACGACCACTGTATTCGGATCCGCAATCAGTGCGTTCCAATCGTGGGCATCCACGTACTCACCGACGGCGCGATTTGGATCAATGCCGGGAACACCGAGCGTAACAATCTCTTTCTTCATTCGGACTTTCATGCGCCCGAACGGCTTTCGTAACGCGTAGGATTCCTTGTACTCCAGTCCCGAAAATCGCGTGTCACGCAACAGGACGCGCAGTAACTCATCGAGACCTTCGCGTGTCCCGGCAACCGTACCATTGATCCCTTCCGGCGCCAGCAGCAGAGTTCCAACCAATCCATTCGCCTCGCACACCTGACGTAGCGGCGCCCGCCACTCGTGAGCATCAGGCAGGGGAACAAACTTATAAAGCGCGGCAACGACCCACTTCGACATCGTACGAATCTCCTAAGCGCATGAGACGTATTCTAACGTTGCAACAAACTGTTCGAAAGCAGACAAAACGAAATGCGGCGTCTGGCGTTCCAATCGATCATGACGCATACGATGGAAAGCCGCATCCGTTTGGACTTGCTGTCAAACCCCGTAAATTGGCGATTCCGACAAACCGCACGAGAGTTACCGCTTTATTTGGTGGCGACCAGCTTTGTGATCACAATTCAAGTTCAGAAATATTCCACGCCCGCCCCTTGACACAAAATTACTGGTGACTCCATCAACCACTTTGCCTTTGTAAAAAGCCTCGACAAATCAGGTGTCAAGATTGCGCCGGTTTTGATCGTGGCGATACATTACGACAGCCCACGGGGGGCTCGCTTTTCCAAATCGTTCGCTGTATCGAGGTCGTTATGACGTACTTGCCTTTGCGTCACACACTGATGTCTGTGGCCGCCGCATCACTGATTGCACTCACCTTGCCCGTCGAAGCAGCGGAATTTACCGTTGATTCGACTGCGGACTATGTCGACAGAAATATCGGCGACGGAATCTGCGAAGCGGAGATCGTTGGTCTCAACAAGTGCACCCTGCGCGCAGCGATTCAGGAAGCAAATGCTCGTCCGGGTTTCGATCGAATTGTGATACCCGCCGGCCTTTACCTGCTTTCGTTGGGCGGATCGACCGATGACACCGGGGCTCAGGGCGACCTGGATATCCTTGACGATGTGGAATTGGTTGGCGCGGGAACCAACGAGACGATCATCGATGGAAACAGCATCGACCGTGTATTTGATTTGCCATCCAACCTGAGCCAAATAATCCAAGCAACGATAAAGTCGCTGACAATACAGCACGGCCTTCCGAACGCACCATCAATACCGTTGCAGGTCGGCGGCGGTATTTCAAGTTCAGAGCTGCTCACTCTTGAGAATGTCGTATTAAAAAGTAACAAGGCATCGTCGGGTGGCGGGATTTACAGCAATGGGACTCTGGTCGCCAGCAATGTAACGATCGAAAGCAATACTGCAACGCAAGGTGGCGGTGCGACTGTAACGGGCGGTGAGTCGTATTTTGTTGCGTCACAGTTCTTGAACAATGACGCCGCTTCATCTGGCGGTGCGATTGCGCAATCAGCGGGAACGCTCGAACTTAGCCACACACTCATTTCAGGAAATAAGACCGCTGCCGGCGGTACAGGTGGCGGCGGAATCAATTCAACCGGTGCGCTGTACATTTACGATTCCACGTTCTCCAATAACAGCAGCGGAAGCAAAGGTGGGGCCCTTAGCATTACGAACTCAGGCGTCGCCAATATTTCCGGGTCATTGTTTTCCGGCAACTCCGCGACCGGGGCCGGTGGCGCAGCGTATGTGGACGCCAAACTCTTCGCCGTCAACTCGACAATTAGCGGAAACACCGCGGGCTCCGGCGGAGGACTCTATCAAGGCGCTCCGTCGAATTCGTCAATTTCATCCACAGATGGAACAAACCTGACGATCGCGTTCAACAGCGCAGCGACAGGGGCGAACACCTACCGGAGTGAGGGATTGCTGAATCTGAGAAACTCGATTGTCTCCAACCCAATCGGCAGCCTGAATTGTTACGGCGAAATTGACTCCCTCGGCTATAACATCGATAGCGACGACAGCTGCGCTATGATCGCGGTCGGGGATCAGGTCGGCGTCGACCCAAAACTCAACAGCCTTGCTGCAAATGGCGGCGCCACTTTGACCCACGCATTTGCTTCAGACAGTCCGGCGATCGACAACGGCGCAAATTCGTTTTGTCCATTCAGTGACCAGCGCGTTTATCGTCGCGGCGACGGCAAGTGCGATATTGGCGCGTTTGAGGCAAATAGCGTGGCGATGTCGCCCGGACTCGTGAAATTTGAGAAAGCATCCTACACCGTGAATGAATCCGACAAGTTCGTGGATATCGCAGTTCTCCGCAGCGGCGGTAGCGAGGGAGCTGTCAGCGTCAAATACATCACGCGCTCCGGAACAGCAAAGGACGGAGCAGACTTCAAACATTCCGAAGGCGTTTTGAACTGGGCAGATGGTGACAGCACGCCACGCGTTATTTCGATAACGATTATCGACGACGTTGTTAAAGAAAAGACCCCTGAGCTGGCTTCCTTGTCCCTGTTTGGCCCTGTGGGTGGTGCGGCATTGGGATCGCCGATCCTCGCGTCTATAGAGATTACTGACAATGACTGGAAACCGGGAATCCTGGAGTTTTCCTCACCGACGTTTTCCGTAACTGAGAATTCTGCATACGGCACGGTAACAGTCACTCGAACGGGAGGAAGCGACGGCGACGTAAGCGCAACTTTCGCAACATCAGACAACACGGCGACTGCGGGCGTGGATTACACCGCGACGTCAGGCAAAGTCACACTCGCATCCGGCCAGACATCAGCCACCATTCAGATTCCGATGATTGATGACTCCGTCTATGAAGGGACGGAAGCAATCAGCCTCACCTTGTCGAATCCCACGAACGGGGCAACGCTCGGAGCGCAATCCACGAGCACCCTTTACATATTTGACAATGAAGTGAAAATGGCCGGCTCCATACAGTTTGCGAATTCCGCCGAGTCTGTTTCAGAGTCGGCTGGAGCGTTCGGCATCAAACTGACTCGGGCCGGCGGAAGCAACGGAAAAGTCACCGCGAAATATCTTCTGACACAGTGGACCGCAACGCCGGGCGTCGATTTCACCACCCTCGCGGGCACCGTGGAGTTTGCAGATGGGGAGACAGAAAAAACAATCGATACGTCTGTCATTGACGATTTGATCTACGAAGGGGACGAATATTTCACCCTGAAAATAACCGAAGTCATATCCGGATCGATTGGCGTTCAAAGTGAAACGAAAGTAACCATCGTGGACAACGATCCTGCCGTACCCGGCACCGTGCAGTTCGCATCGGATAGTTACAGTGCAACAGAAACCTCGGGCACGGTGTCACTGAGCGTCGTACGCGTCGACGGCAAAGATGGACCCATCTCGGTGAACTATTCCGTAACCGGCGGATCGGCCAGTGTGAGCAGCGATTTTACAGGCGGATCAGGCGTGCTGAATTTCGTTAACGGCCAAACGGCGGCAACAATCCAGATCAATATCATCAACGACGGACTGGCTGAGCCCTCAGAAACAGTGATCGTAACGCTTTCATCGCCCAGCAACGGGTCAACATTAGGAACGCTCAGCTCGTCAACGCTGACAATTGCCAATATTGATCCGGTGGTTCCTGCGACCAACGACAATGCTGGCGGTTCGTCCGACCCGGCGCCAGTCGCCACCGATTCCGGCAAGAAGTCCGTCGGGGGCGGCGCGGTGGAATTGCTCCCGCTACTCATGCTGTTCGGGTTAACCGCATTTCGACAACAACCGCATCGGCGAGACCCGCGGTCGATTCGATCGAGCCACCGTCGTATCGCTAATGCGAATCGGTAGTCGTGCGACTTTGCGGAGCTCAGCTTCTGAGTGGTTGAACGAACTCGACGATCAACTGCGCTGATTTGCGGCCCTGGTATTCGTTGACATCGAGCCGGAACGCGGCCTGGACTCTACGGGCATCTCGCGGCCACTCTGCATCTGCGGTATTGAAGGCGATCGCGTCGATGGCATGTTTATGTCCGGGAGCGCGCAGCACCATCTTGAGGTGTTTTTCTCCGACAATGCGACGTTGCACCAGATCGAACTCACCATCGAAAACCGGCTCCGGAAATCCCTGTCCCCACGGCCCGCCGTCGCGAATCATTTCGGCGACTTCGACGCAGACGTCCTGCGGGTTCAATTCACCATCGCTGTAAATGATCCCGCGCAGGTCGCCCTCGCTGAGGTGACGACGCACCTCGTCATCGAACGCGTTGCTGAACTTTTCAAAATCATCCTCGCGTAGCGTGAGCCCCGCCGCCATGGCGTGACCACCAAATTTTTTCAGCAATTCGGGATGCCGCGTGGCAATCGAATCGAGGACGTCGCGGATATGAAGTCCGGGCACTGACCGTGCGGAGCCCTTGATTTCACCTTCATTACCGCGTGCGAAAGCGATCACCGGTCGATGCAGTTGGTCCTTGATGCGCGCTGCGAGAATTCCGATCACCCCCTGATGCCATCCCGGATCAAAAAGCGCCACGCCGAGCGGAAGATCGTTCTCAAAGCGCATCTGTTTCAGCGTGTCATGCGCCTGAACCTTCATCTCTTCTTCAATCACACGGCGCTCGCGGTTGAGCTGATCCAATTGCCGCGCCAGTGTCATGGCACGGTCCGGATCGTCGGTGAGCAAACATTCGATTCCGAGCGACATATCCTCGAGACGCCCGGCCGCATTCAGGCGCGGCGCGACGACAAAGCCCAGGTCCGCCGCATGCGTCCGACTCGCTTTGCGGCCCGCGACTTCAAACAACGCAGCAATTCCCGGGCAACACTTTCCCGCGCGAATGCGTGCGATGCCTTGGGACACAAGAATCCGGTTGTTGTGATCAAGCGGTACTACATCCGCGACGGTTCCCAAGGCAACGAGATCCAGCCATTGCGCGAGATTCGGCTCGGCTATACCGGACGTTGAAAACCAGTTGAGCTCCCGCAGCCTGGCACGCAGGGCGAGCATCACGTAGAAACAAACGCCCACTCCTGCAAGATTTTTGCTGTGGAATGCATCCCCCGGCTGGTTGGGATTCACGATCGCCGCGGCCTCCGGCAATTCGGCGCCGGCCAAATGATGATCCGTGACCAGGACGCGCATTCCGCTCGCATTGGCAGCTCGAACACCGTCCACGCTCGAAATCCCGTTGTCCACCGTAATCAGCAAATCCGGTTGACGCTGCGCTGCGACGGCAACGATCTCCGGCGTCAGTCCATAGCCAAAGGCGAATCGATTTGGAACCAGATAGTCGGTGTGTGCAGCCCCCATGGCACGTAGCGCACGCACGGCGAGTGCACTGCTCGTTGCGCCGTCGGCATCAAAATCGCCGACCACGACGATGCGCTGATTTTTCTGCACCGCATCCGCCAACAACTCCGCCGCAGCGTCGATTCCTTTGAGTTCACGATACGGCAAGAGGCGGTCCAGTGTTCGTTCGAGTTCCGCGCTCGACGCGACGTTGCGCGCCGCGTAGATGCGGGAAAGAACCGGATGCACGTGCGCCAGCGGAATTTCCGAAGGGGCCGCACGGCGTTGGATTATTTTTGTCATTTCGGATTTCGTACTCGTTGATTCCTGTGCCCCATACCGGTTTATTGCAATGGACGCCGGCGAATCCACCAACGCTCGAGCACCTTGCCTTGCGCTGTCAGTCGGGCACCCGTATCCAGCACGAGGGTGATTCGTGAAATCTCGCGCGCCTTGAGGGCCCGACACAACGGCGCGACCCACCGCTCATTCAGCGATACGATCACGTCGGCCGCGCCACTCCCGGTCGCCTCCGACAACGAGATGAGATGATCCCCCGGCGTGACCGCGGCGTCCAGCCATCCGCGCGCATTTGCCACCAAGCCGGTGCGTGGAACGCCGGCCAATTTGGCCAGGCCCAACGTCACCGGGTCATCGCTCCAGACCTGTGCCCACGCAACGGGGGGAGCGGCAGTCAACTGCCCGCCACCCCACAACCACAGGCTGTTCAGCGGAAGTTCACCCCGCGCCTCGCGTTCGGCGTTGACCGGATGGGAGTGCAGCAGCATCTGTATTTCGTTCAGATAACCGTGCCAGCGGCGCGCATCATCGCCGGTCGGCAACACCGGATCCACAGAATTCCCCAGTGCCGAAGCCAGGGGATGGAATTGTACGCGTGGCTCGGTTGGAATGGAGAGATACCAGCGATGCGACTGCGGTGCTTCGAATTTGAATTCGTCGGCGGAAAAATGCTGATTCAGTGTATCGATGATGGAACGGGATTCGTCGCGCGCGATTTTCAGCTCGGCGTGAGCCAGCAGGCGCAGCACATCGCGATCCGGCGCGATGTACACGGGATCCGCGCGCATGACGTATTTAACCGGAGCGATGCCCGTATCCAACGCATACGTCACCGGCCCGACCGGCACGCGCCCCTCGCAATGCCGCCCAAACAATTCAAAAGCCAGCGCGTCCGCTGACGACACAACTGACTGCGTCTTGGACGCCCGCGCGAAAAAGGCCTCCAATTCGGGAACACGCGGAATCGCCGCCTTGCGCAATTCCGCCAGGCATGCGGCAAAACCCGGAACAAAAAGTGTAATCGTGCGCGCCATAGCGCGAGTTTAACGGACGGCGCGCCGAGAAATCACGGGGCCAAAACGTAGTGCATTCTTCGGGCAAGCGGCAGACGTCGCTATACCGCCTTGCGTTGAGGACGAAAACGCCAACGCTCCCAGACATGACGCGTGAACGCCGCCATCATTACGATCAGGCTGCCGTAGAAAATGGTATCGACAGTGCGACCATAGAGGCTCTTGCCGGGAATCGACACCAGCTTGGCCAGCGTATTTTGTGTCCACTGCAGGAGATCGCTGGTGTTTTTCCAATCGTTCATGAACTCCGGCAGAAAATCCGGCGCCTGATGCAGCAGCCAGGTCATGTACGCGAGGATCAACAGCGGCGTAAATGCGAGAACGACGAGCGCTGCGTTGTAGATGGAATAGGCGACCGCCGGTGTAAGCCGGCCGCGCGGCAATCGGAAGGGCCGCCCTTCAAACCACGGAACCAGTGCATCAATCAGCTTGCGTCTGCGCCCGGCTTTCCAGTAGCGCGTGTGCGCAGTGGCGATCGTCCATTGGTCAGACCATTCAATATTGTGAATTTTCAGACCGGCCAGGTTATGCGGGTCGTCATGCGGAGCAAACAGTGAAATTTTTCCGGCGACCACGTCCTGGCAATCTGCGACGTTGATCCAAGGCACTTCGTTAAATACCGGATCGTCATTCACCGGAACAAGCGCAGGCCACAACGTCGCAAACTTGTTGAGCGGGCTACCGAGCGTGAGAAATCCGCGCAGCCCGGAAAACAACGCGCGTCGGTCAATGGCATCGAACGGGTGCAACCAGGGTGGACGAATCGGAATTTCCCGATTTGGGGCGTCGACCGGCAATCGCTGCTTGAATGCCACCGGAATTTCGTTCCACTCGCTCAGCGACAGATAGTTCGGCAGGACATGGCCGTGTTCCATCAAACCATTAAACGCGACGACGCTGCCAAGGCTATGCCCAATGACATAGTAACCATCGAGTCGACCTTCGTGAACGTCGCGCGCGGTCTGCACCAAAACCTTGACCATGCGCCGGCGAATCGCGACACGTGAGCGTTCTCCGTGCACTTCGATATTTTCATCACGCCGTCGGAACCAGTCCTGATACAGCTTCACATCACCGAGGTGGTCGTAGATCAGAAACCGGACACGCGCTAGCCAGTCGGGCGAAAACGAAAGGCGGCGCAACAGCCAGTAACCGACGTCGACGGAAATCAGCATGATCAGGAACAACAGCGAGATGATGAAGAGCTGCAAACGGACCCACATTGATTCCATGTTTCCGACCGGACGCGGCGAACGCATTTCGGGCCACGCTCCGGATTCGTAATAGCTTTCGCTGAACCGCCGCACACCCGGCATGGCGATGGCCCAGCCGACGAGCTTGAGCCAATTCCACAATGTTTGTTGCTCATCAAGATCGGCCCAATAGACCTCGCGAAAGTGGGCTTCGAATTGAGTTTGATTCTGACCCCGCCATCGCACCACAACGGGCGTGCTGTCATCGTCCGCATTGGATTGGACGTCGACATGTGCATGGTGGGCACTGTCGTGGAGGAGCGCCTTGTGGAAGTTGGATGCAATTGACTCCAGATGTTCAAAGCGGCGCTGCTCGCCGACGCCGTGCACCACAATAACTCCGATGCGTTGCGTCGGCCGTGGTTCGATAAACAGCCTTTCATTGGTTGCCATGGTCGTCCCCATTCCTGGTAATTGTTCTTTTTTAAGGAACGACGGCCAACCCGAATGTCGAATTGCGCTCCCGCGCAACTAACTATAGACGACAATATTTTGCGTCATCGGCATGAAAACACGCTCCGCACGTGTGTAATTCACTTCCCGCGACCGAGCTTCCCGGTACCGGCTTGAAATCGCCTCCGCGTGGCCGATATTTCAATACGATCCAGCTGCCAATTTCCTGAGCCGCCCAATGATCAGCATTCGCTACAAGGCGTTGGTTCCAATGGCGCTCCTTGCGCTGGTCCTTCTCGCGCTCATTGCGGTCGCAGCGGTGGCGCTCGACGAGTCGATGAATCTCAACAAGAACCTTGCGGGTCGCTATCACGAAATCGAGGAAATTCGTCAAATCGAGGTTGAAGCCAGCGCGTTGGCCAGGCCATTTATTGCCGACATGGAATCGCCTTTACCCGTACATCATTCACAAGTGAATCAAATCCTCGATGAGTTAGAAACGCGAATTGCGGAACTCCAGGGCATGAAGGTCGTCAATTCCGAAGAGCGCGAGGTGCTTGATTTCGTGAACGCGCAGTTCGTCGAAATTCGGAAACACAGCAATGAATACTTCAACGCCAGCCTCTCCGATCGAGGCGCACGCATGACCGCGCTTCATGAAATCACCGACGAACACTTTGCCAAACTGAATCAAAAACTGCGCGATTATCATGACGACGAAATCCGCCAGGTCGATGATCTGGTTCGCGAGACCGGAACGGTCCAGACTCGTTTTCGACAGGCCGTCATTGGCGCGGCATCTGTCACCTTTCTGCTTTTCGGGGTGGCACTCTGGTCGAATAACCGGTTTTTGGTACGCCCAATTCTAAGCATCAGCAAATCAACCGCCGGGATCGCCGACGGACATTTCGAACAACACGTCGCAGTGATGTCAAACGACGAGCTGGGTGGATTGTCGAAAGATATTAATCGAATGGCCCTGTCATTGCAGACGCTGTACAAACGCATGGATCAATTGGCGCACACGGATGCACTCACCGGACTGATGAACCGGCGTGCGTTCGAGCAAGTCGCGGAAAGAGAAGTGAACGCGGCAATTCGGTATTCGCGCAATCTGGGCTTAATCATGATCGATGTTGATCATTTCAAAACGATCAATGATCGCTATGGCCACGCCATCGGCGATGAAATCCTGAAGTTCGTTGCGCGCACCAGCACCATGTGCCTGCGCTCCAGCGACGCTGCTTTTCGTCTGGGCGGCGAAGAATTCGTACTGCTGCTGCAGGAGGCCGACGGGGATCAGATTCTCAGGATAGCAGAGCGCTGCCGCGCCGCACTTGCCGACAGCCCATGGGCGGACGCGGACCATACCATTCCGGTCACGGCCAGCTTTGGAGTTGCATACGCACCGAGGGACGGAGCAACACTCGACGCCTTGCTCAAGGCCGCGGATGCCGCGCTGTACGAAGCCAAAAAGAATGGACGCAACCGAGTCGAGGGGAGCTGTTGCAGCGTCGCTGCCGCTGGGTGAAGTTTTCGCAATTCGCTGTTCACCGTCGGGATCCATCCAAGCGGGTCAGCGCGCCTGCCATTCATCGCGACCACAATTCCTGTTTTTCGAAAACTATCCCAGTGGAACTCGCCATGGAAAAGGTATGACTCTCCCGATAGCCAGCATGCCACCGGCAAAAACGAGCAGCGCACCCAATGCGGTAAACCAGTCCGGCGCCTCGCTCCAAAAAATCCATCCGTAGAGCGCGGCGAACACCACAGTTGTGTACGTTATTGACCCCACCCGCGCGGCGGGCGCCAGCGAATACGCCTTGGTCAGAAACAACTGACCCACCGTGGCCAGCACGCCGATGGCCGTCAAGGGAAAGACCAGTGACAAATCCACGGATTGCCAGGACCAATACAACGGGATTGCTGATCCGAGCGTACCTGCAAGAGCAAAATAAAACACAATGCGCACGGTCGGCTCGGTGGACGACATTCGACGAATCGTGGTCATCGCGAATGCGGCAAAAATTCCGGATGCCAGACCGACCAGCGCCACCGGCGTAAACAAATCGTGACCGGGGCGCAAAATCAGAACGACTCCAACAAAACCTATGCCGATGGCCCACCTTACCTGATGAGGCACCTCCTCCTTCAACATGAACATGGCGATGATCGGAGTGAAAATGGGCGCCGTATAGTTCAGCAGGACAGCATCGGCCAACGGCATTCGCCCCAGCGCAAAAAAGAAACAATACATTGCCGTGAGCCCGAATACGGCCCGGCTAAGGTGCCACGAAAAATTGCGCGTCCGGATTTCGAAGTTCTCTCGAAATAGCAGCGGCGTAAGCGCGACGAGTCCGAAGAAATTTCTGAAGAACACCGTCATCTCATGCGGAACATCGACTGAAACCCATTTGATCAATGCAGCCATCGACGCGAACGCGAACGACGAGACCAGCACGAAATAAGCACTCTTGCGATGGGCTTCCACGGGTGACGACTCTGAAAGGAGATTTCGACTCTAGAATAGTTGCGCGACGCGAACATTTGAAAATGAGGCGGACATTCAATTCGCAAGCCTCATCACCGCATCCACAGTACCGCAAACCGATAATTTTTTCCTGAAACTTCTTCGCAAAGGGCATTGCGTCATGCCAGTGACGAATCTCCCAACAGAGTGATGTCAGGCACAATGGGGTTCACAAATTTAGTTGTTGCAGCCAGATAATCGCTACGGTCATCAAGAGCATCGTGACAACGAGCCAGCATTGCGGAGCCCAAACGCGAAGCAGGAGCGTCAGCAACTCTCCACGCATCATCTTCTGGCCAGCGGCCAGCATGGGCTGCACGTTCTTTGAAAAGTTTTGGCGATCGAATAACGGATAGTCATTAGTCCCGAGGGCAACCACCACGTCACCGATCGCGACATAGCCCGTCGATACTTGCAGCGCCGGACCTGTTCCCGTCGCACAGCGCCCACGATGGTCACATAGAACCAACACTTTTCCCCGAACTCCGATCTTTTGACGGCGCACTCCAAAGATCATCAACCCGACAGGAATAAACGATGCGAATGCCAGGTACATGGGAAGGGCATGTTCGCTCAATACTCCAATCTTATGCATCAGCCCGATCAAAAGCAGAGGGAAAAAAATCATCATCCAGCCGCCAATTTTGAAGTAGTAGGCAATCAGCCGGGGACGCGGAATCCATTCGACACCTGAATGATCTGCCAGAAACGCGTCTGTGGTTGTTGCGGCCTGCAGGGAAGCGATATTTCCATCGCGCGACGACTTTACGGCAACAATCATCCCAATCAACAATCCGGCTCCAAAAACCGCGAAGGATCCGAAATAGAGCGTCTGGTAGTTCGATCGTTGCGCGGCATTTTCCTCGACCGCCGCACGCAAGCCTTCCGACTCAAAATCCTCCAAATACTTTCCTTCTGAATCCAGTTGCAGGACGCGATCATGTTTGGCATCGGTCACCAGCACGCGCTCTCCGACCGGAAGCATGACACCCGGATCCACCTCAGGCGGAAGTCGGATTGAGTCCAGAAATTTCCAGTCGGCGTCGAAGCGGGCAATGCGACCGCCAGCCATATTTTTTCCCATCAAATTGACCCACCATTGATCATTCGTTCGCGTGAGAAACGCAGGCCAGACATGATCTCCCAATCCGGAGTTGCCCGGAGCCACGTTGATCTTGCGCAATGCCTCACCGAACTTCAGCCGCCGGGATGATGCCAACGGCATGGACTTCGGGCGCGCGGTGCGTTGCGATTCCGACCCAGTGGCCTCAAGCTCACTCGACGAACGGGAGGTAAAAGCGGAAATAGAAGCCTCTACAGACGAATCAGCATCGACAATGTTTACGCTGTGGTGATTCGTATCGACGACGTACAGCGCGCCGTCGACCAACATCAATTGATTGGGAAACCAGAAACCTTTCTCCTGAATCCCCGTCGAACGTCCATCGCGATCGTACTTGCGCAGGATATGCCGTGAGGTATCGGCAACGTACACGTCGTCGGTACGCCAGTCGATGAACAGATGAAACGCTTCATTGAAATCGACGCGATCGGACCCGAACGGTGTGCACGCGTAGGTATCGAGATAGCAGCGAACCAGCCCTTCCCCTTCGGACTCCGCAACCGGTTCGACTGGATTGTCGAGCCTGAAATAAATGGCCAATCCGCGCCGGAGTCCCGGGCTATATTGGCCACGTCGAATCAGGATCGACCCGTCGCTGAGGAACGCGAAGTCACCCACCATCGATTCCACGCCCAACTTCCCGATGTCGTAGGTCGAGAGGTACTGACCATCAGGCGAGTGACGAACCAGATGATTGTGGACGAGGATATTGATATTGCCGTTGGGATCGGCACGCAGGTGGGTGGGTCCGTCGTGACGAGCAATCTCTCCACTGGCCCAAAAAGCCACGCCGATCAGCGCCCCGAAAACAACCAGCACGAGCGCGGCGACCCCGGGGTTAACGTTCTGATCCATTGCCGCGCCTCGCCATTAATGACAGGACGCGATCCTTAGCGGCTGAGAGCCGGAATATTTGAGCGGTTTACTGCTTCTGGGCCACCGGCGCATTGGCCGCAGGTGGTTCGAAGAATGGCATTAGCGTGGAAAGGTGACCGGCATTGGTTGTCGCTACTTTTCCATCCGCGCCCGGACGACCGAGGAACTGCAGGCCCTGCGCCAGCATCGGCTGGCTGGCATCGCGTACGGCGAACGCACCCAGAAAACGGTAGTTGCCATCTGGCGCGATCGTGAGGATGCCTTCCGCCTTCAGCGGTCCGCCGCCATCACTCAAGGTGGCCTTGACGTTGTCGCTGTCGTTGGCCAGTGAAATACGCAGATTGCCAAGATCCACACGCGACGGCACGGTGATTACGGCGTTATCCCACGCCAACGTACCTTCGGCGCTGGTGATGGAACGACGGTCGATCGCCAGATCGGTGACGTGCAGTAGCAGTGCCCCCTGCATCCCCAGCGGCAGCACTTTCGAAAACAGCTTCATGCGTTGCAGGTCGATACGCGCTTCGATATCCCGCGCATAGATGTTTCCGGTCAACCCGCGGGAAATGTTTGCGCTGCCGAAGCTATCGCCATTACGAAACTCGATGCGCGCCTGAACGCGTCCCATCAACAGCGCCCAGGCATTGATATCCCAGACGAGCGAATCCAGTCGCTGGCCGCTGATTTGCGCGGGCCCGGCGCGCCCTTCCCATACGGTCCCTTGCAGATTGCTGAGGATCAACGGCGCGTCAGACGCGTAACGCGTCTTGATAAAAGCGTAAGCGGTATCGGCCGGGAGCGTCGCTACCAGAAAGAACACAAACATGACGACGCCGAGCAGCGCCAGCTTCCATTTACGCATGGCCGCTAAACTCGATACGGGCATCCACCTTGCCGACCACGTTCTTTTTGTCGATGACGATATTGTCGATTTCGACGCCATAGCTGCGGCGCAAAGTTTCCAGCCAGCGAACGATGTCATCGAATGCCGCGTCTTCCATCCAGACGCTCACCTTGTTTTCACCCTCGGGTTTGACGCGCTTCATCGCCGCGCCCAGTCCGGACGATTTCGCCGTTTGATCGATGACACCCAGCAGGGATTGACCCGCAGGCAGCTGAGCCAATGCTTGGTCCGAGGCCGGACGCAGGCGCTTGACGTCTTCAGATGCCTGACGCATCCACGCCAATGTCTTCTGAGTGTCGGATACGGCTTCCGCCTTGGCGCGCGCGCCGCCGGTCAGCGGATCCCAGATCGTTGCATAAAACAGCATCAGCGCCAGCGCGATTGCGCCGCCCATGACCATCAGGCGTTCGCGTTGCTGAAGACCGGCGAACCACTCTTTCATGATCCGCGGCTCCTCAATTGCATGCGACCCTCGACAACATCTGCGCGCGCGTTGGCCGATTGAATATCGACGTCCACCGACGCCTGTTGAATCAGCGTCTGCTTCAGTTTATCGAGCACCTGGAGGTCCGTTACCGTGAAATCGACATCGAGCTTGCCATCCTTGTAGCGCAGGCTGCGCAGTTCGAGTCCCGGCGTGTCTTTCAAGACGCTCGCAACGCTGCCCACAATGCCAAGGAAGCCACCGGATCCACCGGTTTTTTCGCCACGCAGTTCGCGCAGGTGTTGCTCCATCTGGGCACGCGGATTTGGCGCGCGCTTTTCATTCGGAAACGTTGTGAGATAAACCTGTTCGATTTCGGCGTTCAGTTGCTCGATGCGCCGCTTGTCGCGAATCAGATCCAGCGCGCTCAACGACAGGTGCAAAACGACAAACACCGCGACCAGTACCGCGGCCGGCCGCCACGGTCGCCACATTTTGCCCAGCTGCTCACGCCGACTGTAGGCGCCCTGCAGAAGATTGAGCGCGGAGTTGCGTTCAACGTTCTGCGCGAGCCGCAGGAACATCGACGAATCGAAGGGCTCATGCGAGTACTCGATGTTCAGAGGACCGAGGTCCGGCATTTCTGCCGAATTGTCCGCGTCGAGTACGCGCAGCCGTGCCGGGCGCTGCTCACCCGCTTCCGCGAGCGCGATTTCCAGCATTGGAAGCAGATTGTCGATCTCGACAAAGAATCCGGATTGGGCACCGACCCGAACCAGCACGCCGTCGGCATCCTTGTAAAGCGTCCACGCCGCGGGTTCGATTGGCAGAGCAAGGTAGTCCGCGACCAGCACGTCGGGCTGGATGTTGAATTCGCGCAGGCGGTTGACCCACTCGCTCATTCGCTCGCGCGCAACGACAGCACACGGCACATGGCCGCTCGGCGCACGATCCCCGACTGCGAAATGCAGGTCATCGACGTCGCTGGCGAGTTGGTCTTCCAGCAGGAAAGGAACCGCCTTCAGGATTCGCTGGCGATTCTGGGTCGGAACCTGCGCGGTCAACAGCAGCACATCAATGCCGGGAACCAGCACGATAACGGTGGTCCCGTGGGCTTGCGCCGCAACTTCATCCAGCGACCCGCGCTGGATTTCGGCCGGCGCGTCATCGCCGGTCAGCGCGATCCAGCTCACCAGCGACGGATCGGCGCCGGGAGTGATGGGCGTGAATCGAATGAGAAGCTTGCGCGCGGCCATAGTAACTAAGTGCTCACCCGGGACCCCGCACGGCGGTGGGCCGCATCGAATAACAAATTGTCATCGTCACTACTCGAATCCTTGCATGCGACTGATCGTCGCGAGTTTGCCATCCGCGCGACGCAGTGTGCTGTAAAGTTTTACCCGCGCCCGGTGGTCGTCGGCCCCCAACTCAGCGTAGGCGGCCACCTGAAAGTAGCTGCTGTTCACCGTGAACACCTGGTCCGGATCCAGTTTTCCAGCATCCGCCGGATCAGCGCCCGGGGCAGTTGCCGGAGGAGTCACTGGCGTTCCCGACGGCTGTCCCGGCTGCGGGGGGGGTGTCGCGGGCGGCTTATTATCTTTGTTTTTCTTGATGCCGACCAGCAAACATCCCGCAATTGCGTTACTGCTCCAAAAATCATCCACCTTATTGAAGATTGTCTTCGAAACGACACCGGCCGCGATATCGCCTTCAGCGGCCGCTTTGGCGGCTTTGGGTTCCGGTCGCGAGAGTTTCGACATATCAATGCACGACACGTCCTCCGCATAAGCCCGCAGCACTTCTTCCTTGGCCGTATTCACGTTCATTTTGGTCCGCTCGGGCAGCGCAGTGACATAGGGCGCAATCTGGTTATATATCGGTGCCGTAAAGCCCCGCACCAGCAACAGCTCGCTGGTCGAGGTCAACAATGTATTGGCCGTGCGATACGGGCGTTCGCCCTGCAGATAGTCCGTGTCTTCGCTACCCCCCGGCGAGGGCTCGCTGTCCGAGTCGATCCAGTCCACCGCGGCATTAGCCAGGTCCGCAGGCTCGGCGTTGTCCCACACCTCGCGCGACTCGCTTTTTTCTTTCAGGATCTGCAGTAACCGCTTGAAGCGTTCGTAATCAAAATTGCTGCGCTTCCCGTCGATCACCAGATTGTTCAGGTTGAAGCGCCCTTGCAGGTCCTCGATGCCCCCGGCGAGCACACCGCCTTCAAATGGAATCGCCGGTTGCGGTGTCGCCCAATCTTCATCCCAGTGATCAACTTTTGCGTCGTCCTTGGTGAGCACGGCGCTCGCCATGACTTCCGCGCCTTCCGCGAAGACATAGGCTTGATCGCGCTGCAACAAGTTTGCGGTGCGCCGGATATCGAGTTGCTGGCGTGCCGCCATGGCGACGCCGGCGGCCACCACCAACGCCATGATCAACAACGCAGTAATCAATGCCGCGCCGCGCTGGCGATGCAGCGTCGCCGTCGGCATGGTTTGGCTGTGCAAGTGATAAGGGCGCTTCATTTACGTATTCGCTTTCTTTGGCGCAATGCCTTCGGGCAATCGGAACAAACGCGTGATCTTGCCCAAGCCTTCCATTTCGACGGTCACCTCGACGGCTTGCGGCAGTGGATCATTGCCGTCAATCGGTGGCCACTGCGTTTGGTATTGCAAATTCCGATCAACGAAACGGAATTCCAGCGCAGTGACACCCTCAAGCAGATCTGTTTCAAACGACGGGCTCTCGTAGTCGCGATCCAGATCGAACCAGTATTTGCGCAACAAGTGCTTTTCGCGAACACCGTAGGCAACACGCTGCAGATAACTGCGCTGGCGTTTTTCACTGGGAAAAGGATTGCTCCAACCGGCTCGGGTGAACTCCAGCGGAAAGTCCTGGGTGTTTTCCGCGATCAATGGCTTGTGCGCTTCGCCATAGGGATCGCGAATCGGTCGCAACTGCGCCTGTTCCAGATCGCGCGCGAACCAGTTCAATGCAGTTTGCAGCGCGACCAAACGTTCTGCTTGCGCTTTTGAACCATCACGGGCACGCAACACGGACTGCAACCCGTTGTACGCCATCGCCGACATAATGGCGAAGACCGAAAGCGCCACAATCAGTTCGAGCAGCGTGAAGCCGCGAGATTGCCTGCGTGTGGCGCGACCGGAGTGCATCACAGGTTGTACGCCGCGACCAGCGTCGCCAGCGTCCCCTTGTCGTCTTCGTTGCGCCGGACCTCGATATTGGCAACGCCGAACTCATACCGCTCAAGGTCCTTGGTCACCTTGGTCTCAACCTTCCAATGCCACTCGTGCTCGGCCATGAGCATGGTTCCGCGTTCGGTTGTGCCCGGCGATGGAAACTTCTTCATCGTTTCCATTTCCGCCAGCTTGTTCATTGCGACCCAATGCGCCAGCGTGCGATCGCGCAGATAGGCGACGTTGTCGACATTGGATCCCGCCGCCTTGATGCCTGCACCAAGTGCGATCGCGACGATCGCCAGCGCGACCAGAACTTCCAGCAGCGTGAACCCTCTTTGCCTAACGCTTTTCATCTTCATCGGGTGTCCGGGTCACGATTTTTCCGGTGAGGTCGCCGACCAGATGCAGATAATTTTTCTTTTCACCTTGCATCGCCACCTTCAGGTCAAACGGAGTCATCTCGCCACTGGACAGCAGAAACACGCGTGGCGGCTCCTTGTCCTCGTCGAGGCGACTCTTTTGCACCGTCGCCTTTTCTTCGCTCGATGTTTCATCGGCGGGCGCGGTGAATTTTGTGCAGTCCACCGTATCTAGCGGCGCTTCCAAACCCTCGATGACCGCTTCCATGGTGACCCCCTCCGGAAAACATCGGGGGCGAAACTGCGCGTCGTCCTGCAGCGGCTGCCATTTCCAGGATTGGTCCGCCTGCATCAACTCCATGAACCGGTATCCATTGCGATACACCTCGAGCGCCATTTCCTGGGTCTGCAGGACTGCTTCGTCGGAAGCGAGCGCCATCAGGCTCTCGAGGCGTTGCACCTCGGATGGCACCACGCGCGTCGTGCTCACATTGACGGACAAGGTGGCAAACGACACGACGATACCGATGATGAAAATCACCACAATGATTTCAATCAGCGTAAACCCGCGGGTTCGCCGGAATGAATTGCTCAACGAAGAAAACGCGCGCCCATCAATGCCGGGCGAAGTGCGTGCGGGGAACGGGCAACGCAGCGGGCTACTCCAGGTTCCAGTTTCCGATGTCCGCATTGGAGCCGTCACCGCCGTTCTGTCCGTCGGCACCCAGCGAGTAAATATCGACGCCGGAACCGTGTGTGCCCGGACTCAGGAA
>DKAR01000113.1 GCA_002450895.1 Proteobacteria bacterium UBA6921
CGGCTTGCGCGTGAATACATCCGCCACGGAGTGACTTTCGTCGGCATCGCGGTGGACTACAAACCCGCCGTCACAAAATTCATGGCAAGTGTTCCAATCAACTATCCCGTGTTGATCGGTGGACTCGAATCCACCAAGCTCGTGGAGCAATACGGAAATCGCGGCGGCGTGCTCCCCTATACGGTCATCGTTGGGCGCGACGGAAAAATCGTATCGCTGGGCGCAGGCGCCCTGACGGAAGACTATGTTCGCGGCGCAGTGAATAAACTGTTAGGTACTGCGCCGGCGAACTCGCCCTAGGGCGGCAGTGCGATGTTCGACGCGATGTTCTTGATGACAAGAACATCCAGTTTGGCCTGAAACGAAAGGACTTGCGTACTGTTCGGGAGATCGTATTCGCCGTCACACGTGAATGCGACGGTGTACCAGCCTTCCGGGAGATAGGCGGCATCGCCGATGTAAACATCCGGCGAACCCTCCACGGAAAACTTCACCACGGGAACGGTAGTGACTGGATCAAGCACGCTTCCGGAGATGTCCGTTGGCGCGACCCCCTGGCCCGGGTAGATATAAACCATGGCGCCACCGTCCATGCACGTCGGATCGGCCATGTTGACCGGATTGATAAAGGAACGAATGCGGCCGCTGGTATTGGCATCGGCCACCCGAATAACGGGATTCAAGGTGTATTCGCCACCGGATTCAGTCAACGATTTGCGCAAGTCGAAATCCAGTACAACGCTCCTGGCTTCGTCCTTGGAAACTGAAAACGACTGCGTGACTTTCACGCCAATATTGTCGGTGCGCTGCACGGTCAGTTCGTGTTTGGTCGCGTCGGCGAGCTCAACGTAGCTGTCCTCCACCTGTGACGTTTCGATACGCAATCGCACCCAGTCATAGTTGCCGGCAGGCACCTCAACGGGACCGAGCAGTACTTCGAAGCGTCCGCTGGTGTATTCAAGCAGATTGATTTGTTTCGGAGTGTCGTAAATGAACGTTTGCGTGCCATCGTCGGAGTGCAGGTCGATACCGGTGAATTTGAGGACGACCTTGCTGACGCCGTCGACCGCCGCGTCAGTCACACGAATGTCGAGGTAACCGCTTTTCACCACATCATTGCCCAGGCATCCGGCGAGGCTTGCCACAAGCACCCAGCCACCTGCGCGTTTTAAAAATTGGATCATTCTGATCGATTCCCAACGAGTCATTAGGTTGAATGGACACTCATTCGGCCACCGGGTTCACAGCCAGCGGCGCACAAAGAAAACTCGAAACCCCTCTGAAGAACGCATCGGTCCCAACACTTCCGCCGCAAAATACCCTTTTGACGGGTCGGCCTCCTGGACGGCCGTCGACTGGTCCACAACCACCCGCACGGTGTTCTCCGGGACGCGTTCCCGCTTCCGACCCGGGGCATAGACCACCGCAAACCGGGCCGGCGGCGCATCATCGGCTTCGCTCATATTGTCGGCCAAATGTAGAAATCCGTTTGCGGGTATGAGGTTAGGGTCAATGACAGCGATGGCCCGGAGACGTTATTCCCGGTTGTAAAATCTCGCGACGTTGACCTGCCCGGACGATGTCATTAACCTTAGCCCCCGTCTACTTTAATTCATACACTTCTACTTCGATAAGGGGAGTCTCATGGAATTGGCAATCATCCTGTTCGTTTCGCTGTTCGGCATCGCTTTCCTGGGAATGGCGTACGGCCAGTAAGTTCGGCGCACGGGTTTCGTAGCGCACGCCGCGAAATCCGAACCGAAACACAATGCCGATGGGGCACCCCATCGGCATTTTTTTCGTACATAATTCGGGCTGCCCTTCGCTGAGGATGGAATCTATGGGTGGCATCAACCTTCGTTCCAACGGAAACGGACACCGCTGGCGTTTCCTTCGACTTGGCGGGCTTGATCAGGCGCGCATCGAATCGCGCGATGATCTGCTAAGTCTGATCGAACTCGATCCCAAGCTTTGGGCCGCCTTGAGCTGTCCGACGCGCGGGCTGGAAATCGATTCGAAGTCTCTCGATTTTATTGATACCGACAAGGATGGGCGCATTCGCGTTCCGGAGTTGTTGGCGGCGGTCCAGTGGACGTGCCACCTGCTGAAAAATCCAGAAGAACTCACGTACAGCCGTGCGTCGCTACCCCTCGCGGCAATCAACGATACGCACGAGGAGGGCCAACAACTCCTCGCCAGCGCGCGCCAGATCTTGAAAAACCTCGGCAAACCCGACAGCACCGAAATCAGCCCCGGCGACACCGCAGACCCGGCCAAGATTTTTGCGCACACTCGCTTGAACGGCGACGGCGTTATTCCTGAAGATGCCACGGACGATGCCGCACTGAAGGCCGGCATTCGCGACATCATTGCGTGCATCGGCAGCACCGCCGACCGCTCTGGCCATCCGGGAATCACAAAAGAATTGTCCGATTCTTTTTTCAACGAGGCACGTGGGTGCATCGCCTGGCTGGATCGCGCTGACGCCAAAGGTTCCGGTATATTGCCTTTCGGCGACCAAACTGCGGCGGCGGCCGCGTCCGTCGACGCAATACAGGCCAAGGTCAACGACTACTTTGCACGATGTCGCCTGGCCGCGTTTGATGCACGCGCTACGGTGCCGCTGAATCGCGCGGAAAAAGAATTCGAAATTCTTGCACTGCGAACGTTTTCGGCCACTGCCAGTGAAGTTTCCGACTTCCCGCTGGCGCATGTTGGTCCGGATCAACCGCTGCCGCTGCGCAAAGGAATCAATCCGGCGTGGACCGACGCGCTGGACGCGTTGCGTGCCAATGTCATTGAACCGCGCCTGGGACCGAAGGAAACATTGACACAGCCGGAATGGCTGAAGCTCTGTGCCGAATTTTCTGCGTACCGCGCGTGGCTGGCTGAGAAACCTGCCAGCAACATCATTGATGTCCTCGGCGCGACGCGTGTGCGCGAGATGCTCACAAATGGAATGCAGGCAAAGTTCGACGCCCTGTTCGCCGAAGACCAGGCGCTGGCACCGCAAGCCAATGCCATCGAGTCCGTCGATCGACTGGTTCATCTGCATCGCGATCTGTTCACGCTACTCAACAACTTTGTCGCGTTGCGGGATTTTTACGCCAGCGACAAGAAAGCAATCTTCCAGGCGGGAACACTCTATCTCGACGGTCGCTCCTGCGAACTGTGCATTCGCGTCAACGACGTCGGCAAGCACAGCGCAATCGCCACGCTGAGCCGCACCTACCTTGTCTACTGTGAATGCGCACGACGCGGTGGCACGGAGCGCATGACGATTGCCGCGGCATTTACCGCCGGCGACTCCGACCAGTTGCTGGTTGGACGCAACGGTGTGTTCTTTGATCGCGCCGGCGGCGACTGGGATGCCACCATCGTCAAGATCGTCGACAACCCCATCAGCATCCGCCAGGCGTTCTGGTCGCCCTACAAGAAGCTGGCGCGCATGGTGGCCGAGCAACTGCAGAAGATCGCGGCGAGCAAGGCCGCGGCCGTGGAAGACAACATGGCCGCGGCAGCGGCGAACGCCGGGAAGAAGGTCGAGGCGCCGCCGGCCAAGTCCGCAGCCACTCCCTTCGACGTCGGCAAGTTCGCCGGCATCTTCGCCGCCATCGG
>DKAR01000019.1 GCA_002450895.1 Proteobacteria bacterium UBA6921
ATAGGCATACTTTACCTCTGCCCGCATCCGTGGTCAGGGAGCGGCCCGCGCCGCCGTCAGTAAGGTGATGTCGTCGAACTGTTTCGCCCCTTCGCCATGGCGCGCGAGCGCGGCGGAAACTCGGCTGAGCATTTCGGCGGTCAGGCCGCGCCAGGTGTTGATCAGATCCCGCAGGCGTTCGGCAGAAAATTCGGCGTTGGCAGCGTCGCGGGCATCGATTACCCCGTCCGTATAGGCGGTAATCCCGTCGCCAACGTCCAGCGTGACCTCGCCGATCCCGAATCGGGCAGCTGCCATCAGGCCAACCGCTGGCCCCGTTGGCTCCAGCGCTTCAATCTCGCCATTGCGGCGCGAGATATACGGGGTTTCATGGCCCGCGTTAACGTAGGAAAGGTGCCCCGAGTGGGGGTCGAGCAAGCCGAAGAACACGGTCGCGAACATGCTGGTGTCGCCGTGTGCGCGCGCGATGTAGGTATTGGCTAGCCCAAGTCCCCGGAGCAGGATCTCGTTGTGATCCGAAGCGGGGAGGGGTTTCGTGCCCGGCGCGGAGAGAAAGTCCTCGAGGTTTGCGCCCGCGCGGATCAGGCTGCGGAAGAGTGTCATGAACAGCGCGGCGCCAACACCCTTGTCGCAGACGTCGCCCACCACCAGTGCCACACGGCCGCATTTGTGCAGGAAAACATCGTAGAAGTCGCCCGAAACTTCGCGCGCCGCCTGAAAGTGCGCGGCGATGCTCCAACCGGGAATCGTCGGCAATGTTTGTGGCAGGAAACCCGCCTGTATCTTCTGTCCAATTTCGAGTTCACGCTCGAGCATCTTTTGCTGCAGCGTGGTCTCGGTAATCACCTCGAGCCGATCGCGCAAGCGTTCGCACAGCCCCTGAATGATCCCGGGTGTGATTTCGGCCTCGCTCGCCATCAAATCAAACAGTGCCTGACGCTCCAGGCGCAGCAGCCGCGCGGGTGTATCCGCAGTGATCGACGCCGTGCGCGGACTCTGATCCAGCGCCGCCACTTCGCCGAAGACGGTCCCCGGGCCCATGCGACTCAGGATCATGTCGCCATCGTGGACTCGCATCGTGCCTTCCGAGATGACATAGATCGCGTCGCCGACATCTCCTTTTTCAAAGACGAGTCGATCCGCCTCGAGATCCACCGCGACAAAGGCATTCGCTAGGCATTCGAGAGTGTTGTCTGAACAATGGGAGAAGAACGCGGATTGGCGCAGCAGCGAGAAGGTTGGGGGGAGCGTTCGATCCCCAATCTCTTTCTTCGATTTATCGCTCGCCATAGTCGCTAACCTCAGTCACGGTGTTCGCGTCGCTCCAACCCAACTTCATCATCCCTGCCGTAATTGTACCGATGAACGATTGAGTTCGGCCATTGGAAGGCGCAGTGTGGGTCTGATCGATCACGAAGATTGGCAAGTGGTTGGTTCCAATTTACATTCAAGGTGCTGCGATGACGTTTTGCCGACGTCGCATACCTCATTCCACCCCCGACCTAACGCTGCTCTTTTCCGAACATTCCCTTGCCTCCATATCTCCTTGCCCCTCGACTTTGCGAATGCGGCCGATTATTTTTCTTGTCTTTCAATACGCGTTTGCCGCTATGAGTAGCCAGAGTGCATTCAGATCAAGAAGGGCCCTAGGACAAATGGTGCTGTCGTGCGTGGGAATCTTGTGGCACGGCTGTGCGACGTCCGCACCGGCACCGCAAGATTTGCTGGGACTGCCGCGGCTTGAGATTCCCGAGGAGAATCCACAATCGGTAGAGAAAGTTGCGCTGGGCAGGCGACTGTTTTTCGACAAGCGTTTGAGCGCTGATGCGACTATCAGTTGTTCCACGTGCCATGATCCAAAAATGGCTTTCTCCGACGGCCGTGCCGTTGCGAAAGGATTGAACGGCGCAAAAGGATCCCGGAATACGCCGACCCTGATCAACGCGGCATTCTTGAGTTCGCAATTTTGGGAAGGCCGGCGCACAACGCTCGAACAACAAGCGCTGGATCCATTTGTGAATGCCCGCGAACACGGATTCAAAAGTTACGAGCCGTTACTCAAGATTGTGAAAGGAGATGTGAAGTACGCGGCGCAGTTTACACAGGCGTTTGGGATCCCGCCGGCGTTAATTCAGACCAGCCACATCGCTCGAGCAATCGCGAGCTTTGAACGAACAATCATCCTCGGTGGGTCAGCGTTTGATCGCTATCAATACGCTGGGCAGCTCGATGCCATGTCCTTTGACGCGATTCGCGGACTGGCACTCTTTGTTGGTCGGGCGGGATGCAGCGCATGCCACTTGATCGGTACAGACCACGCGCTGTTTACGGACAACAAGTTTCATAGCGCTGGGATCGGTTTGAAAGCCGTCGGCGCGCGCCTTGCCGAGTTAACAACGCGCGTCATGAAAGCACGCGGTAGCACGGTAAAGACCTTTGGTTCGCCCGACGAATCGACTGAATCGATTGACGAAATAGTTTTTGCAGACGCGGATGTCGCAGAGTTGGGTCGGTTCATTGTGACTGGCGATCCAGCAGACATCGGGAAATTTCGTACGCCGACCTTAAGAAATGTCGCGGAGACTGCGCCCTATATGCATGATGGCAGTGTTCCCAGCCTGGAGCAGGTAATAGAGATCGAACTATATGCGCGAAGCATCGGTTCTCATGGACCGCTTATTTTGACACCCGGTGAAAAGCAAGATCTTGTCAAATTCTTAAAGTCATTGACGAGCACTTCTTTGGGTTCGTTGCGAGATTATTAAGAATAGATTAGGTACGTCGTTCGTTCTTTACGTCATTGACAGTTTAATTTTCGTATTGCTACGATCCGCCCGCTGAGAATGCTCTTCCCCCACAGCCGTTGAAGTGTTGCGTTGCGCGACGGACTCAACCACTCTTAACTTTGCGGCGAGCGCATTTCGGTGTGCAAAAAAACATAGGGTAGTTCTGGGTCGTTTGTTGTCGAACGGATATCGATAGGAAGTCGTCGTGGGGATTACATTTGCCGGGGGGCACGCGCGCGCAGCAGCGCGTGGTGATTTTGTAGGTCGACCTGACCAAAGGCTGTCTGGAGCACAATGTGGCTCTGGTCGCGGCTCTGTTCAATCTTTCTCACTTTCCACCAAATCTTTTTTGAATCCTGCTTATCTGGGAAGGTTTTTCTATGCTCGTTAATCCTTGTCTTCGATTGGCTGCGGCCAAGCGTGTCGTGCAGGTTATCGTCTCCGCGTTGATATTGGCTTTACCGTGGAGCACCTTTGGTGGAGCAATCGAATACGTCTATGACGATCTAGGACGAGTGATTGCCGCGGTTGAGACGGGCGCCAATCGCATCAACTACAGCTACGATGCAAACGGAAACGTACTGACCGTTTCAACGGTCCCCGCGACGCAAGTAGGTGTACTGAACTTTTCTCCAAAGCAAGGTCCGGTCGGATCAACCGTAATTGTGTCCGGTTCCGGGTTCAGCACGACGCCATCGTCCAATACGGTGCGTATCAATGGAACGGCTGCTGTCGTCACCTCGGCGACGCTAACCAGCTTGACGATCACAGTTCCGGCAGGGGCAACCACCGGACTTATTTCGGTAACAAGCCCGAACGGAACGGCGTCAAGCGCGAACAATTTCGTAGTGGCAACGACGGCCCCGGCAATAACCAGTTTCACGCCCAATATGGGGCAAGTTGGAACCGCGGTAACAGTCAGCGGGATCAACTTCGACCCGGTCATCTCGCGTAATCAGATCAGATTCAATACGACGCAAGGAACAATCACGTCGGCAACGCCGTCAAGCATCGCAACGACGGTTCCTTCGAACAGCGGCTCGGGGCGACTAAAAATCTCCACTCCTACAGGAGTGGCAGAAAGCGCGACCGATTTCTTTGTTCTTCCGGCAACATTCTATCCCTCGCAAGTCAGCGTTACCGATCGGCTCACCATCGGCGTGGCCAAAGCGGTTCCGTTGACGGCAACCCGGTACGGCATGTTCCTGTTTGAGGGCGTGAAAGACCAATTGCTTACGCTCGGGGTCAGCAACGTCACCGCGAATTCAATTGCCATTACCGTTCGCAATCCCGACGGATCAACGTTGGAAAATACGCTCTCGAACATTGGTACGGCCGGGGGCGCGTTGCAATTGCCGAAGCTGCCGAGAACCGGAACATACACAATCGAACTACAGGTTGGCACGGTGGGTGGTAGCGCGACACTCACCTTGGCGGCGCCGCAAACCGGAACGCTGACTGTCGGTGGTGCCCCTCTAAACCTGAGTATCTCGCCCGCCGGTCGGCGTGCGCTGATTTCTTTTGCAGGTTCGGCGGGTCAGGCAGTGGATCTGACCGCATCGGGCGTGACGGTTTCATCCAGCCGCATCTCTGTTCTGGATTCGAGCGGAGTTGAACTGATTGCCGCAACAATCGGCACTGCTGGCGGTCAGCTCAACCCCATATTGCCATCGGCAGGTACGTACACAGTGTTTGTCGATCCGGTTGGATCAGTCGGCGGCGCGATGACACTGGCACTTGCCAATTCAGCCGCGCCACTGGTCACAGTCAACGGCTCCCCGAGCAGTGTACCGATTACGACCGCCGGGCAGGCGGCATACGCGACATTTCAGGGCGTGGCCGGGCAGAGCGTCAATGTCGCAGTGCTTGAGCCATGCGTTGCGACCGCGAGCGCAATATCCGCGACAGTGTCTGTGCTGAAACCGGATAGTGTGCAGCTCTCTTCTGCGTCGTTGACGGTTTCAACCACCGGCTGCACGTCGGGCTACTCGCAAGGCAATGTGAATCTATCCATCGCAAGCTTGCCATTTTCCGGAACGTACAAAGTCAAAATTCAACCACCCGCCGGAAAGACGGGCTCATTCACTGTCGCCGTAACCACGAACATTACCGGCAACCTGGCTCTCAATTCAGAAACGAATTACGCCGCTTCGTATAACGGCCAGGGTTTGCGTCTCACCTTTAGTGGCACGGCCGGTCAGTATCTCAGTGTGGGTGTATTTCATACCTGCTCAATTGACTACGGGTTCAGCGCGTCCGTGCTTAAACCCGATGGCACAGTTTTGTCCGCGCCGACCAACCCCCCGATTTATGCCTACTGGGGTTGCGCGTCGACTTCCATCAAGTACGGCACAACGAATCTGAATTTGCCCGTGTTGCCGGTGACGGGCACGTATACCGTGCTGGTACAACCGACCAAAGCGACGAAGTTGTCCTTCACCGTTTCGCTGACCAGTGGAGTCCAACGTGACATAGCGATCAACTCCCAGACGCAGATCGCGGGCGGCTATAACGGGCAAGGCATGCAATTTAAATTCGACGGCACGGTGGGCCAGTACCTCAGTGTCGGTGTTTTCCAGGATTGCTCGGTGGACTTCGGATACATTGCCACCATATTGCGTCCCGACGGCGTCATCGTGCAGACCACGTCTACGCCGACGTTGTACAGCTGGGGATGCGCGTCAACAAACTATAAATACGCGACCGCCAATCTCAATCTCCCCGTACTGACAATGACGGGTTCGTACACGATCCTTGTGCAGCCCACCAAAGCGGCCAGGCAGGTATTCACAATTTCACTGACATCGGGAATTACCGGCACGCTCGCCAAAAATTCGCAAGCGAGCTACACCAGCACGAATAACGGGCAAGGTGTACAGCTGACCTTCGCGGGAACGGCAGGGCAATACCCAAGCATTGGCGTGTTCCACGCCTGCTCCACGGACTACGGCTACACCGCAACCGTAATTGCTCCGGACGGATCGCAGTTGTACACGATGTCGGATCCGGTGTTCATGAGCTGGAATTGCGCTTCGACGAACTACAAATACGGAAGCAGCAAGCTCAATATTCCTGCGTTGCCAGCCACCGGTAACTACACGTTACTGGTGCAGCCGACAAACGCGACAAAGCTCACCTTCACGATCACCTATTCGGACACCATCACCTCGTCCATCGCGGTGAATTCCGAAACGACATTCAACGCGTCGTATAACGGACAAGGTCTGCAGCTGACGTTCTCGGGTACGGCAGGTCAATACCTTAGCCTCGGTCTTTTGCACGGCTGCACGCTCGACTATGGCTTCAGCGCGAAAGTACTGAATCCGGACGGAACGACTCTCGCGACGTCCGCAGGGCCCAAGTTTTCCAACATCGGATGTACGCTGTCGACGCAGATGTACGGCACGACGAACATGAATCTGCCCAGGTTGCCGACCACAGGCACTTATACGGTTCTGGTCTCGGCCGACATGGCAACGAAGCTCTCATACACGATTTCGTTGTCCAGCGGAAAACCCGGCACACAGGCGCTGAATTCCCAGGCGACGTACGCCAGTTCCTACAACGGCCAGGGTGTACAGATGACGTTTGCCGGAACGGCTGGGCAATACGTCAGTGTTGGTGTTCTTCAAGCTTGCTCGTACGACTACGGATTCATCGCCACGGTAATCAATCCGGATGGTACGACGTCGGTCGTGAACGCCACGTCCGTCCTGTCGAGTGCCGGATGTATCACGAGCCAGCAAACAGTAGCCAACAATACGAATGTCGTTGCGCTGCCCATGACAGGCAACTATACGGTTCTCGTGCAGCCGACGCGGGCAACCAAGCTCTCGTTCACCGTTTATCTTGGCGGCACAGTCCCGGGAACGTTGACGATCAACGGGTCGTCGGTTGTGTCCGGGCTGTCTATCGCGGGTCAAGGAGCTCAACTCACATTTAGCGGAACGGCAGCCCAGCTCCTGGCGGTGACTATCGTGTCGTCCTGCAGCTCGATCAAGGGAGCGACTGTATACATACTGAAGCCGGACCAGTCCGCACTCACAACGACCGCGCTGCCTTCCGGTGCGTGTACAGGCGGCTATACCGGAACACTCAATCTGAATATTCCAACGCTACCGACCACCGGCACCTACACCGTGCTGGTCCGGCAATCGGTGATTGGCGTTGGATCGCTTACAACCACGCTAAAGACGCGCTAGGCGTGAAGCGAAATCGAAAGTTGACCACAGGAACAACGAATTTTTTGGAAGGGTGAATGTCATGACGTCGGGTAAACAAACGTACAAGCAGTTTCCACTGTGGACCTTGTTCATAGCGGCATGGTGCGTGATCGCGGGAGCGTGGGCGCCCGAGGCGGCTCTCGCAGCTGGGATACCCGACATGCCGGCAACCGCAACCGCGCCAGGCCAATCTTCGACGCTGATGCCCGACGGTCGATGGCTGCTTGTGGGTGGCGACACCGATGGTCTGCGTGCAACCGCCCTCTTGCGGGATGTGAGTACAACACCCGCGAAGGAAACGGCAGTGAACGGTCACTTGGTTGTTCCCCGCGCGTGGCATACGGCGACCTTGCTCCCGAACGGAAACGTATTGATCGTCGGCGGCGTCGACAGCGCAAACCAGACGGTCGATAAAGTCGAGTTGTTCAATACCGCGACGCAGTCATTCGAATTGCTGGCTTCAGTGGCGGCGCTGTCCCGCTCGCATCACACCGCCACGGTTTTGACCGATGGGCGAGTGCTCGTTGCCGGTGGTGCCGACAAATCTGGCGCCGCACTGCGTGACGCCGCAATTTGGAATCCACGCACCTCGAAGCTGGAAACGTTAAGCGCCAATATGTTGGAAAAGCGCACCGGCCATCGGGCGGCGTTATTGCCGAGCGCGCCCGTGTTAATCACCGGTGGCACAGACCAAAACGGAAAAGCGGTCGCAGGTCAGGAATGGTTTGATCCATCGAATCAGAACTTCAATGAGCTGGATTCAGCTGCCGCAAAGAACGTGCTGCCCGCAGCGCCATATAGTGAAACAGCGCCAGATGTAGAAGCCACATTGCCCGCCCATGGCGCCCGCAATGTTGAATTGGGTGCCGTGTTGTCGATTCGCTTTACCAAACCCATGGACGTGCGAAGCATTAACGAAAAGACAGTGACACTGTTCGGCCCGCTGGGCGCGGAACACGGAAAAGTGGTCCCGGTCGAGAGCGGATTGCTGGCCTTCATGACGCCGGGATCGCAGCTGATGCCCGGAGCGGACTACACCTTGTTTGTAAAGGATGCAAAGGACAGCCAGGGCAACAGCGCGCCGTTCACAGCGGTGAGTTTCAAGACCATGGCATTCACCGGCTACGATGCAGCGAGCGAGTCACTGGCCACCAGCAGCAACAGCCTGCCGAAGCCGCGCGGACTAACTGAGAAGGACGATGAATTTTGGATTCCGGACGAAGCCCACCGGCAAGGCAAGTGGCGCAGCGAACGTGGACATTCGTCGTTCCAGGACCTGCCGCCGCTCATGGCAAAACCCGGAGTCACAGCGCTCTCCGGTCAAATCCTTTTGCTCAACGGCAAGCCCTTAAACCGCGTCACACTGTCCATTGGCAAGCAGTCGACTCAGACCGATGAAACCGGCCGCTTCCTGTTGGAGAACATCCCCACCGGCCATCAGGAACTCTTCATTAATGGTTCCACCGCCAATCGGGATTCGCGCAAATACGCAAATTTCATTGTCGGCGTGGATATTGTCGCGGCGCAAACGACCGTATTGCCTTACACAAGTTGGATGCCGCAGCTCGATGAAGAAAACGCGGTGGACCTGTCATCACCGACGACAGAAGAAGTCATCCTGACTACGCCATCTATCCCGGGACTGGAAGTTCATTTGCCGCCCGGTGCCGTCATCCGCGATCGTTCCGGCAACGTCGTGACCCACGTCGGCATTACCGCGATTCCGGTGGACCAACCACCGTATCCGCTGCCCGAGAAGGTCGAAGTTCCGATCTATTTCACAATTCAGCCGGGTGACGCATTTATTCAAAACATCGAAGTCACCGGCGCGCGCGGCGCACGAATTTACTACCCCAACTACATGGGTCTCGCACCCGGCAAGCGCACGGCCTTTTGGCATTACGATCCGCGCGAAAAGGGTTGGCACATCTACGGTTACGGAACCGTAACCGCGGACGGCAAACAGGTCATTCCGGATGAGGGTGTGTCGTTGTATGAATTTACTGGCGCGATGATCACCATTCTTACGCAAACGCCGCCACCGGACGGACCAAAGGGTTGTGAGGGTAATGGTCAGGCAGGGGACCCTGTTGATTGCGCGACCGGAATCTTCTGGATCGAGCACACCGATTTGGTCGTCAATGACATCATCCCGATTGTAATTCGCCGCACGTATCGCACCAACGATACTCAGTCGCGCCGTTTCGGTATCGGAACCAATGATCTTTATGGGATGTTCCTGTGGACTCCGAATCCGACCAAGGACGGGTACCTCATCCTTCCCAATGGCGAGCGGATTTACTATGTATTGACGTCGGGCACCGGTCAAACCGCGGATGCCATTTACGAAAATCTGGACAGTCCCACGAAGTTCTACAAGTCAACGATTACTTACGGAAGTGCTGCGGGGTGGAAACTCACCTTAAAGGACGGAACGGTATACGTATTTAGAGCCAGTGAGTACGTGCAGGAGATTCAGGATCGTTTTGGGAATCGACTCAAGTTCGATCGCAATACCAATTACACCTTGGACATCCAGCGCCTCACGACGCCGAGCGGTCGCTATGTGGATTTCACCTACGATACCGGCGGGCGTGTCACTCAGCTGAAAGACAATATTGGCCGCACGGTAAGTTACCAATACGACGCGTTGAATCGTCTGATCAAGGTTACCGATCCCTCCGGCGGAATCACCGAGTACAGCTACGACAGCAATCATAGAATGCTGACGGTGAAGAACGCGCGCGGCATTGTTCAAGCGACCAACGAATACGACGCCAATGGGCGTGTCAGCAAACAGACGCAGGCGGACGGCGGTATCTACACGTTCAGCTATACTCTGAATGGATCGAGCTTCGCCACCCGAACGGATGTAACCGATCCACGCGGCAAGGTACGGCGAATCGAGTTCAATGCGTTGGGTTACGTCATAAAGGAAACCCGCGGTCTGGGAACGGCGGAAGAACAAGTTGAGATCTTTGAGCGCGAGCCCGTGACCAACCGCGTGATCAGCAAGACCGATGCTCTGAATCGCAAGACGACGTTCGTTTACGACTACATGGGCAATCTCGTCTCATTAACGAAAATGGCCGGCACCACCGCCGCCGCGACGAACACGTTCACCTACGAGCCGGTCTACAACTTCATTGCCACCGTCACCGATCCCCTGAACCACGTTACGCGCTTCAATTACGACAGCCAAGGCAACCTGATCAAGATCACCGACGCGCTGAACAACGTCACCCAGTTCGGCTACAACGACAAAGGCCAGCGCACCACCATCACCAACGCCCTGAACAAGACCGCCACGCTGCAATACAGCGGCGGGGATTTAAGTGGACTCGTCGATGCGTTGAATCGCAGCACCAACCTGTTCACCGACGAAGTGGGCCGTGTCATGGCCGTGGTCAACGCGCTGGGGCAAACCACGCGCTACGACTACGACGCCTTAAGCCGCGTCACCCAAGTCACCGACCCGCTCAACGGTCTCACCAAGTTTAGCTACGACGCCAACGGCAACCTCACCACGGTCATCGATCCGAAAAATGGAACAACCACGTTCGCCTACACCGCCCGCGACCAACTGCAAACCCGCACCGACCCGCTGCTCAAAGCCGAAAGCTTCGTCTACGACGGCAACGACAACCTCACGCAAAACACCGACCGCAAGAGCCTGATCACCGGTCGCAGCTACGATGCGCTGAATCGCCTGAAGACCCTCACCTACAACGACAGCAGCACCGTCACCTATACCTACGACAAAGCCAACCGCGTCACCCAGATCGCCGACAGCCTCAACGGCAATCTCAGCTACGCGTATGACGACCTCAACCGCAGCGTCACCGCCACCACCGGCCAAGGCATCGTCACCTACACCTTCGACGCCGCCGGACGCAAAACCCGCACCGCCGTCAGCGGACAAGTTGCGATCGACTACGGCTACGACAATGCCAATCGCCTCACCAGCATCACTCAAGGCACACAAATCGTCAGCTTCAGCTACGACGCCGCTGGCCGCAGAATCACCAAGACCTTACCCAACGGCACCTCGGAGACCTACGGCTACGACGACGCCAGTCAACTCACGTCCATCACCTACAAGAAAGGAACGACGACGCTCGGCGACCTGACCTACAGCTACGACAGCGCCGGCCGGCGCATCAAAATCGGCGGCAGCTACGCGCGGCAGAACATCCCAAGCGCCACGACCACCACCGCCTACAACGCCGCCAACCAGCAAACCAATTGGAAAGGCCTCACGCAGAGCTACGACCTCAACGGCAACCTCACCAGCGACGGCAGCAAGACCTACACCTGGAATGCCCGAAACCAGCTCACCAATATCAGCGGCGGCGGCATCACCGCCAGCTTCCAGTACGACGCGCTGGGACGAAGAATCGGCAAGACCATCAACGGAACGAACACCAACTACCTGTACGACCGACGTCCCCCCGCTTTGAGTAGCGGTCGCATTTAGAGCCCGGTAATCACTGTAGCCGATTTTTCGGCGAG
>DKAR01000047.1 GCA_002450895.1 Proteobacteria bacterium UBA6921
CCAGTCCCAGAATTCGAACATGTTCTTCGTATCAATGCCGAATTTTTCCACTTCCTTCGCATTGGTCGAGAGCGCGACGAAGTGTTTTGCGACCGCGGCCGGATTGCCGAGGCCCTTCAGCAGCCAGTCGCGCGCGCTATAGGCGTTCGCCAGTGTTTCCTGCGTCGTGAAGGTTTTTGACGCGACAATGAACAGCGTTGTTTCGGGGTTCAGCGGCTTGACGGTTTCGACGAGATGGGTGCCATCGACGTTGGAGACGAAGTGAACTTTCAGATTCGCCTTGGAATACGGTTTCAGTGCTTCCGTGACCATGACGGGCCCGAGGTCAGAGCCACCAATCCCGATGTTTACCACGTCCGAAATTCGCTTTCCGGTGTAGCCTTTCCAGCGACCGTGTCGCACGGAATTGGAAAAGGATCGCATCTTGGCGAGTACCGCGTTGACGCGCGGCATCACGTCTTCGCCGTCGACGACGATGGGGCGGTTGGACCTGTTGCGCAGTGCAATGTGCAGGACCGCGCGATCTTCGGTTACGTTGATCCGCTCACCATTCATCATGCGCTGGATCCAGGCCGGAAGCTCCGCCTGTTCCGCCAGCGCGAACAGCAGCTGAACGGTTTCCGCCGTAATGCGGTTCTTCGAGTAATCGAGGAAAATCTCGCCGTACCGCGTTGAAAATTTTTCAAAACGCTTTGGATCCTGCGCGAACAAATCGCGCATGTGCAGGTCTTTCACGGCGTCGTAGTGTGCGGCGAGCGCCTTCCAGGCGCGGGAGTTCGTTAGTTTCGACATGGCAACATCCTTTTCTTTCGAGAATAGAGCACGCCCGGAAGATTTCAATGCGCCGCGGGACGACCTGATTCGGTGCAAGCCACTGAAGGCTGGAGGGAATTGGCCATCGATTGGTGCCGGGAGGGAGAATCGAACTCCCACNNTCTACCAGTTCCGCCATCCCGGCCGCGAGAGGGGGCTAAGTATAAAGGAACACTTGTAAACGGCAAGCCTGCCCCGGCCAGTTAATTGTTCCCCCTGCTAAGCCGATAAGAATCTTGCGTTATTTGGTCCGGCGAAGCCGGACCATTGGCTGCGCCTGACGATCGCTGACGAACGGGTATCCATTGACCATTACAGTCCTGATTTGCGACGACTCAAGCTTCGCCCAGAAGCAATTGGCGCGCGCCCTGCCGAAGGGGTGGGACGTGCAGTTGAGCTTCGCCAGCAACGGTACCGAGGCGATGAAGATCATCCAGGGCAACACCGTGGATATCCTGTTTCTCGATTTGAACATGCCGGTGATGGACGGGTATCAGGTCTTGCAGGCGATGTACGGGGCAAACTACAAGACCAAGGTTCTGGTGGTCTCGGGTGACATACAGCCGGAAGCCTTCGACCGCGTCATGAAGCTGGGCGCTTTGACGTTCATCAAGAAGCCCATCACGCAGGAAGAGCTCACGACAGTTTTGGACGCCCACGGCCTTCGCAACATCAGCGAGGGCGGGTCCGGTGTCGGTGACCTCGCAAACCTTCGCACCGATTTGCGGGATGTTTATCGCGAGGTCGCCAATGTTGCCATGGGACGCGCGGCAGACTTTCTTGCGCGTCTGCTCGGAGCCTTCGTGATCATGCCGATTCCGAACGTCAACCTGCTCGAGGCCGGCGAATTGAAAATGGCGTTGGACCACGTTGATGACGGTGGAAATGTATCCGCCGTCTGCCAGGGATTCATTGGATCCGGGATCGCCGGCGAGGCCTTGCTGATCTTCAACGAATCCAGCTTCAAGGATATGGCGGAATTGCTGAAGTACGAAGGAAAAATTGACGAGAGCGTCGAGATGGAACTTCTGATGGATCTCTCGAATGTTCTGATCGGCGCATGCCTGAAGGGGATTGTCGATCAGCTCGACATTACGTTGAGCCAGGGTCACCCGATGGTGCTCGGCCGGCACGTCAGAGTGGGTGAGCTGCTGAAAGCCAATGCGATGCGCTGGAAGCAGACCTTCACGATCGAGATGGGTTACCAGATCGAAAATCGCCACATCACCTGTGATTTGCTGTTGCTGTTTACTGAAGACTCAATGAACGACATGCGCCGCCACGTGTGGCACCTGATGAACTAGGCCGAACGGCGATGGAACTGGGAAAAGTCGACATACGCGATATTCACTGGTTGATGGATATGTTTCAGTCCATCGATGTCGGCATTGTCGTTCTCGACCGGGATTACAAGGTGCACGTATGGAACGGGTTCATGGAAAACCACAGCGGCCGGACCGCGGACAAAATCATCGGCGGCGACATTTTCTCGATGTTCAGCGAGCTGCCGGAGAAATGGTTTCGCCGCAAGGTCGAATCCGTAGCGTTACTCAAGAGTCGCGCATTCACCACATGGGAACAGCGACCCTATCTCTTCAAGTTCAAGAATTACCGGCCCATCACCGGCAACGCAGAATTCATGTACCAAAACGTCACGTTCATTCCATTGGTCGCATCCAATGGCGAAGTGGATTTTGTCGGCGTGGTGGTCTACGACGTGACCGACATCGCCGTAAGCAAGGTCGAGCTGGAAGGAGCCAATAAACAGCTCGAAATCCTGAGCCGAACAGATCGTCTGACCCAGTTGTACAACCGTGGTTATTGGGAGGAATGTCTGGTGCGGGAATTCCGGCGGTCGCGCCGGACCGGCGGACCCACGACGATGATCATGTTCGACATCGATCATTTCAAGAAAGTAAACGATACGCATGGACATCCGGCGGGTGACGAAGTGATTCGCAATACCGCAGTGATGTTGAGTCAGGCGGCGCGCGCCACGGATGTTTGCGGGCGCTACGGTGGTGAGGAGTTTGCCGTCATTCTGATCGAAACCGGCATTGACGGGGCAATGGTTTTCGCGGAGCGATTGCGTGCTGCGATTGAGCGTAGCCTGGTCAAGCACGAGAACACGGAAATGCACTACACGATCAGTCTGGGTATCGCCGAGTTGGACAGTGAAATGGAAACTCACAAGCAATGGATCGAATGCGCCGACCAAAGTCTTTACGAAGCAAAGCGCGGCGGGCGAAACCGGTCCGTTGCGTACGCGAGGAAACCCGTGGTCAAGAAAGACGAAGGCGCGGGCTGAGGATAGTGCGCGTGGAAGAACAACAAAAAATAACAACCGGTACCAGGAGTCGCGGGACGCGTGGGCAATTCGTGATGGTTTTGGGCTTCTCCATCGTCATCGCATTGATGGTTGTGACGCTTCTGGTCTGGCGCCAAAGTGTCGAATTCGGAAGCGTGCATATCATGCACATGAATGAGTCACAGGATCGATCGCGTGAACTCCTGAATCTTCGCAACCTTGCCCATGAGCACACGATTCAGATGTATCGCTCGATGGCATCGTCCGGCGAATCTGATTTTTCAAAGGCGTTGGAGCTCTCCAAATCGGAACGCGAAGCGTTTGGGAGTGAAGCCAAGCGACATGATGAAATGTCCGGCATCGGAGACAAAGACCAGGACATCTGGCGCCGCCTCAACTCCATCGTTTCTGACATGGATCTGGTCGAGCGACGGGTCCAGGACCTGGTCGCGGACAACGAGCGCGGCGAGGCGCGCCGCCTGATAATGGAACGACTCATTCCGCTGCAGGAAAAATTCAATGCCGGCGTAAATGATGTCATCGAGTACCACCAGGGCACATTTGACACTGAAATCACTACTGCGGAAATGGCAAATCGTGGTTCGTATCTTGTCATCTTCCTGCTCTCGGCGATGGCGTTGTTGCTCGCCGGCCTCATGGTATTTGCGATGCGCCGTACCGCCCGCGCCGAAGAACAGGTTGTTCAGCACAATGAGCGCATTCGTGCACTGTATGAACTTGCGTCGAAACCGGGGTTGACCGCGGAACAGCAAAATCAGGATTTGTTGCGCGAAGGTTGCCGGCTGCTGGGAACGGAAATCGGAAAGTTGTGCGGTATCGATATTGAACAGAAGATTGTCCAGTTCGTGGATACGTGGTGTATCCCCGAGCTTGACGTGAAGCCGGGAACCCAGCTTCCGCTCGAAAAAACGTTCTGCAGCATTGTATTTCAGACTGATCGCGGCATCGCCGTCAGCGATGTCGGAAAGTCGGAGTATCGCTCGTATCCATGCTACGAATTTTCCCGGCTCGAGTCCTACATCGCGGCACCGATCTGGGTCGATGGAAAGCGATTCGGAACGGTAAATTTTTCCTCCCGAACTCCCCGCACGGTGCCGTTTACCGATACGGATCGCGATCTGGTCAATCTGATCGGCCGTTCGATCACGATGAATCTTGAACGGGCTCGAATGCAGGAAATTCTGCTCGCAAAAGAAACGGCGGAAGCGGAAAGCCGCACCAAGAGTTCGTTCCTTGCAAGCATGAGCCACGAGCTGCGAACGCCGCTAAATGCGATCATCGGGTACAGCGAATTGCTGATCGAAGATGCCAAGGATCGACGCGACGATTCGTCGCTTCCGGATCTGAACAAGATTCGCTATTCCGGCCTGTATCTATTGTCCCTGATCGACGACGTGCTCGATTTTTCGAAGCTGGAATCGGACAAGATCGAACTTCATTTCGAATATGTCGATGGAAAGCGGCTGATTTCGGAAATTTCCGAAA
>DKAR01000143.1 GCA_002450895.1 Proteobacteria bacterium UBA6921
GTCGGTGAACTTTGCCTGGCTGGCGCTGGACCAGATCGCCAACTCGGCGGCAAAGGTCCGCTACATGTCTGGCGGACAGCTGGAGGCGCCGATCGTGATCCGTTCGCCCGGCGGCGTGGCACACCAGCTCGGCGCGCAGCACTCCGGTCGTATGGAGAAAGTGTTCATGGGCATTGCCGGTTTGCGCGTGGTGACGCCATCGAATCCGAAGCAGGCCTACGGTCTCATCAAGTCTGCCGTGCGCTGCAATGACCCGGTGTTCATCAATGAACACGAGTACATGTATCAGCTCAAGGGCAACGTGCCGGACGGCGAGTATTTTCATCCGCTGGAAGGCTCCGAAGTTACGCGCCCCGGCCGAGATGTCACGCTGTTCGGTTACAACATCTCCGTGCACTGGTGCGTGCAGGCGGCGGAAGTTCTTTCCAAACAGCATGGCATCGAGGCGGAAGTCGTCGATCTTTTCGCGTTGTCACCGCTGGATCGCGAGGGAATTCGCACCTCGATCGGCAAGACGCATCGTGCGGTTGTCGTGGAAGAAGCCGAAGCACCGGTGGGCGTCGGTGCTGAAGTCATGGCGATCATCAACGAAGAATGTTTCTTCGAGCTGGACGCCGCGCCGGTTCGCGTGTCAGCGGCAGACGTTCCGATGCCGTTCAATCACAAACTGGAAAAGGCTGCGATTCCAAACGCGACCAGCGTGGTAAACGCTGTGCTGAAGATGTTTGGCAAGGCCTGATGCGCTTCGGCGGGGTTGCCCTCGCCGGAATCCGGGGTGCGGTAGTCGCACCCTAACGATGTGAAATTGGAATTCGAAGATCTCAAATGTCTGAACCCTTTGTAATCAAGATGCCGCAGCTTTCCGACACCATGACCGAAGGTGTCGTGGTCAGTTGGGAAAAGAAGATTGGTGACAAGATTTCGCGCGGTGACATCGTCGCGACCGTGGAAACCGACAAGGCCATTATGGATGTCGAAGTGTTCCGCGAGGGTTATCTGTCCGGACCGGTTGCGGCGATCAACGCCGTGATTCCCGTTGGCGCCGCGATGGCGTACCTCGTCGATAGCGCGTCTGACGTTCAGCAAGGCGAAGCAAAAGCGGAGAGCGCACCGGCCGCAGTTGCAGCACCCGCCAAGGCGGCAGCACCCGTCGCAGCTCCACCGCCGCCGGCACCTGCGGTTACTGTCGCCACGAAGGAACCGGAAGGCATCGTTTCAGTCATCAAGATGCCGCAGCTTTCAGACACAATGACGGAAGGTGTGGTCGTTTCGTGGACAAAAAATCCCGGCGACAAGATTTCCCGCGGTGACGTCGTGGCCCAGGTCGAGACCGACAAGGCCATCATGGACGTCGAGGTTTTCAAGGAAGGCGTTCTGTCCGGTCCCATTTCCCCGCCGGACAGCATTGTCCCGGTCGGCGGCGTGCTGGCCTATCTGGTTGAGCGCGCCGATCAGGTGCTGACCGATGTGGCGAGCGCGCCACGCTCGGCCGCCGACCATAACGTAACGAGTCCCTCGCATCAGGAGCCGCGGCATCAATTGGCAACGGCACACCCGGCACCCGGCCACAAAGCGCCGGACTTGCAGGCGCCGACGGCAGCCCCTGCGCCGCGACCCGACAACAAGCATGCGTCGCCGTATGCCCGCAAACTGGCGGGACAGTTTCACGTCAATCTCAATACGCTCAAAGGCAGCGGTGCGGGCGGTGTGATCGTTGCGCTGGATGTCAAACGCGCGCAACCGATCGAACGCCCGGTTTCCGTTGAGCAGCAAGTTCCGGCGCACGCGATGCCGGAAGTCCAGGTGCCCGGCAAAGGCCGCGCGATGACGGCGATGGAACGTGCCGTGAGCCATTCGATGACCGCCGCGCTGACGATGCCAACGTTCCGCACGATGGTGCTGGTGAAACCCGACGCGTTGATCCGCGCATCGAAGAAAAAGGGCGTTTCCGTGACGGTGACGATCGCCAAGGCCTGTGCGCTCGCGATCAAGAAACATCCCACGATGAATTGGGCGTATCAGCCGGTGGACAAACTGGTAGAGCGCGACAATGTGGACGTTGGCATGGCCGTCGCCGCCGACGGAGGTGGGCTGGTTGTTCCGGTTCTGCGTCATTGTGAATCGCGCGCCCTCGAAGATCTTCAGAAGAATTGGGGCGAATTGGTGGAGCGCGCGCGCAAACGCCGCCTGACGCCGGAAGAGTACGCCAACCCGACGTTCATGGTTTCGAACATGGGCATGTTGGGCGTTGACTACTTCGATGCGATTCCCACGCCCGGTACGGCCGCGATCCTCGCGATTTCGAGTTCCGGCGAAAAGGGCATGCCGCTGACGATTACGGCGGACCACCGCGTTGTGAACGGTGCGGAAGTGGCGGTTTTTCTCGGCACCCTGAAAAAAATAATCGAACAACCGGAGGACTGGATGGGCCCCACGGGACCAGCGATACCGGAAGGCAATTGGGATTACGACGTTGTCGTTATTGGTGGTGGTCCGGGCGGAGAAGATTGCGCACGCGACCTGGCCGAACATGGCGTGAAGGTGGCCATGATCAACGACGCGCCTTTCCCGGGTGGCGAGTGCCTGTGGCGGGGTTGTATTCCATCGAAAGCGTGGCGTGCAGCAGCGGATCGACTCCGCGATCGCGCGCACGACGACCACCTTGGCGTGAGCGGTACCACCAAAGGCAAGCTGGACTGGAACAAGCTTGACGCAACGCGACGCAAGATTCTCGAGACGCGTGGCGACATGGCGCTGAAGACAGACAAAGGCGTCAAGATCAAGGTCATCCAGGGATTCGCGTTTTTCGAAAGCGATCACCGCGTATTCATCGATACCTCGCGCAACACCACGGATCCGTACGTGCGCGTGAATGCTGGTGATGGCAGCAAGGGCGAGAGCATCACGTTTGGTTGCGCGGTGATTGCCACCGGCGCGCCGCCTTTTGTTCCGCCGATTCCCGGCGCGCAAGCCGGGCTGAAGAACGGCGGCGTCGTTACCTCCGACACCATCTGGAATCTGAAGTCTGCACCGAAGTCACTGTGCGTTATTGGCGGTGGTGCAATCGGCGTGGAAATGGCGCAGATCTTCCAGGACTTCGGCGCCAAGGTGACCTTGTTCGAAGTGCAGGATCGAATCCTGGCCGAAGTCGAGCCGGAAGTGGCGAAGAATCTGACGGCGGTTCTGAATGCCGATCCGAATCTAAAGATTCACACCGGAACCAAAGTGACCAAGATGAGCGGCGGTCCTGGCTCGATGGAGCTGACGTACGAAGGCGCCGACGGAAAGCCGCAGTCGCTGGCCTGCGACTACGTGCTGATGGCGACCGGCAAACGACCGGTGCTCGATGGCCTGAAGCTGGACAAGGCCGGCGTGCAATCGGAAAAGAGCATTATCAAGGTCGACACGCGCTGCCGAACCAACGTTGCCCATGTGTTCGCCGTTGGGGATGTCATTGGCGGCTACATGTTGGCCCATACCGCGGGTCAGCAAGGCCGCGTTGCGGCGGCGAGCATCCTTGGCGAAGACCTGCGTTATGAACAGAACAAGGACTGCGGTGTGATCTTTACGCGTCCGCAGGCGGCGTTCGTTGGACTTTCAGTGGATCAGGCCAAGGCGCAAGGTATCGACGCCGTGGAAGTCAAAGTGCCGATGAACATCGACGCCAAGGCAATGATCAACAATGAGACGCACGGTTTGATCAAGATCGTCGCCGACAAGAAATCGCAGAAGGTGATTGGCGTTCACTATCTGGCTGATCACGCGGACACGCTGATTGGCGAAGGCGTGATGATGGTGGCGGGTGAAATGACGCTGACCCAAGTGGCGCGTGCCATTCATCCGCACCCGACACAAACTGAGCTTTTTGGTGAAATGGCGCGGCGACTCCTGTCGCGTCTGAGGCGGACGGCGAAGAAGGGTGAACCCGTCGCCCACTGATCCGGGCAGATCCATGGCGCAAGACGATGCGATCGACAGTCTGGCACTGCTGGGCGACGGCGAGTCGTTCAAGCCCCAGCTGTGCTCGATGATCGAACGCACCCACATGTTCAAGGATTTCTCGCGCGCCGACATCGAGGCGCTCGCAAAGTACATGCGAGCCTACGGGATTGATTCCGGTAAGGTGATTTTCAAGGAAGGGCACAAAGGGGCTTATTTCTGCGTTATTTGTGAAGGCAAGGTTGACGTCGTCAAGCTGAACGAGCAGCAGGAAACCAAGAAGGTCAATACAATACGCGAGGGGCGCAGTTTCGGCGAAATGTCGGTCGTCGACGACATGCCCCATTCGGCAACGACGGTGGCATCCGGCCCCGTGAAGCTTGTGATGATCACCAAGCAGAAGTTGGAGCAGCTGACCCGGGACAACCCGGTGCTCGGAGTCAAAGTTTTGTGGGAATTGGCCAAGCTGATCAGCCTGAGATTACGCCAGACGACCGGGACACTTGTGGATCGCCTGTAACGCGTTTTCAGATTACGTGCCGCACGGTGTTGCGGTATCAACGAAAGGAAGAGAAGGTCTTTGTATGTCTGATGTGAAAAAAGTTGTGCTTGCCTACTCCGGTGGCCTGGATACTTCGGTCATTCTCAAATGGCTGAAAGAACAATATCAGTGTGAAGTGGTCACGTTTACCGCGGATATTGGTCAGGGCGAAGAGCTGGAGCCAGCGCGGAAGAAGGCCGAGATGTTCGGCGTGAAGGAAATCTACATCGAGGATCTGCGCGAAGAGTTTGCGCGCGATTTTGTGTTCCCGATGTACCGCGCCAATACGATTTACGAAGGCGAATATCTTCTCGGTACTTCTATCGCACGACCACTGATTGCAAAACATCTGGTGCGCATTGCCAACGAAACTGGCGCGGATGCGATATCGCACGGTGCAACCGGAAAGGGCAACGATCAGGTGCGTTTCGAACTCGGTGCCTATGCGCTGAAACCGGACGTGCGCGTGATTGCGCCGTGGCGCGAGTGGGATCTCACCTCCCGCGAAAAATTGCTCGCCTACGCGGAGAAGCACGGCATCCCCGTTGAGATGAAGAAGGGAAAGAAGTCGCCGTACTCAATGGACGCCAATTTGCTGCACATCTCCTATGAAGGCGGCGTGCTGGAAGACCCGTGGACGCAAAGTGAAGAGTCCATGTGGCGCTGGTCCGTTTCGCCGGAGAAGGCGCCGGACGCCGCCACCACGATTGAATTGACCTACCGCAAGGGTGACGTCGTCGCAATCGATGGCAAGGAAATGTCTCCCGCGCAGGTGCTGGCCACGCTCAATGTCTTGGGCGGCAAGAACGGCGTGGGGCGCGCGGACATCGTCGAGAA
>DKAR01000106.1 GCA_002450895.1 Proteobacteria bacterium UBA6921
GCGCCGAGCCGCGCGCTGTTTTCATCGATACTCGTTCCGGTGTACTTGTTGATGGTCGGATTTGGCATCGGCGTGTGGGAGCACGCGGCTGAACGGCGCAGCATTCGTATCGCCGGTGGTTTGATAATTGCGTTTGGGTTGTTGGCGCTGACGGTTGGGCAGGGCGCTGCCATGCAACCGCGCGGCGTCGAACAGGGGACCAGTGGGGCATTGCACCTCATCGAGGGTGCGGTGGCGATGCTGTTGGTTCTTTCTGCGATGGTCTCGGCCATGATCGCGCTCGACACCCGCTTTCGCATCTACACCGTCGCGACAATCGTCATCGTATTGGCCTTCGGCGGTTGGAGTGCAATGGATGCGCCGAGCATTGAGGCCGGCTTGGACACGCCCTGGTTAGGCGTGAAAGAACGCATCTTCTGGTACAGCTACGAACTGTGGTTTGCGGTGCTCGCGCTGCGATTATTGCGCGAGAAAAAACTACGGGCTTGAGCTTTCTCTGGCTCAGGCCTCCTGATTCACTTCAACCTATTTCGCCAGCGCCAGCACTTCATCCACGGACCACTGGTCATACGCGTGGCGCCCGTAGTGACTGGCGACGATCTTTCCTTCCGGTGTAATCAGAAAATCCGCAGGACGACCTAATGCACCGCCTTCGGGATCACCTTGGGGGCGATCTTTCAGCGATGATCCTTTGATAATGGCGGGCCAAACACGTACGTCCAGAAGCGCGTAGATCGAAGTGTCCACGCCGAACTGAGCGTAGATCTTCTTTTCCGGATCGCCGATCACGTCAAACGGAAACTTGCCTTGGAAGGGGAGCAGCGAGGAGTCCGGGGAATGAAAAAAAACGATTTCCTGGATCCCGGCGGCTTCGAGTTCCGAGTACCGTTGCAGGATGGATTGCATGTGCAAATTGCAGATGGGGCATCCTGCAAACCGGCGGAACTGAAGGTGAATCCATTTGGTCTTTGCGTTCGGTATCGTGACTTCAACGCCGTGAATGTTCTTCACGGTTACGGACGGGATCGTGTCGCCCGCCTTGAGCTTCTCTGCGGGGCTCGCGGCGATCCAACCAACAAACAAGGCGACGATGAATAAACCCAAGCCAATCGATAGCTTCTTTAGCATTGTTTTCTCCGCAGTCCCCCGTCCGTGAGGGGCTGATTCAATAATCTGCGTGGGGAATTTAACAACTGTGCCTTTCCTTAGGAGTCTAGTATTCGAAGAAGGCAATGCAATTTGTTTGATAACTGACTCCGACAAAAACGTCGCCAAACGTTTAGTCCATCCAATGCTTCATCGTTTCTCTTCCGCCCAAGTCCACTTCATTGGGGTGGCCGTTGTTCGATCCGATGCCAGGGTAGTGACTGTCGGTCGAGCGCTGCGAGGTGCGCGCGTATTGGGAGTGTGGAAGCTCAGGATGAAAACAATCAAGAACGGATCCAAATCCGTCAAAGTGGGATTCTGCCATCGCGTGCGGATTCAATAAGGACATAAAAAATCGCGAAAGAACAAAACAAAAATCAACGGATTGTTGATCTGTGGCCCTCGCTTAAAGCCCGTTTAAGCCCCAAACAAAGTACAATGGCGCTCGCTCTAGCCAGTCGCTGAACCGCAAGATCTTGCAGCGAGAGCATCGGAAGCTTGGCGATACAGGAGTTGCGTCGGTATGAAGGTGGGGGGTCGTTCGTCCAGGCGCGCGCTGCGCTCCGTCGTCGGCGAATTCAACAAGATCAATTTCCCGATTTCGACATTTCGTCGCTGCGTGTTTCAATGCGCAGGTCGAGTTCGTAACCGCGTCTCAACCATCAAAGTAATTCCTTTTAAGCGCTTCAGCGCATTGCTTCCGAGAGTCACTTTCTCGGCGCCGCTCGTACATCGTTCCTGAATTCAAAAGGAGAATTGTCTGTGCGTACATGGATCGTTGTAACTCTCGCGGCTCTTTGGACCGCACCGCTGTTCGCCGCGACGATCGATCTCAACGTCAATATCCAGTCCGGTGGCACGCCGGAGTCGGAAGTTTCGAATGCGTTGACGATACTTTGTCCGCAACTGGTTGCCAGCGGAAGTACGGATCCCGGTGCGCAGGCGTTGATTCGCGTGTGCAACGAAATCTCCGGTGGTGCAGATCCTTCGCAGGCCTACATCGCGCTTTCGCCGCGTGGAAACACCTCGATCACCGCCGCGACACTGCAAGCACGTCCGGCCCTGCCGACGGACTTTTTCACCGCGCGCATTGCGGCGCTGCGCCGTGAAATGCAGCGTGCGATGACGGCGCAAAACTATTTCCAATTCGATGATTTGAAGATCCCGTCGAGCTGGCAAGTGGCTGAGGCTGCGGGTGCGACGAGCGATGCGCCCGCTGCGGCCGCTTCTGCGAGGCCGGTAACTGAAAGTGAGTTGCCGTTTTCGCCGTGGAGTTTCTATATCAATGGCGAAGGTACGCGTTTCGAGCAGGATACGCTGGCTACGGTGGCCGGTATAAAGGGTCGCTCGAACAATGTATTGGTCGGTCTCGACCATCGCGGCGGTGCGAACAGTTTTCTCGGTGCAGCAACGCGGCTGGCGCGTGGCTCGGTGGACGTTTATTCGCTGGATGGCGTTTCCGACGGCGGGTCACTCGACGATACGGATGCGAATCTGATTCTTTACGGTACGTGGTTCACCAACCACGGTTTGCAGCTCGACTTTAGCGCGGGATACGGATCGACGAAATTCAAACTGTCGCGCGCCGTGGAATTCACCGTCGGTTCTCTGGTGGTTTCCGATACTGCAAAAAGCGATACCCAGGGCAATCAATATGTCGTGACGCTGGGTATGGGCTATGACTCCAGCTTTGAAGGCGGCTGGAGCTCGTCAGTGAACGCAACATTGTCGTCGACGAATACGAAACTGGATGGCTACGACGAATCCGGTGCGCTCGGTTACAACCTGCATGTCGAAAGCCAGACGCTGAAAACGAACACGTGGCGACTTTCGCNNAACGGATCATTGCGTCGATGGGGTAGCCTGGGATTGTGGATGTTGTTCGCGGCGCTTGCAGCGTGCGCGCCGTCGTCGGACGACGGTATGGCACAGGTCACGGTATCTTTGGGATCACCCAACGCAGCGCGATATGCGGCGCGTGAGCTGTTGCCGAGTTATGTCACCGGCATTGATATTTCTGTTTTCAACGGCAAAAACGATGTCATTGCACATGGGACCATTCCCCCCACGGGCGGACAGCTGACGCTGTCGATTCCGCCCGACGTTACGTTGAAGCTGGTCGGGCTGGCGCTCGATGCATCGGGTGCGACGCGTTTTCGCGGCGAGTCCACGGTGCCGCCGATGCATTCGGGTGCCAAACAACAGGTGCCGTTGTCGCTCAGCGCGCTCATCCCGCTCAACATCACGGACGGCGTGCTGCCGGCCGGCGATCTGGTGGTTCCATCCAACAGCACTCAAGTTGCGGCGATCACGACCACCGCCAATGCGGATCAAACGCTGACTTACACGTTGTCCGGCGCCGATGCGCAGTGGTTTGTCATCAATGCCGCTGGGGTTCTGCAATTCGCCGCAACACCTCCGGCGGGAACGTATGCGGTCACCATCACCGTCAGCGACGGGTTTGAAGAAGCCTCACGCAGTCTGAGTGTCACCGTGCTTCCCCCGTCGGGCAGCACCCCGTTTACCATCGGTGGTGCGGTCAGCGGGTTGGCGCCCAATTCAAGCGTCTCTCTGACTCTTTCCGGGCCGGACATTGTGTCCGAAACCATCCTGCTGTCGAACGAGACGCCAACCTATACGCTTGCGACGGCGCTCGAAAGCGGACGCGCCTTCACGCTGACCCTCGGCACGCCGTCTCTCGGCCAGGTGTGCGCGTTTGCCAATACGACTGCCTCGATGAATCTCACGATGGGCAGTGCTCCAATAACGAATGCCAATGTGACGTGCAAAACTCCGTCGTCCGGAAATGGATTTTCGGTGGGTGGTGTCATCAACGGATTGACCGCCAATGCGACGGGTCTGCTGCTGTGGATCATGAATTCGAACGAAGGCAACTACGCCGAAATCGCCGTCACCGCCGGACAGACGACATTCACTTTTCCGAACACATGGAAGGACGGTGAAACGTTTTACGTTTTTGCCGACGCGGGCAAGACCTCACCACTTCACACCTGTACTGTTTCCGCCAATGAAGTCGGATCGATCAGTGGCGCGAATGTCGCCGATGTGGTGGTTACGTGCACTGTTGTCCCGGTCAACGGCATTAGTGGCGCGGTCTCCGGTCTGCCGGCCAATTCAAACGTGGCGCTGACGATTTCCGGTTTCGGCATTACATCTGAAACCGTGACGCTCTCGAATTTGGCGCCAACCTATGCGCTCGCAACAAAGCTCGAAAACGGGCGTCTTTTCACGCTGGCGCTGGGTGCGCCAACCTCCGGCCAGTTGTGCACGTTCGCGAACGGCATGGCCACCGTGAATCGCACCATGGGTAGCACGGCAATTGTCGACGCCGACGTGAAGTGCTTTACGCCTCCGACACCAAAGGCGGTATCAATATCTGCCGGAAATGATCACACGTGCATGATTACTCCATCCGGTGGCGTAAAGTGCTGGGGATTGAACAATCAAGGACAAACCGGGTCGACGCCGACGGGCACTTACACTCAAATCCCAACCTTGATGCCCAATATCAATGGTGTTGTGTCTCTGGCCAGCGCCGGCCGCCACACGTGTGCGTTGATGAGTGACGGCCTGGTCGAGTGTTGGGGCTTCGCATTGAACGGCCAGCTCGGCGACGGTTCAACCAACAGCGTGGGTGGGCCAACTCCGGTCGTCGTGAAAAATCTTTCGGGTGTTATCGCGATCACCGCGAAACGAGATCACAGCTGCGCGCTGCTCAAGAATTGGACATTGAGTTGTTGGGGTTACGGCAGCTCTGGTGAGACCGGCAATGGTACATACGGTGACCAAAACACGCCGCAGAATGTGACCGGGCTTTCCGGGGTCATCGATGTTGCGGCGGGTGATAACCATACGTGCGCGCTCATCAGCAACGGAACTGTGAAGTGCTGGGGCAACAATTATTATGGTCAGCTCGGCGACGGCGGTGCGTCCACCACCGCGGGTTCGCCAGTACCTGTCGATGCCATTGGAATTTCGGATGCCGTATCGATCTATGCCGGTGGAAATAAATCCTGCGCACTCCTTACGACCGGCGAATTGAAGTGTTGGGGCGATTCGGTAAAGACGGCGACGCTCCTTACGACGGTGGCGTCCGGAACAAGTGTGTCTCTGGGAGGGACTTTCAGTTGCCTTTTACGCGGCACAATTGACGCGTCCTGCGTCGGCAGCAACCTCTACGGCCAGCTCGGGGACGGTACCAACAACGACTCGACCACGTTTGTCGGTGTCGTTGGACTGGGATGGATTACCGCCCTGACCACGGGTACGAACCATGCTTGCGCGCTGATGGAAAATGGCGGAGTACGCTGTTGGGGCAGTGATGATTTGTACAAGCTGGGGGACGGATTCCAGGGGCCGGGACATCACTCTAACGTGCCGGTCACTGCCCTCAACATGACGAACGGACCCAGTCTGGCGTCAGGAGCGTCGCATACCTGTGCAATCTCCCCCAGTGGTTCGCTGCAATGTTGGGGGCTCGGTACTTCCGGGCAGCTTGGCAATGGCGCGACGAACACGCAGAGTCATCCGGTGGGTGTCAGCGGACTGACGAATGTGCTCGGCATTGCGCCGGGAAATTCACACACCTGCGCGTTGCTGAATGACGGAACGGTTTCGTGTTGGGGTTCCAACACGAATTGGCAACTTGGAAACCTGGTCGTCGCGTCGTCGAGCACGCCGATGTCCGTACCGCGGCTGCTTTATGCGATTGAGCTGACGTCGGGTATTGACTTCTCCTGTATACGGGACATCAACCACAGTGTTTTCTGCTGGGGACTGACTCCGACCGGCCTGGTGCCAGATCCGGTGCGCATTACCGGGTTGACGAATCCGAAGTCGATCAGCGCCGGCGGTCACCATATGTGCGTCGTGGAAAGCGACGGCACAGCGAAGTGTTGGGGCGCAAACAAATCGGGACAGCTCGGCGACGGAACCCAGAGCGATTCGTCGGTGCCTGTTACCGTGAAAAATCTGACCGACGTTGTATCGATTAAAGCCAGCGACGACCACACGTGTGCGCTGGTTCGCGACGGCACGGTGCGTTGTTGGGGCGCGGTTCTGCCGAGCGCGTCATTGAGTCCGGTAGCCGTCCAAAATCTTTCCGGTGTCGCGTCGATCGCCGTTGGGGCATCCATAAACTGTGGCGCCAAGTTTGATGGCACCGCATGGTGCTGGGGTGACGCAGGTTCAGGAACACTGGGCGACGGGGTGACTGGAAAGTCCGCCGTACCGGTACAGGTGGCAGGTGCTTCGGACATCATCGAGGTCAGCGCAGGAAGCGGTCACGCCTGTGTGCGCGATACTTCAAGCAACGTTTTGTGTTGGGGAGACAACTCACAGGGACAAATCGGAAACGGACAGTCCGCATCAACGAAGACACCCGTGCCCGCTATCAACCTGCTTGGCGCGCTACGTGTGGCGACTGGTGGATACGACACCTGCATGCTGACGCAAACCAGTGCGCTGAAGTGTTTTGGAAACAACACGTACGGCGAATTCGGTGACGGCACGACGACGAAGCGCACGTACCCCTACACGGTCACGCCGCGATCGGACTATACGCAGCTTGCGGCGGGTTGGGATTCCGCTTGCGGTCTAACGAACGCCGGGAAAGTCCGTTGCTGGGGACGGAACAGTTACGGAGAGCTTGGCAACGGCAACAATACAAACTCGTTAGTTCCGGTTGATGTCAGCGGGCTGACGGACGTGATCGCCATCGGTGCGCATATGTATCACGTGTGTGCGTTGACGGCGTCGCATACTGTATTTTGTTGGGGCTACGGCGGGAACGGCCAACTTGGCCATGGTGCAAAGACCGATTCAAATATTCCGGTGCCTGTGTCCGGGCTTACCAATGCCGTCGCGATTTCGGTCGGCAACCTGTCCACATGCGCGCTGCTCGACACCGGCGCGGTCACGTGTTGGGGCGATAACGCCAGCGGCAATTTTGGAAACGCCACGAATACCAGCACCACCTCGCCGGTTGCGGCCTTTATCGGTATTACCGTGACCGCGATCGCGCTGGGGCAATCGAATCTGTGCGCGATAACCGGGACCGGTACGGTTCTTTGTGCCGGTACCAACACGGACGGCGAACTGGGTGATGGCTCAGCCATGGGAACCGGCTCAAACACGCCGGTTACCGTGGCGGGGATAACGAACGCGACCGGATTGGTGGCGGGACTTCATCATGAGTGCGCGTTTAACGCCGCCGGTGCGGCGCAGTGCTGGGGTTACGGAACCTCGGGACAATTGGGGAACGGAGTAACGGTGACATCCAGTTTTCCCGTGAAAGTCAAAGACTACGTGCATGTGGCCTCGATCGACATCGGCAACGAATACACGTGTGCCTGGACAAAAGAGAGCAGCATGTTCTGTTGGGGCTATGGCGCGTATTCCTTGCTGGGTAATCCCAATTACGTTGCAAACGCCGGTGCGCCGCTTGGAGTGCCACTGAACTGACGCGAAGGTCACAAACGACGGCGCCGCCTGTTCCCGGAACGCGGCGTCGCCGGAGTTGAGCGATGAAGCCGACGCAGTGACCTGGTGTTTGACCCCAGCCAAGACATTCCAATCGTTTCATCCGCCCGTCAGTCTGCGCAGAACCCGGAACGGAAAGAATTCGGCGAAGTAAAACCACGCCTCATCCTGAATCGTGCTTTCACTGGGGAGATGACTGTGGGGCTTGCCCGGTTTGCAGCAGGACGCACGAGCCGAAGAGCTTTGCGCGCGGTGTCGGGGCGTCGCCGTGTGTGGAGTTTGGCGGGAGTACGCCCGCCCACCCTGCTTGTCGACGCGCTGTCGGCAATTCAAGGCGAACTGGCGTCCGGGAGGCTACTTGTTGATGGCGTTGCCGTTAACGACCTTTGTCCATTTCACTGGGCGCCGTTTCCGGCTTTGCGCCCATACGTGCCATCCGCGTTGTCCGTAACCCTGTCGCAGGCTTCTTTTCCGTCAAACGTGACGAAGTGCATCCCATCGTCCTTGATCACAAAGGTGCCTTCACTGATCCTGCCACCCTGATCACGTAGGGCTTTTCCGCTGGCATCGAAATAGTTATGGAAGGTTGCGCTCTTTCCGACCACTTCAATGGTAATCGTGTTGCCAACGATCAACGTCTTAAGTGCATCGGCGCTCATCGAACCACCGGCGACAGCGTGAGACGAAATCGCCAAACCGCTGACAAGCGCAACGCGGCTGACTGCTTGTTTCAATTTCATACACATTCCAAAAATAAATTGAACCGAAGAGAGTCTGGCTGCCACTGTGAATTTCACAAGATCGGGTGCGCGATTTCGGACGCGTCGACAATTGGCTATAAAAACAGTCTGGATTTGGTAGTTGCGATGTTTGGTATCCGGCCCGGTCGAACCGTTTCGATACAGTGGCACGCCGCCACGTCGCGCGTCTCGAAGCGTCATCAACCGCAACCGTTTATTCAAGTAGCGCAGTGGCGTCGTCGCCGGTCGCTGGAAGGAGTGCCTCGCATGTGCCGTGACGTTCCGGAATCTTCTCTGGAAGCGTGACGTTCTTCCATCCGCACAGGTGTCGTATCTTTGTGTACAACGCTTCGTCGGTTTGGTACAGAAACGAAAACCAGCCCGAAGTCTGTTCCCAAAGCAGCGGCGGTGGAATTCGACAGGATTTTCTTTCGAATGACCCCATTGCCGTTTTTCGCACGCCCCATACGACGGCTTGCTCCGGCGTGCCGCCGCGCTGGTCGACACGCACCATGACGCCGTTGCCACGGTAAGAGATTCGCGGAAAGTGCCGGCTGAATCTATCCGGGTTCGTATCCATGGGTGCGGTTTCGCGCAGTGCTCCGCCGATGATCTCTTTGCTTCGCATGTCGAAACAAACATGCTCGCCGGTAGGCAGCCGAAGATCGAGAACGCCTTGCTCGTTGGCATTGCGCAGAAGTGTCAGGCCCGGCATGACTGTGCGCGGGAAGAAATACAGCGATGTGCGCATGAGGATGTGGCTGGCCTTTCCACTGGGTCGGGACTTTTCTGCAATCGCCAGCTTCGCGTTATGGAGAGCGTGTCCCTGGAATTGTACCCAGTAACTTCGGTCGAGATTTTGATCTGGTGGGACAATATTGGGTGATCCGCGATTTACAATGGCAAACGACGCTACTTCGCCGGTTCCCGGTATCTGGCAAATACGAATTGAGGCGCGTTCGGAACAGATCAATTGCACCGACTCGAGCGAAAAATCCTCGAGCTGCATTCGCGAAATGGATTCGGACGTCGCGGGACGCTGGATGCGCGCGAGAAACTCATCCAGTCCGTCCATGGGTGGAACAGCGGCGACCCAGGGTGAAAATGATAGAGCCAGTACGTTGGCGGCGACTTTGAGCGTGCGAAAATGTTGCCGCGCGTCGTTGTTTTGCATCGACGGCAGTTTCGCGTCGCCAATCCCTGGCCGGCTTTTTTGGGACTGTAATTTCATGAGGTGCATGTCGATCGCTTCGGGCAGCCGGCGCCGAAGGGCCAATTGTCGTTGGCCAAAACACAACGCGATCGGCGGGCCACATTTTATTAACTCACCACGGATCTAATGACTATCTTTGATCCAAACCTGCCGCAGCACCATTAGTAAACAAACTTAGGCTGAGAGGCATAAATTTCTCGGCGGAACTCGCGGAGGGCGATTAAGAGATCTGATGACGCAAGGCGTATTGCATGACTGGCGCGAGTGATGCTGCCGCGCGGAATTTTCTTATTCGCCTAACGGGCGGGAACAGATTTTGCGGTCGAGGTCTTGGAGCGGCGGGTGCCGGTTGCCGCAACCTCAGAT
>DKAR01000170.1 GCA_002450895.1 Proteobacteria bacterium UBA6921
GCAATCACGTGACACTGGGCGGACCGACGCTGGAAGACAGTCCGTTTCTGCGTCGCCCCGATGTACTGCGTTCGTTTGTTACGTTCTGGCAACACCATCCGGCGCTCTCGTATCTGTTTTCCGGAACGTTCATCGGACCCACATCGCAGGCGCCGCGCGTCGACGAACGCGGCAGCCATTTGCTCGGCGAACTGGAAACCAGTCTCAAGGAAGTCGACAACGCGTTCGCGCCGTGGGTCATCGATCGTGCACTGCGCAGTTTTCTGGCCGACCTCACCGGCAACACGCACCNNTTGAGTTTCGCGGCTTCGAGATGCCACCACACGCACGCATGAGCCTGGCGCAGATGTTATTGCTGCGGGTGATGGTCGTGCACTTTTGGAAGAAGCCCTACCACCATCCATTGGTACGCTGGGGAACAATGCTGCACGATCGTTATCTGCTGCCCCACTTCGTGTGGGAAGACCTCGTCGCCGCGATCAAGGAACTCAATGCGGCCGGTTACGCGATCGATCCCAAGTGGTACGCGCCGTTTCACGAATTTCGTTTTCCGGTGTGCGGACGCGCACACTACGAAGACGTCGAGATTGAAGTTCGCACGGCGCTCGAGCCGTGGCTGGTTCTCGGCGAAGAAGCCTCCGCGCAGCGTCAGGCGCGCGTGGTCGATTCCGCCGTCGAACGCCTGCAGGTCACCTGTCGTCGATTCGATCCGGGCAAGTACGTCATGACGTGCAACGGCCGCGCACTGCCGATGCAGTCCACCGGCGAGGCCGGCACCTACGTCGCGGGCGTGCGATTCAAGGCGTGGAAGTCTGCCTTCGGACTGCATCCCGCGATCGATGTGCATGCACCGCTCGTATTTGATCTGGTCGATCGCGCGCTGGGAAGATCGGTTGGCGGGTGCGTGTATCACGTCGCGCATCCCGGTGGCCGCGCGTATGACACCTTTCCGGTCAACGCGTACGAAGCCGAAGCGCGCCGTATTGCGCGGTTCTGGTCCTGGGGTCACAGCGCCGGGGATTCGCAAGCTCCGGCCTGGGTGCGCGAACTTCAGCAACGCCACGGCATGAGCGACGTGGATTCTCTGCGTGAGCCGATCGCGGAGCCGAATCCGGATTTTCCGTGCACGCTCGATTTACGGCGGCTTGCATGAGCCAACGGATCGCCCTGACCCATCGCGTCGTGCAGCGCTTTGACCGGCGCGTGCGACTTTCCACCCATTGGTTACGTCTGCGCCCGGCGCCCAACACGCGCGCACGCATTGAAGCGTATTCGCTGCATGTTGCGCCGGAGTCGCACTTCATCAACTGGATTCGCGATCCGTACGAAAACGATCTCGCACGCCTCGATTTGCCAGAACCATTAGGTGAGCTTCGGTTCGACGTCGACATCGTTGCCACACTTGATCCGGTGAATCCGTTCGATTTCTTCGTCGACTTCGGCTACTCCGATCACCCGTTTGAATATACGGCCCAGGTTCGCAAGGAACTTGCGCCCTATTTGCGGCTGGCCAAACCCGGCCCGCGCTTGCGCCGGTGGTTGGAGCAGTTGGAGCTCACGCCGCGCTATATCGTTGAGTTTCTCGGCGCGTTAAATCGGCAGGTCATGGAGTGCACACCGCCGCAGTTTGGTCGCGGTGGCGGTCATGTGGATGTCGAAGCTGTGTTGCAGCGTGGCAGCGCCAACGCATGGGAACGCGCGTGGCTGCTGACGCTCAGCCTGCGTCACGCCGGTCTGGCGGCCCGCTTCACCTCCGGGTACCACGTCTTCCTGAGTTCCGACACGCAAACAGTGCCTGACAGTGCGCGCATGCACGCCTGGAGCGAAGTCTTTCTTCCGGGTGCGGGTTGGATTGGCCTGGATCCCACCAGCGGTACATTCACCGGCGAAGGGTACATTCCGTTGGCATCGGCGCCAGACCCGCTACGCGCCCTGCCGTGGATCGGCTACTGCGAAGCCTGTGGGGAGACCGGAGAAGAATCGATCCGATTGCGGCGACTCGAACATACACGGGATCGAAAAAACGTTTCGGATTCACATTGGGCTGACGTTCGCGCCGTTGCGGCGGATGTGGATGCACGCCTGAAGAAGCACAACGTCGCTTTAAGCATCAGCCCGCGTATCGCATTTGTTCACGCGCCCAACGCCGCCGCGCCGGAGTGGACCACCGGGGCGATGAGCGATCACAAACGTACAATCGCGGAGCAACTCGCCTCCGCGCTACGTGAGCGCGTCGCGCTAGGTGGCGTTTTTCACGTCGGACAAACGGAATGGTTCAACAGCGAAACCCTGCCGCGCTGGCGCATCTCCTGTTTATTTCGTGCCGACGGTCGTCCGGTCTGGTCCGATGCGGCGCTCAATGCCTGGCCCGCCACCAAGCAGCGACCGACCCCGGAAGATGTGAAGCGTTTTTCCCGCACGCTGACGCGCGCACTGGGCATCAATGTCGACTGGCTGATTCCGGCGCACGAAGATGCGTTGCACGAACTGTGGCGCTACCGCGGCGCATTTGAATACGAACCACAAAACGGTGAACTGAAAGATCCCCACCTTCGACGTGAACTCGCCGAGCGACTGTCGCAAGCGCGCGGAGAACCGGTCGGCTACGTGTTGCCGCTGCATTGGGACAGTGTGAATCACCGCTGGATCAGCGGTGCGTGGATGTTCCGCCGGCGCGCGCTGTATTTGATGCCGGGCACTTCGGCGCTGGGCTTTCGCTTGCCGCTCGACGCATTGCCGGTGGGCGAGTCTATTCTTTCACCCGATGCAGAGCGATGCCAGTTCGACGAGCGCTCCTTGCTTCCCGACCAGGTTGGCGAACTCAGCGCGCGATTTTCCCATGTTGATCCGGCAACGAGTCCACCGGAATCGGCGGACGCACCGTATGCCGAACCGCGCGCACCGCGCACGGCGCTCTGCATCGAATTGCGCGACGGCCGCGTGTGGGTTTTCATGCCACCGCTGACGCATGCGGAACATTATCTGGATCTCGTCGCGGCCATCGAAGCGGCGGCGCGCGATACCGGCCTGCCGGTGCTATTGGAAGGATATGACGCGCCGGAGGATCATCGCCTGCCGCGCATCATTATTGAACCTGACGCCGGCACGTTGAACGTCACCTTGCCGCCTGCCGCCGCATCGCCAGAGCAATTCGAACAATTGCAATTGCTATACAGCATCGCCGAAGAACTCGGGCTGCGCGCCGAGCGCTACGACACGGAAGGTCGGCGGCTCCCGCCCGGCGGAGACGGTGCTTTTATATTGGGCGGCACGGAACCCGCCCGCAGTCCATTTCTGCAACGACCCGAACTGTTGCGAGATCTGATTACCTGCTGGCAGCGCCATCCCAGTCTGTCCTATTTCTTTGCCGGGCGCGACGTCGGCCCGGGCCGCGCGGCGCCGCGTCCCGACGAAGGTCGCGACGACGCCCTGTATGAACTCGGTGTTGCATTGGAGCGCATCCCGTCGGGAACGACCGCCTACCCGTGGATGCCGGATCGGCTACTGCGCCACCTGCTGGCGGATGCGAGTGGCAACATGCGGCGCGCAGAAATTCGCGTCGATCAACTCTACGCACCGGACCGCCCTGGCCAACGCCTCGGGCGTGCCGTCGTGCACAGCATGGATTTCGCGCCAAAGCCCTACCATGCCGCGCTGCAAACATTGCTGTTACGCGCGTTAATCGCGCACTTTGCGCAACGCCCGGGCAGCGTCGAATTGATCCATTGGGGAAATGAACTGCACGACCGCTTCATGCTTCCGCACGTGCTGTGGGACGACTTGTGCGCTTTGATCCGCGAACTTCAGCGCGACGGCATCCCGCTGCAGACCGACTGGTTCAAACCGTTTCTGGATCTGCGCTTTCCGGAACTGGGCCGTGTGCAGGTCGGCACCGCGTGCCTGGAGCTACGCGGCGCGCACGAACCGTGGCCCGTGCTATCCGAAGAAGCCGGACTGGGCGGCATGGCGCGCTTCATTGATTCCGCGTGCGACCGTGTGCAAGTGCGCGTGACGGGCATCACCCCGTCACGCCACGTCGTTGTTTGCAACGGGCGGCGCGTGCCTCTGCAGCCAACGGCACGGCGCGGCGAATTCGTCGCGGGCGTGCGTTACAAAGTATGGAATCCACCGGCAACGCTTCATCCCACCGTGCCCGCGGTGCGGGAGCTGGCGTTTGATCTCGTGGACACCTGGAATGGGACAAGCCTCGGCGGATGCTCCTTGATCCCCGAGCGCCCCGGCATCTGGGGCGGCGCGGCGCCAGCGATATCACCCACTCGTGAACCCATGTTGCGGCGTGATACGCGGTCTGCACCCGCTGTCGTTGTTCCACCGTGGACAGGCAGCGGACGATTCGTACCCCAGGGTCGCAACAAGGAATCCATCGACATGATTCAGTGGATCAACGAGACGGAACATCCCTACCTGCTGGACCTCACCGCGCTGTAACTATTCGCGGGGCCGGCAGATTGAAGTTTAGTTACGGCAAAAGAGAATTGGCGCGGGTTTTCGCCTCACCGCGCAGAAAATCATTCCTGCTGCCAATCGAACTTACGGAGTTTAAGAAATGTAGGCAGTAAGACAAGCGCCAAAGTCAGAATCTGTAAATTTCTTTTGCGCGCACTATTACGCCACCCGCAGCTGCTCCAACGACGCGATCGCGTTGCCGCCACTTGTATCCGGAATGATGCTCAGCTCGAGTACCGTAACCGCCGGCAGCTCGACATCGTGGATTTCCGTTTCAGTCGTAGCGCCCTGAGGACTGAAGTTCCACTGCTGGCGAACGATCTCGCGAAATGACTTCCCACCATCCTCCGACCAACGCAAGACATACTCCTGCGTCCGCTCCACATTCGGTTCCGCAAAGTCCAGCCGAACCCGACGCAGCGGTTGCGGTCGCGAAAACAAAAGTCGGATCGTTTGTTTTCCCGACGCGGCGGCGCGCCACCCGGAAGGCGGTCCCGGCAAAAGCGCGGACTCGATGGGATGCGCCTTGTCTTCCGAAGTCACCTCAACATCTGCGAGGTCCTCTACATTGAGCCAGACCTCGTTTTGAGATGCTCTGTCTTGTAAATTTGAGTCAATGATTCGTTTGCGCATGTGTGTTCCTCCAACTTTCGACCTGGGGAGACAACCTACTGCCGCCAGTCAGAATTCACCACGACAAATACACCGCTGAGCAACTTCTGGAACGGCAATCGATCCGCTAATTAAAGACGCCGTGTGGATTCGTCATTCATCGTTTTTCCGCAACGCTGAACTTCAGCGAGGAACGCCGTCAATAAATGGAGCGATCAACGCGGCGGTTCGGCGTCAAACTGTGGCAGCGTGTAGAACAACTCGGTGATTCCTTTTTGCCAGGCCTCTTTCAGGGCAACGTAGTAGGGCGAATCCGCCTCAAAACGGAACTCGCGGGAAAGTGTGAACTCACCGGTGCGGTACAACGCAAGGTCCACCGGCGCCCCCACCGTAAGATTGGACCGGATGGTCGCATCCAGCGACACGAGGGCCAGCCGCGCTGTGTCTTCCAGTGACATGGTCTGCGTGACCAGTCGATCGAGCATCGGTTTTCCGTATTTGCTTTCCCCGATCTGCAGGTACGGCGTGTCGTCCGACGCTTCAATAAAATTGCCCTGCGGATAAATGAGAAAAATATCGTGTGGCTCGGTACCGATCTGTCCGCCAACGATAAGCGTTGTCTCTCCATTCACGCCTGCGGTTGCAAGGGTCGCCGCGTACTGATTTTGCACCGCTCGACTGACCTGGCCCACGTAGTGGGCTGCCTCGAAGAGATACTTTACAGTCAATAAACTGGGGCGCCCGTCATTGGCTTCGAGGTCCCGGGCTAGCCAGTGAATGACTTCCTGAGTTGTTGCCAGACTGCCGGCCGAGAGAATGACAAAAAAACGATCCGGACCTGGTTTGAAGACATGCATCTTCCGGTAGGACGTGACGTAGTCCACGCCCGCGCTTGTCCGTGTATCGCTGCCAAAAATAAGTCCATCTTGCCTTCTTATCGCAACGCAGTAGGTCAATGCGCGTACCTCCCTTGAAATGGTGCGCCGGTTCGTTGAGCCGCGGCGACAAAACCCGGATTCGAAACCATCATGTCACGAATACCGCGATTTTCAACCAAGCGCACTACGAGGCAGGTTCTCAAATGCGAAAGATGCTCACTGAATCCCCTTCGAGATTCGCCCGGGGATCCGCGTCACTCGCCGTTGCATACTTCAGCGATGAGCATACGTCGCTTTATTTTCAGTTATGCGGCGACATCCAGCGCAGCGGTTCGAAAATATTGCCGTTGCAGCGCAGCGTCAATGCACGCCAACCCGGCCTGGGTTTCGTCGAGAAGGTCATTCAATCCCTGCGTGGTGAGTGTCGCGGTGTCGACACGCTCGACCAAACGGCGCACGTCGTTTACCGCCGTCATCGGCGCCCCAGGGTGCGGAAGCTGGTTGAGCACATCGGTGATTTCGTTCAGGCAATGCATGACCGTGCGCGGGAACGCCACATCCGTGAGCATGAAATCAATGACTCTCGTGCTGGTGGCGTGCACGCTGACATAGCGGCGGAACATTTGGTAGCCGGACAACGCCTTGAGAATATTCATCCAGACGAGATCGCCGTATTGTTCACTGGCGGGACCGCCATCCGGCAGCAGCACGGCATAACTCACATCCAGAATTCGGGTCGTCATGTCGGCCCGTTCGAGGTTGCGCCCCATGCGCAGGAACTGATACGCGGCATCGCGCGACATGGTGCCCGCCAGCGAGCCCACGATACTCTGTCGCTGGCGAATGACCGCCTGCAGCGCATCGTAGCGATGGCGGCGGTCGAAATCGTGCAACAGATGTTTCCTGCCGTACAGATACAGTTCGTTGATCCACTCCCAGCACTCCCGCGGCAACACTTCGCGAAACGTCCGCGTGTTTTCGCGCGCATGGCGTATGCATGTCATGATCGAGCTGGGATTGTTCTCGTCGCGAATCAGGAATTTCATCACCGAGGCTTCGTCCGCCTGTTGATAATGGCCCGCGAAGATGTGATCCAGGCCGGCGACCTTGAGCAAGGTGTCCCATCGAAAGCGCACTTCGCCGGGAATGTCGAGCACCATCAATGTCACGGCATTAATCAGTCGGGCGGTGTCTTCGGCGCGCTCCATGTAGCGCGTCATCCAGTACAGGTTTTCAGCGACTCGCGACAGCATCACTCACCTCCATCCACGATCCAGGTATCTTTGCTTCCCCCGCCCTGCGATGAATTCACTACCAGCGAGCCTTTGCGAAGCGCCACGCGGGTAAGGCCGCCTGCGGTCACGAAGCTGCGATTGGATTGCAACACAAACGGGCGCAAGTCGACGTGGCGCGGCGCGATGCCGTCCGGCGTGATGGTCGGCACGGTGGACAGCGACAAGGTCGGCTGCGCCATGTAGTTGCGCGGATTCGCGCGAATCAACTCTGCAAACTGGGCGCGCTGCTCGGCGGTCGCTTGCGGTCCGATCAACATACCGTAGCCACCCGACTCGTTGGCCGGCTTCACGACCAGTTTGTCGAGGTTGGTCAGCACGTGGTTACGATCCTTGTCGTACATGCACAGGTAGCTCGGCACGTTCGGCAGGATGGCGTCTTCATCCAGGTAGTACTTGATCATTTGCGGAACGAAGGCGTACACGACCTTGTCATCGGCCACACCAGCGCCCGGCGCGTTCGCGATTCCGATGTTGCCTTTCTTCCACGCACGAATCAGGCCGCGCACACCGAGCGTGGACTCGGGGCGAAAAACGTCCGGATCAATGAAGTCATCGTAGATCCGACGGTAGATCACATCGACACGCTCCAGCCCCTTGATCGTTTTCATGTACACGCAGTCGTCATTGCCAACGACAAGATCCGCGCCTTCCACCAGCTCGGCGCCCATTTGCTGCGCGAGGTAGCTGTGCTCGAAATACGCCGAGTTGAAAATTCCCGGCGTGAGCACCGCGATCGTGGGGCGATCGCCGGTCCGGGGCGACAATGCGGCAAGCGTGTCGTAGAGCTGCGCGCTGTAATTGTCGTTGGGCCAGATGCGGTAACGCGCAAACACTTCCGGGAACAGCCGCTTCATCAGCTGGCGGTTCTCCAGCATGTACGAAACGCCTGAGGGTACGCGCAGGTTGTCTTCGAGGACGTAGAACTGTCCGTCGGAGTGACGGACCAGATCCGTGCCGCACACGTGCGCCCACACGTTGAAGCGCGGCTTGACGCCGACGCAAGCGTCGCGGAAGTTTTTTGAATCGGCCAGCACTTCAGCAGGAAAGATGCCGTCCTTGATGATGCGCTGTTCGTTGTAAATGTCCGTGATAAACAGATTCAACGCTGCCAGGCGCTGTTTCAGCCCACGCTCGACTTGCTCCCACTCGGCGCGCTCGATCATGCGCGGAATGACATCGAACGGCCAGGCGCGATCGATATTTCCCGCATCCGTATACACCGTGAAAGTAATGCCGGCAGTCATGATGGCCGCGTCCACGGCGGCGATCCGACCCGCCAGCTCTTCAGCGGACAAGCCGTCAAAGAAATCCCACAACTCCCTGGCAATGGGGACGGGCCGCCCATCCGCATCCATCAGTTCGTCGAATACAGGAGTCTCAGCGTATTTCAGGCTAGCCAGTTTCATTCGTACTCACTCCGTCATTTTCCGATGATTCGCCGGTATGCATTGCAACCGAAAACTGAGTTTTGAAATTACCCCCACGCGACGCGACTATCACCGTTCGTGGTTTCTCATTTTTTTCCCCGGCGGTGTTGCGGGTGATGACTCGGCGACGTGAGGTTCGCGGTGCTCCTAACGTCTGCAGTCTTCGTTTCATTCGTAGTCTGGACAAGACGGCACAAGACGAAAGATTTACTTTAAAGGCTTTACACCGCCTCGAAGCCGAGCGCGAAACGCATGTCACATGCCGTAGACTGAATAATTCTTTATTGAGCTCTGGGCCGAAGCGCTTTGACTTGCATCGAACAATCTGCCCCGATTCGGGAGGAAACGGGACTCAACGTTTGCACCATTTGTGCGGGATCTTCGGCCCAGCTTGCAAAATCGACAGATTCACTTTTTTTCGCAGGGAGATCGGAAGAACAATGCTCCACTGCTTTGAATCACAAACTGCTGTCCCCTCAGGTTACCCGCTGCGCACTCTATTCGGCAAACTTTTTTCGCGGTTTCAAATCGGGTCGCAATATTGGAATTAAATGGGATGAACTTGAGGTGGGTTTCCAACGTCGCAAGATCCTTATCTGATCGGCGCGGAAAAAACGTTGCGACAAGGAACTTCGCCCTCATCACAATTCGATAAATTGGGGAACAGACAACCGAAGAAAGGCTTTCAACCAACACGCATGAATGATTATTTACTTTTGGCCGAGCACAATCATTCTGCGCAAAGCGGAAAGTTCTAAAAACCAGGTCACCCTAGTAAACCGCTGAGACGCGATAGCCCTGTTTCGCGAGGATGTTGAGTATCCCTTTTTCTCCCGGCAGGTGCAGCGCACCGACGGCCACAAACGCATTGCCCTCTTTCAGGCGGGCCTGCATTCGATCGACCATGCGGACGTTTCGTTTGTCGATCAGCGAATCCATTAATCGGTCACCGAGATCGGGATCCTCAACAGTCATGTACTTTGCGTTCACTTGCTGCAAACCGTGAAGGTCACGTTGCAGATACACATTCAAAAGCTCTTCGAGCGCATCGAGCATCTTGTCGTTGTTCTTGACCGTGTCTTCAACCATGGCGACTTGGTCTTTCATGGGCATTTTGTCAAACACGCTCAATTGTTCCGCCACGGTTTCCAGTCCGTGGATTTTTTTCTTTTGCGCGTCGGCCTGCTGGTGGAGCATTTCGTCGAGAAACAGTCCGGTTTTTGGTGGCGGCATGCTCAGCGTGACAAACACGGCCCAGGGTTTGAACATCGGCAACACCATCTCGGGAATACCGCGCGCGGCCATGAGGCCGGAAACCTTTTCGTACAATTCGTCGCCCAACAGCGCTTTCAGGTCCTTGCCGTCGGTGATCATCATCGCCTGCGACATCTGCATCGCCGCGTTCATATCCAGCAGGACTTCCATCGTATAGCTCGAACTCTTGTCAAAAACTTTTTTCACATCGTCCGGAAGCTTAAGAACACGCTCATCTTCGGAGTGCATGGTTCCGAACACGTAACTGGGCGCCGAACCATCCCGCTCCACTTTCCACAGCAACCCTTTTTCAAACGTCGCACCGAACGCACTGTATTGGAACAGCAGCAGCACAAACATCGACCACAACGTGCGCGTGCGAATGGGCTTAAACATGCAGCAATCCTCGGTGAGTTCGAATTCAGATTATCGGAGGTCGCGAAACTACGCTATCCTCCGCAACTATGTCGAACCAAAACAACAAGCCTGAAATAAAAAAGCGTTTTCGAGGCTTTTTACCCGTGGTCGTGGACGTAGAAACCGCGGGTTTCAACTCGGAAACGGACGCACTTCTCGAAATTGCCGCGGTCGTGATCGCAATGAACGAATCCGGCCACCTGGTCGTGGGGGACCACGTCTCCTGCCACGTCACCCCTTTTGAAGGCGCGAATCTGGACGAGCGCGCCCTCGCCTTCAACAAAATCGATCCGTATCACCCGTTTCGGTTTGCCATGCCGGAGCTTCAGGCGCTGCAAAAAGTGTTCGAGCCGGTGCGCAAGGCGGTGAAGGAAACCGGGTGTTCCCGCGCCATCCTGGTTGGTCACAATCCTTTTTTCGACCTGGGCTTTTTGAAAGCGGCCGTCGAACGGACGCGCATCAAGAACAGCCCGTTTCATTCCTTTTCAACATTCGACACCGCAACGCTGGGCGGATTGGCCTACGGGCAAACGGTTTTGTCGCGCGCGGTGCGTGCGGCGGGATTGGACTGGAACGAAAGCGAAGCGCACTCGGCGTTTTACGACGCCGAACGCACCGCGCAGTTGTTCTGCAAGATCGTAAACGGGTTTGGACCGGTGCGCGCAGAAGAGCAGGACTCAGGCGATAAAGAGTAATTGCTCGCTGAGTTCGATCGTTCTGTCTCCCAAGGACCTCCAAGACCGGAATCGCCCTTAGAACCTGCGCAAGAAACCGAGATTAAATCCGCTGTCGGCACTACCATCGGTCAAGCCAATGAAGGCACCGCCGTTGAGCGCATACTGGGAATTCAGAACGTAGAATCCACCGGCACTGATTTCGCGTGCGGGATCGGCACCGTCGATCAGCTCACTGCGGCCGTCGAGTGAAACAAAAACTCCCGAGCGATCGAGGCGGCGAAACACGCCGAGGCTGTAGCTAACAACGTCGTTATAGTCGACGCCTGCGGGATCGCCGACGAAGGTGTATCCAACGTTGATCATCGGTCTCCACTCCCCGTAGGCCGCACTCCATCCAAGTGTGAAGCCAAAATCCATTTCGCCACTTCCCAGCCCATCGGTATCGTCGGCCGTGGGCACTTTCACCACGGCGCCGGCGGTGAGCTTTGAGTCGTTGCTGCTTTGGAGCGGAAAATCGTGCGAGCCGCTGAGAATGATGTCGCCCAGCCCGGACACATCGCCGGTGGCATCATCTTTCAGCGACTGATAGGGAATGGCGACGCTGTACGCCGTGCCGGCATCGATAACGCCCAGCGTCAACGTGTAGGACGTCAGCTTGGTGGTGGAAGTCGAGCCGAAATCGCCAGATCGATACGCGTAATCGAAATTGGCGTACGCATCGGCAAAACCGTCGGAAACGGGCGCCGCCAGGCAGAGAGCCAGGAAGAGACGGCGACCGTTCCTGCCACGATCCATTGTGGCCTCCTTTGACTAATCGATCTGTGAATCTCGAATTACTTCGTTGCCGGCAACGACGCCTGGTTGATCTGCGTCATCAGCTTTTCCATTTCACGCAGACGCGCCTGCAACTGATCCTGTTCGCGCTCCGTGATCTTGCCTTCTTTCATTTCCTTGGCCATGACGCGCAGGTTGTCGGACATGTGATCCATCAACTGCGTCATGTCACGCAGGCGCGTCTGATCCTGAAGCTGATCGCGCGTCTGGTCCTGCGTCTTGTCGCGCGTTTGGTCGCGGGTCTGGTCACGCGTTTGATCCATAGCCCGGGTCATGTCGCGCATCATGTTGTTCATTTGCTCCATCATGGCCGACATCTGCCGGAATTGCTCCCGCGACATGGTCTGCTGCGTCATCATTTGTTGCGACTGTTGCTGCTGTTGTTGCATTGCAGCTCCGGAAGGTTGCTTTCCCGGCATTTCCGCCAGGGCCGCCGATTGCGACAGGATCAGCACGGCGCCGGCAACGACGATTAACTCGGTTCTCATGGTGAGCTCTCCTCGAATGGAAGTGTCTGTTCTTGCCTGACGACGGTGCGTATCACCCGCCGAGGACTGAGGAGAAGCGTATCGGGGACGCGTTAGCTTAAGTAGTCGCGAAAATACTGATCCAATTTAACTGGAAACATTTCTTGACGATCTTTTTTTAAGCCCGGTTGGCGAACGGCACAAGCACCGCCGCCAAAAACCACTGCCGGTTGCGAGCGAAAAATGCATAGGCGCGATGAAACATCGCTCGCTCGTATCGTTACAAGCGGTTGCTTCCCGGATTGCGTATACCGACAACGTTCGGTCCAACTGCGTTCTTGGGTCGGTAGTTCGCCAGCTGAGTAAGCCGCTGGTTCACTGATTCGTGCACACCTTCCTGACCGAATTCCGTTTTGCCGATCTTTCGGAAATAGCGCTCGTGCGTCAGTCGATAAAACCCGCTGAGAAATTCTTCGTACGAATTGCGTGCACGACCGACCGCATTATTCACACCGACGCTCGGAATCATCGCGGGATTGATGGCCAGTCCGCAGCTCGCCGCTTTCTCCTGCATCCATGCCAGTGTAATGTCTGAAAGCTCGCGTTCCTTGTAACCGCCGCCCACGTTGGCATGGGCTCCAGAAAACCACACCTGCTCGAGGCGCTGCGTCGGCAGCACTTTTGGATTCCACATTGTTGCGGCGTAGTTCTCGCGATTTTCGTCGACGGCAACAGCGTGGAAGGCATTTTGCACAATGCTGCTTAAGTCCGTGTCATGGAATTCGTAGTAGCGCTTGTTAAACCAGTCGAATGACTGCACCGGAATTCCCAGCGCACCCACAGTGTCCCAAACACCGAGAAACTTGATATTGATTTCGCGCGCAAAGTTCGATCGAAAAAAGTTGGCGTTGGCGCTGTCTGCGCCGTCGTCCCGTGTTCGATACAGCTGATATGCGTCGCCGACGCGCTGCAGGTTGTCCGGCGTCACAAGCCCCGAATTGCGGATCAGGCCCACCAGGCTGCGAGCCGAATACGCTCCACGACTGAATCCGTTGACGAACACTTCATCGCCGTCTTCGTATACTTTGGCGAGGAAGCGGTAGCCCTGCTGGATGTTGTCGGAAAGACCGACTCCAAAGGCACCGCCGCGAATTTTGTTGTACCACTTGGTTCCGACGCCCTGGTCGTACCATTTGATCTGCGCTACGCCGTTGGTATCTCGTTCAGCGATAGATTCAAAGAAATGCCATACGTTGGTGCTTTCATCGCCGTCACTGGGCTTTTTGTCCGGCGTGTTCCACGTTCCATCAAAACAAATGACGATCTTCTTGGGCATTTTTGTTTTCCTTCATTTTTGCCCCCCAGGCGCAAATTACGTCCATTTCCAGTCGCGAATCTCGGGCATATCCTGCCCGTAACGTGTGATGTATTCACGATGCTCCACCAGCTTGTCGCGCACCCACTGCTTCACGTGGGCATGGTGGTACCCAAGGCCGGGTACGCGATCAATCACATCGCTGACCAGGTGGAAGCGGTCGATGTCGTTCCGCACGCACATGTCGAACGGTGTTGTCGTGCTCCCCTCTTCCTTGTATCCGCGCACATGCAGGTTCGGATGATTGGCCCGCCGGTAGGACAGACGGTGGATCAGCCAAGGATAGCCGTGATACGCAAAGATGATGGGCTTGTCGGTGGTAAAAAGCGTATCGAAGTCGCGATTCGACAAGCCATGGGGATGCTCTTCGTGCGGTTGCAGCGTCATCAGGTCGACGACATTGACGACACGCACCTTCAGCGACGGCAAATGCACGCGCAGCAACGACACCGCCGCTAGCGTTTCCAGTGTCGGAACGTCCCCGGCGCACGCCATGACGACATCGGGATCTCCATCCGCATCGTTGCTGGCCCATTCGAAGATTCCGATTCCCGCGCTGCAATGCTTGATTGCGCTGTCCATGTCCAGCCACTGCGGCTGCATGTTCTTGCCGGCCACAATGACATTCACCAGATCGCGCGAGCGCAAACACTGATCTGTGACGTACAGCAGGCTGTTGGCATCGGGCGGCAGATAGACGCGGATCACGTCCGCCTTCTTGTTGACAACGTGGTCGATGAATCCCGGATCCTGATGCGAGAAGCCGTTGTGATCCTGCCGCCACACATGGGAGGTCAGCAAATAGTTCAGCGATGCAATCGGCTGTCGCCACGGAATGTCCTTGGTCACCTTCAGCCACTTCGCGTGCTGGTTGAACATTGAGTCGACGATATGGATGAACGCTTCATAGCACGAGAACAAACCGTGACGACCCGTGAGCAGATAGCCTTCGAGCCAACCCTGGCAGGTGTGTTCGCTGAGTATTTCCATGACTCGACCTTCGGGCGCGAGGTGATCGTCGTCCGGAATTCGATCGGCCATCCATGCGCGCTCGGTGACTTCAAAGAGAGCACCAAGCCGGTTGGATGCCGTTTCGTCAGGCCCGACGACGCGAAAATTGCGCACGGAGAGATTCTCCTTCATGACGTCGCGCACCAGACTGCCCATTACCCGCGTCGATTCCGCGTCCGCGCCACCGGGCGTCGGCACGCTCACTGCGTAGTCGCGAAAATCAGGTAACCGCAAGTCCTTGAGCAACACTCCGCCGTTGGCGTGCGGATTCGCGCTCATGCGGCGCGCGCCGCGCGGCGGAACGTCACGCAGTTCCGCCCGCAGCGCGCCGGAATCGTCAAACAGCTCCTCCGGACGATAACTTCGCATCCATTGCTCGAGCAGTTTTAGATGTTGCGGCTTTTCGGCCAGCTCGCCAAACGGCACCTGATGTGAGCGCCAAAAATCTTCGGTCTTTTTGCCATCCACTTCCTTTGGACCCGTCCAACCCTTGGGGCTGCGCAAGACAATCATCGGCCAGCGCGGGCGTGTCAGATCGCGCTTCTGGCGCGCGCGCTGCTGGATCGCGCGGATTTCCGCGAAAACACGATCGAGCGTGGTCGCCATTTCCTGATGCATGGTGGTCGGATCAGAGCCTTCGACAAAGTAGGGTTGGTAACCATAGCCGATGAACAGACTCGCCAGTTCATCGTGCGAGATGCGCGCGAGCACGGTCGGATTGGCAATCTTGTATCCGTTCAGATGAAGGATCGGCAGCACCGCCCCGTCNNGGAAACGAAAACTGCTTGAACAGAACGTGCATTCCTTCCGCGTTCATTGGCACATGCGAATACACCTCGCTGTAGGTTCCTTCCAGCCAGGCATTGGCGACCAACCCCGGACCACCGTGCCCGGGCCCGGTGATGTACAAGACATTCAGATCGTCACGAACAATGAGTCGATTCAAATGGGCATAGATGAAATTCAGTCCCGGCGTCNNGTAATTCGCGGCGCGCCAATAGGCATCAATGCGGGTGGCCTCGGCACCGGACAATGGCATCGCGTTTTTTCCTGGCATGATTTTCTCCGTCACGTTGGCGTTGAAGTGAGTCCGTGCGGGGCCGGCACCGCGCGTTATTTGAAATAGGCCCGCGTCACGTACTGGTTCAACATGCGCTCGGTATTGAAGAATGATCCGTTCAGCGCAATGCAATGGCGCATGATGTCAATGAAGCGATCACGCTGTTGAAGGAATAGCGGAAGTACCACCTGGTCAAGCTTGTCGTACAGATGTGCGGCGTCGTGTTCATTATCCCGTGCGTCGTCGTTTGAGACATTTTCAGCCTCCTGTGCACTGTGATTGTGATTGTTGTTGCCGATCGCCCATCCCGTCGCACCTTCGATACACCCTTCAATCCACCAACCGTCGAGAATGCTCAGCGACGGAACGCCGTTTACGGCGGCTTTCATGCCGCTCGTACCGGAAGCCTCGAGTGGTGGTTTCGGCGTATTCAGCCAGACATCGACGCCTGCCGTCATCAATTGACCAAGCTCCATGTCGTATTCGGGCAAGTACGCGATCTTGATGTCATCGCGCAGTTCGTCCCGCATGCGGTGAATGAGCTGGATGAGTTCCTTGCCCCGCTGGTCGTGCGGATGGGCTTTGCCGCCGTAGACGATTTGAATCGGACCGTGGGTTCGCGCGATGGCTTTCAGTCGGCGCGGATCCACGAATAACAAATCCGGTCGTTTGTATTGCGTCGCGCGCCGTGCGAATCCCAATGTGAATACATCGCGATCCATGCCGGCGTTCGTTTCGCGGTTCAGGAATTGCAGCAAATCCTTTTTCGCGGCTTGATGCGCCTCCCAGATCTGCTGCCGGGGCACGCCCAGCGCGTAGCGCAGACTGAGGTTATCGAGGCGCCAACCCGGAATGTTTCGGTCAAACAGCGCCCGCATNNCCCACGTGCACGCCATTGGTGATGGAGTCGATGTGGTACCCGGCAAACATGTGTTGCGACACTTCCCGATGTTCTTTCGATACGCCATTCACGAAGTGGCTCTTGGCAAGCGCAAGGTACGTGAGATTCAGCAACCCTTCGCAACAAAACTGGTCTTCCTGCTCACCCAGCAAATCCTGATCGCCAAAAATCTGGTTGACCAGCTCCATCTTGAACTGATCGTGCCCCGCCGGAACCGGTGTGTGCGTCGTGAAAACACATTGGCGCCGCACGATGTCGACGTCTTCCGGCAGGATCTTGGGGCCATTGCCGCGCGCGCGCCGGAGTTCGGCGAGCAATTCAAGCACAAGCAAGCTCGCGTGACCTTCATTCATGTGGTACCGGTTGAGCTTGTCATACCCAAGTGCACGCAGCATTCGAATGCCGCCGACCCCAAGAACAAGCTCCTGGCACAGGCGATATTTCTCGTCGCCACCGTAAAGGTAACTGGTAAGCGTACGGTCGTAGGGCGCATTGCCGTCAACGTCGGTGTCCAGCAGCACAACGTACACGTGCTGGCCATCCGCACCGGTGACTTCATATTGCCAGGCATGAACCTGCACCTTTCGGTGCTCGATTTCGATCTCAACGCTTGTCGGTAGCGCAGTGAGATAGTCGTTGATGGGCCATTCGACCGGTTGCTCGGTTTGCCATCCGGTTTCGTCGAGCCGCTGATGAAAGTAACCTTTGCGATGCACCAGCGTGACCGCAACAAACGGCAACCCCATGTCGGCCGCGGAGCGAACTGAATCGCCCGCGAGCATGCCAAGCCCGCCCGCATAGGTCGGAACGGAGGGTTCGAGACCGATCTCCATCGAGAAATAGGCGANNCTCGCTGCGCAGCGCGATCTCCATCGAGAAATAGGCGATCGTCGCGCCGGTGTTCATGCTCGCGATTCAGAAATTGGATCCATTATCGAAAAATAGCCCGCGATGGGCGTTCGGCGAATCGGTGAATCTACCGAGCGATGTAGGCCAGCGCGTGGCGCGCGATCATTTCATCTTCGCGCGTGGGAACCACCCAGGCGGACACTTTGCTGGCGCCGTTTGTAATGCACGCGCGACCGGCCGCATTGGCAATTGCGTCCACGCGCACACCCAGCCACTCGCACGCACGACAGATTCGCTCGCGAAGCGGCGCGGAGTTCTCGCCGATGCCACCGGTAAACACCAACGCGTCGACACCGCTGAGTGCTGCAGCCATCGCACCAATGCCGCGCGCAACACTATCGCAGAACAGATCGACAGCCTCGACGGCGTTCTTATCCGTGCTTGCTTGTAACTCGCGCATGTCGGAACTGATCCCCGAAACACCCAACAATCCGGACTGGTCGTACAGCAAGGCTTCGACTTGTTCCACGGTGCGCGTGCCATCGCGCAACAGATGCAGAACAACGCCCGGATCAAGCGCGCCGCATCGTGTCCCCATGATCAGGCCGTCGAGGGGCGTAAATCCCATCGTGGTCGCAACGCTTTGCCCGCCATTGAGGGCGCACAAGCTTGCGCCGTTCCCGAGATGCGCAATGATCACGCGCCGATCTGCAACCGGCCCGGCAAGTGCCGGAAGCGCACGGGCAACGAATTCGTAACTGAGACCGTGAAAGCCGTAGCGCTTGATTCCCGCATCGTGCAACTCGCGCGGCAAGCCATAGCGGCGCGCGGTATCGGATTGTGTCTGGTGAAATGCGGTATCAAAACACGCGATCTGTGGAAGCTTCGTGTAACGCTGCATTATCGTTTCAATTGCAGCAACGGCATATGGCTGGTGCAACGGCGCCAGCGGCGACAGCTCGCGTATCGACGTCAAAGTATCCGCGTCGATACCAACCGGGCGCATGAAGATATCGCCGCCGTGCACCACGCGATGCCCGACGACGCTGAACAATTGTCCGCCGGCTTCGGTGCTCACTGTGTCCAACACCAGGTCCAGGGCGGCGGCTTGGCGCTCGGCACGGGATTTTCCCGGTACGGAGCGTTCGCGTATGAGTTCGCGCGCTCCATTTTCCACGCGCAATCGGGTGTCTCCCCCGAGATCAGTGGCGTCACCGCGCAACTGCAGCTTCAATCGCGAACCCGTTGCTTCGGCAAACACGCTGAACTTGAGGCTGGACGAACCGGAATTGAGTGTCAGCACCGTCGTTGTCATCTCAGGTTTCCTTTCGAGATTCGTAAAACCGGTTTCGACCAGTGTACCGGATTGTGCGCCATGAAATATTTTGGGCGTGAATATGCTGATCAGGCGGCATTTCGGCACACCTCATTGATTACGTGTTAATTAATTCTTGCACGATCGTTAGGCGCAATAAGTTTCACTAGGGGGGCGCAGGGCGCTGTTCAGCGCCTTTTCGGTCCGGCGGTGGTAGCGTGAAACCATGGTGGATTGCGAGCTCCGTCAGGGACGCGATGCAGCGGCAACCTGTACTGACAAACGAGCGAGGTATATCGCATGAAACAGATCAGCGAAAAACTGGGTGTGATTCAAAATCTCGGTTGGCTCGATCGCATACTTCGAGCCATCGCCGGAGCCGTTCTTATGGTGTTCGCTTTGGATGCGCTGTCGATGAATGCGGACAATGCGACCTGGGCCTACTACGTGGTTCTGGTGTCCATCTATCCGTTATTCACGGCAATGATCGGGTGGGATCCGTTGTATGAGGCAATGACAGTGAAGAGCTGTGGCTTGTCGGAACGTAATCCGTGTGGAACGTTTCCATTCGAAGTCGACGCCGCCCTGGGTCACCATCCCATTCCGCGCGACGACATCAATCACAGCCTGGAAAATTCAAGGCACGTAAAAAAATAGGTTTCGTTCAACACTCCTCCAGTTGTGTGCGAACGAGGCGCGGACCCGGATCCGGGTCCGCGTTTTTTTATGGCTTGCGCAACTCCACGAGATATCCCGGTTGTGGCTTGCCATGATCGAGTTCGTGCACCGCAGGAGTGATCTGTTGCACTTGCAGCCCGGCGCGCTCCGCGGAGCGCCGCAGATAGTCTTCAGAATGCGCAAAATGGAAGTTGGCGCGCACGGCATAATCGCCGGAATCACTCTGGTATGCCGAAAAGATGAACACTCCGCCCGGCTTCAGGGCGCGCATCACCGCGGCAAACAATTGCGACAGGTCGCCGAAAAAGATCACCACGCCGGACGCAACAATGACATTCGCAATTTCCGTGGATGAATTCAGAAACGATATGGCGTCGGCGAGAGCCAATTCGTCGTACAAGTTCTTGGTACGGGCCACCGCCAACATGGCATCCGACAAATCGACGCCGGTTAAGCGTTTCGCGTGCGGCCTGAGAAACGACCCGCACGCGCCAGTACCGCACCCGAGATCGATAATATTCAGAACGTCTTGCCCATTGAACAAGCGAGCGAACGCCTCCCCAACGTGTTTCGGACCCAGGAATTCATGGTCTGCGCGCGCGGCATCTGCATCCCAGGTGTGTGCCTTGGTTTCATAAGTCTGCCGCACCCACTCCGCCGGTACTGACGCTGGCGGCACGTCACCGTTCAGATAGGCGAGCTTGAGTCGAATGCCGAAGGGGTCTTGCGGAACGAGCGCGAGACAACGATTCAGAAATTCGCGCGCACGATCTGCGTCGCCCGATTCCAGATAGTACGTCCCGAGCGCATCCAGTGCCTGAGCGTGCTGCGGATCAAGTTCAAGCACGCGCTCAAAGCTGGCGACTGCCAAATCGCGCTGGCCGCTGTCCCACAGCGCCTTGCCCAGATTGAATTGCGCCTGGGGAAAGATCGGTTGGCGATCGATGGCTTCGCGATAGTAGTCTGCGGCGCGGGAAACATCGCCCAGTCGTTTCCACAACACGCCAAGATTGTTGTAGACCTCCGCTAGGGACGGATCGAATTCAATCGCGCGCTCGAAACAGACTTGTGCCTGTTCCAGATCACCGCGCAAGCGATGAATATTTCCAAGATTGTTCTGAATATAAGGAGAGCGTGGCGCAAGCGATGCGGCGCGTTCGGAATACCGCAGCGCGCGGTCGAGATCACCACGCTCGGCATACAGCGCACCCAAGAGATAGTTGGCATCAATGTCATCCGGAGCATCACGAAGAATTTTCTTGTAGAGATCTTCGGCACCGCGCGTATCGCCTTGCTTGAGTCGGTTCAACGCTTTCTTGATCAATTTATTCATCGTCAGGAGGTCTCGGGAAATTGATGCACGATACCGCGCACTGGCGCATGATACGATTCAGCGACGAACCGGCAAAGGAGCGAATGCAATGCGCGTGAAGATTGGATATCTGGCCGTTCTGGCGATACTGGCATTCTCCGGCATCGCGACTGCAGATAGCTTGAGCGAATCGCAATACTCGGAGCGGTACTCGCTGTTCGATTCGTCTTCCGCGGACTGGGCCAATATTGAGCAATGTTTTGCCGCCTGGGGAAAACATCCCTTCGACAAGAAATCCAAATTCCGCACGATTGCATCGCGCGTCAGTATCTTCGGTGCCGGGAACGACATCATCGATGACGTGGTGACGTCCTATCCCCAGTTGGTCTTCATTAACTCCACCGTCAACGTCATGGGGAAATCGGCGTTCAAACTCATGAACCCGAACGGCTGGTATTGCCTCGAAGCCAACGTGAACGTCATGGGCAAGTCCGTGATCAACGCGGCCTGCGATGCGCACATAGCGACCACCAAGGGCAACACGGTGGTGATGGGAAAGAGCGACGAATCCAGCGGTACAACGGTGATGGGAAAATCCATCGTCGAGCGTGACTGCAAATAGTGGGGCCTGTGGACTCGCCACGCTCCGCAGTGGCATGAAAAACTGTTATCACCCAATGCGCTAATTTTCCCCAGTACATATAGAGAATCCGTTCTAACAAGCCCTCAATCGATTGCTACCCTACGCACCCTTAAGTCTTTCGTAAGGCGCGTGCCGTACGAATCGTTGGATTAAGGTGAACAGTAACAACTATTAGGGAGCGCGATATGAAGTTTCTTCGAGCGATGGGCATCGGCGCACTGAGCGCCATCTTGCTGGTGATCGGGTGCCAAAACGATAGCCAGACCACCAATACGTCAACGGAAAAAGGCGTCGGGCGCGTTGCCGTACTGATGACCGATGCGCCGACCGCGCCGGGGACGTTCTCTCATATCTACCTCACCGTAACCGGCGTCAGCCTGCTCGTGGACGATGACATGACGTCGATGGACGAATCATCCTCGGCCGTGAAGCTGTTCGAAGGTGAGGAAACGATCGACCTGCTCAATCTCACCAACCACTCCGAGATTTTTGCTCTCACCGACGTGCCTGCCGGGGATTACGAAAAAATCCGGCTGACAGTAAGCAAGATCGAACTGGTGAAGGACCTGGGCGATGGAACAACGGAAAGCTTCTTGCCGCAATTGACCGGGAATCACAAGATCGACCTGAATCCGCGCGGAACGATTCATGTCGAAGCGAATGCCACGTTGATCGCGCAGATTGATGTCGATGCAGAAAAGTCTATTCACATCGTCGAAAAAGGGATAAAGGATGACTACAACTTCCGCCCCGTCATCTTCGTCACGATCATCACCGATGAAGCGCCCGGAAAACTGGTTCGCCATTCGGGTTATGTCGATAGCCTCGACGCCGTCGCCGGCATTTTCAATGTGTGCGATACACCGCTCGCCGAGCGCCAGGTCACCGACCGATGCCTGGTCACAACGTTGGCGAACGCCAATGTATTTGCGAAAGACGGATTGCCGGCAGCCGCAGGCGCGCTCACCAACGACCAGAAAGTCACGGCCGTGGGCTTCCTCGGCGTGGCGCCGCCAAGCGCCGCAACCGCGCTGGTCGCGCTTGCCGCACTTCATGCCGAGGTTGTGGAGATTGGCGGATCCGATGCGTGGAGCACGGTGCGCGGCCACGTCGGCATCGCACCGATGGATGCACTTTCGTCATTTACGGTGCTGCCGCATGAAGCCACACCGGTAACAGCGCAGCTTCAAAACACGACCAAGGTCTTTGCACGAAATGGTGCGCGCCTTGATACAACGGCCATCGTTCAGGACGCAGAAGTTGCCGTTGACGGCGTACCGGACAGCATGGACGCGATGCTCCTGAAAACATCGCTCGTGGTGGTCGACACGCACGCCATGCTCAACCACGTCGAAGGAATCGTATTGTCTGTCGATGACGCTACACACAGCCTGGTGGTTACGACAACGTCTGGCGATGTCGCGGTACGTACCGAGGACGGCACCAAGATCGTGCTCGTGACCAAGAACGGCGACGTCGTGAGCAATGAATTCGTCGATTTCAGTTCGATCAAGGCCGGGGACAAGGTGACCGTCTACGGCCACACCGAAGAAGACGGGTCCGTGGAAGCGGAAACGATCGTCATCGACAATACGATGTAACTCCGCATGATTCGCCGAGGCACGACCGCAGAGGTCGTGTCTTCGGCGAATGCCTTAACGCTTCAACTCGATTTCTTTCCGAACAGGGATTCCCACCAGCGCTTGCGCTGCCCCGTCATTTGGTGCGCCTTGAGATCAACGGGCGCAAGCTTTGACAAAATCCAGCCGGGCAACGGCGGATTGTCACTGTACCCACAAACGACACCCAGGTTGTGAGGATCGTAAATCTTTACGAACGTCGGCTTGGCGATATCATCGACGTAGACGATTCCACAGTGGTCCTCTGGATACTCGCGGCGCAGCATCGGCCCCATCTCGTCCACAAAACGCACCACGTCTTCCGCGCTGGCCGGCGCGCCCGGTGGCGCATCGCCGATGGCATAGATGTACCACTGCCCTGCGGCATCGGCGCGCAGAACATTCCAGAAATCGTCCAGTTGTGGCCAACGAAGAATTCCGAGAAACGACCCGTTGAAGGCCGTGACATAAGGCGACTGTTCAGGTGCACCCATAGATCATTCCTGATTTCAAAAATGGCGTGCGGAAATTCCGCACACATTACCTATTTCGTCCCACGCCTAGCGCTTCAACAGCGCCCCAAGGAGCCCGCGCACCAGCTGCCGGCCCAGTGAACTCCCTACGGTGCGCACGACGCTCTTGGTCAGCGTCCCCACCAGGTCCGGCGAACTTCGCCGCGCGACCGAGCCGGAAGACGTTGAGCGCGGCGCCGGTTGCCCGATCGGTTCGCCAAAGGCGTTGCGATTCGCGGCGGCCTTGCGTTTCAACATCTCATACGCCGAATCCCGATCTACCGTCTGATCGTAACGTCCCCGCACCGGACTGTGATCCATTGTTGCTTGCCGTTCCGCAGGCGTCACGGGCCCAAGTCGCGATCGCGGCGGACGAATCAGCGCGCGCTCCACGATTCCGGGAATTCCGCTTTCGCCGAGCGTCGAAACGAGTGCTTCGCCAATTCCCAATTCGCCGATTGCGTTTGCCGCATCAAACTTGGGATTCGCGCGAAAGGTTTGCGCCGCCGCACGCACTGCTTTTTGATCCTTTGGAGTAAAAGCGCGCAAGGCGTGCTGAATGCGGTTGCCGAGCTGTCCCAACACATCCTCGGGAATATCCATTGGACTCTGAGAAACGAAATAAACTCCCACGCCCTTTGAACGAATCAGCCGCACGACCTGCTCGA
>DKAR01000112.1 GCA_002450895.1 Proteobacteria bacterium UBA6921
TGTACCGACAAGTGCCACTACTACCTGGGTACGCAGGATCCGAACAACATGCCGGTCGCGCGTCAGGATCTGTTCCGCAGCGTCTACCGTCGCTACTACACATTCGCAGGAAAATATTTCCCCGGCCTGGTTGGCGCGAAGGATATGACCAAGGAAGTGCTGGACCAGTGGTACAGCTACTTTCATCAATGTTCACAGTGCCGCCGCTGTTCCGTGTTTTGTCCGTACGGCATCGACACCGCCGAAATCTCAATGGCTGCGCGCGAAGTGCTCGATACGGTCGGCGTTGGGCAGAAGTACTGCAATGAAATCATCGGCAAGGTCTACAAGATCGGCAACAACCTCGGCCTGCCGGAACCCGCGTTGCGCGATACGCTGGAAGGCGTCGAAGAAGATGTGAAAGACGCTACCGGACTCGATATCAAATATCCGCTCGACGTAAAGGGCGCCGAAGTCCTGTTGATCACGCCGTCAGCGGACTTCTTCGCCGAACCGCACATCGATGGCCTGATCGGTTACGGAAAAGTGTTTCATCAGGCCGGCATCAGCTGGACGTTGAGTTCCTTTGCATCCGAAGCCGCAAACTTCTCGATGTTCATCGGTAGTCCCGCCAACCTGAAGAAGCAGGCCATGCGCATTCGTGAGGCTGCGCTCGATCTGGGCGTGAAGCGAATCGTCGTGGGCGAATGCGGCCACGCCTGGCGCGTTGCATACAGCTTCTGGAACACGTTGATTGGGCCGTTCGATTTTCTCGACAAGAAGTACAAGCAACCGTCGCACATCTGCGAAGTCACGTATGACTTGCTCAAGCGTGGTGCGCTGAAGCTGGATAAGTCGGCAAATGATCATCGCAAGATCACGTTTCATGACTCTTGCAACGTTTCCCGTGCGTCGCGCATGGGTGACATGCCCGGCGGCCAATTCATCATTCCGCGCGAACTGCTCAAGGCGTCCGCCAACCATTTTTACGATATGGCGCCGGAAACCATTCACGAGAACACGTTCTGCTGCGGTGGCGGCGGTGGCCTGCTCACCGACGATTTAATGGAGCTGCGCATCAAGGGCGCGTTACCGCGAATGGAAGCCCTGAAGCAGGTCGTGGACCAGCACGGTGTCAATACGATGGTCGCGATCTGTGCAATCTGTAAGGCACAGTTCGCAAAGGTGCTGCCTGCATACAAATTCCAGATGAGCATGATCGACAGCCTGCACCATATCGTTGGTGACGCGCTGGTGCTGGGGCAAGCAGACGTTTAGGGATCGCGGTGTCGCGATCATGAAAGAGTAACGAACACGAGCATTCATTGAGGTAGGAGATAACTATGTCAACGCCGGCCGACAAAGCGAAAGAAACCGCAAACCTGACCTGGCGCCGTTACAAGGACGGCGATCATGAATGGAATGAAATGCGCGAAAAGATTTTCGAGGCGGATCATACCCACAAATGTCCTACCTACGTGCATCAGACACCGCCATGCCAAGGCAGTTGCCCGTCCGGCGAAGACATTCGCGGTTGGCTGAACATTGTGCGCGGCATCGAGAAGCCGGCACCGGGCATGACGTGGCAGGAATACGCGTTCCGCCGCTCCACGCAGGCCAATCCATTCCCGTCGATCATGGGTCGCGTTTGTCCGGCGCCGTGCGAAGACGGCTGCAACCGTAACCAGGTCGACGATCGCGTCGGCATCAACTCGGTAGAGCAATACATTGGCGATTCCGCGCTGAAGAACAAGCTGGCCTTCACGGCGGCGGCAGAGACCGGCAAGAAGGTGGCGATCATCGGTGGCGGACCCTGCGGTCTGGCAGCGGCGTACCAGCTGCGCCTGCGCGGCCATGCCTGCACCGTCTTCGACGATCACGAAGATCTTGGTGGGATGATGCGTTACGGCATTCCGGGATACCGCACGCCGCGCGATGTGCTCGATGGCGAAATCAAGCGCATTCTCGATATGGGCGTGCAGCTGAAGCTCAAGACGCGCGTCGGCACTGACGTGACGATGGAGCAGCTGCAGAAAGATTTCGACGCGGTGCTTATCGCGGTCGGCGCACAATCCGGCCGCAATCTGCCGATTCCGGGTTCCGATGCATCCAACTGTATTTCCGGCGTCGCATTCCTCTCGGCGTTCAACGAAGGCCGATTGAAGACCGTTTCCGGTCGCGTCGTTGTGGTGGGCGGTGGCGATACTTCGATTGACGTCGCGTCGGTCGCACGTCGTCTTGGCCAGATCACCAACATCGCCGAAAAGGATCGTCCGGAAAACATCGTGCTGGGATATACCGCGCACGACGTGATCGATATCGCGCGACGCGAAGGCGCCGATGTCATGCTGATCTCGCGCCATCCATTGGAAAAGATGACTGCGGCAGAGCGTGAAGTGAAAGAAGCAATGCACGAAGGCGTGCAGATTCAGGGTTGCCTGGACCCGATTGAAGTTATCAAGGATCCCGCCACGGGCCGCGCCAAGGCGTTGCGCGTGTGCGAAATGAAATATGAAGGCAACAAGGGCGTCCGCGTTCCCGGCACCGAAAAGGATCTGGATTGCGATCTGATCGTCTCCGCCATCGGCCAATCCGGTGATATGCGTGGCTTCGAGGCCTATGACAACGGCAAGGGGCTGATCAACGCCGACAAGTTTTATCAAGTCCCCGGCAAGCCGGGTGTGTTCGTCGCTGGCGACATTGTGCGTCCGCATCTGTTGACGACCGTCATCGGCCAGGCCTCCGTCGCCGTAGAGAGCATTGATCACTATCTGAAACACGCTGAAGTGACGCGACGACCCAAAGTCGACGTGCATCATTTTCATCTGCTCGACAAACTGCGTGAACAGGGTCTGGAACCGCAGAAGTTTGTTGCCGAAACCGAGGCCGTGCGCGAGGTGGATCGTGGTTTGCGCGGCACGTCAGAAGAGAAATTCGCCGTTCACAATTACGAAGACCGTTCGACGCACCAGATCATTCCGTCGACAGAATTGTTCCTCGCGCACTTTCCTGCCGTCGATCGCAACAAGCGGTCCGAATCGGTTCCGAGCGCGGAGGAAGTTCTGGGTCACTTCGAGGAGCGCCTGCACGCGCTGAACGAAGAACAGACGATTGCGGAAGCAAAACGCTGTATGAGTTGCGGCATGTGTTTCGAGTGTGACAACTGCGTGATTTTCTGTCCGCAAGAAGCCGTGAAGCGCACACCGAAGAAAGAGTCTACGATGGGCCGCTACGTCTACACGGACTACGCGCGTTGCATCGGCTGTCACATCTGCGCCGACGTGTGCCCGACGGGCTACATCAAGATGGGTTTGGGTGAATAGTCGAAAGTAGAGGATCGAAATGACGCGCTCGCGCACTCCTGGACGAAGTGCCAATTCCCCTTTCGGGGGGAAGGGCGCGTTGTTCGCGGCCATCGTTGTGGCCATGGTCGCCATTCCGGTGGCGGCCGATGTTCCCGCTCCCAAGATTCCGAAAGGCAAGGGCGACAAATGCGTCGAGCCGACGCCATTCATGCGCCGGAATCACATGGAACTGATCCTTCACAAACGCGATGAAACCGTTCACCAGGGTATTCGCAGTACGAAATACAGTCTGAAGGAATGCCTGAACTGCCATGCGGTCAACGATGAGCAAGGCCAACCCGTGGCCTTTACCGATCCGCGGCATTTCTGTACGGTTTGTCACAGCTACGCATCGGTGAGTATCGATTGCTTCGAATGCCACAACTCCAAGCCTGAACCGAAAGCTGCAGCCACCCCATGAGCAAGGAACTAACACCCACTGACAGTTACCGCCGCCGCTTCTTGGGTGGTATCGGTGCGCTTGCAGCGGCTGCATTTGGATCGGGTGTCATCGTCAACGTCGCGCGCGCGCGTTCGCCCGACGAAGCGGTCACCGGCAATCAGCGCTGGGGCATGCTAATCGATACCGGCAAGTGTGCCGACGGCTGCGATGAATGCGTAAAAGCCTGCAATGATGAAAACGGTGTGACCGGTCATGGCCGCCCCGAGACCGACGCGCAGTGGATTCGCACGGTGACGCTGCGAGAAAAAGCCACCGGGCGTACCACCAAGCTGCCGATGATGTGCCAGCACTGCGAGTATCCACCGTGCGTCGATGTTTGCCCGACTGGTGCGTCATTCCGTCGCGACGATGGCATCGTGCTGGTCGACAAGCACCTGTGCATCGGTTGTCGCTACTGCATGATGGCCTGTCCCTACAAAGCCCGCTCGTTCATCCATGAAGTCATCATGGACCAGAAGCACAACGCACCGCGCGGAAAAGGTACGGTCGAGAGTTGCACGCTGTGCGTGCATCGAATTGATAAAGGCGAAACCACAACGGCATGTCAGGATGCGTGCACGAAGGCAGGACACAACGCCATTCTGTTTGGCGACCTCAAGGATCCGAACAGCGAAATCAGCAAGCGTCTTGCGAACGAACCAAGCACCCAAGTGCGTGGGGATTTGGGATTAAATCTGGGTGTGCGTTATCAGGGCATCTGAAATGTGGCCGCAATTGAACACAGATAACGACGGATACGAAAAAAAATCTCCGCTCATCTGTGTTCATCCGGGGCTCGTTGTTCTTGAGAGTGACAGGGCATGAAAACAATCGCCTACCGCGAAATAGAAGGAACCAGCGCCGGATACTACGTCCTGCTCGGCGTGCTCGTCGTTTTAATTGCCATCGGTGGCCTGTCGGCCTTGTACATGGAGCACGAAGGGCATCACGTCACCGGCATGACCAACCAGATTGTGTGGGGCATGCCCCATGTGTTCGCCGTGTTCCTGATCATTGCGGCGTCGGGTGCGCTGAATGTGGCGTCGGTCGGTTCCGTTTTCGGAAAGACGCCCTACAAACCCCTCGCGCCGCTCTCTGGCCTGCTGGCAGTCTGCTTGCTGATGGGTGGTCTGATCGTGCTGGTGCTGGACTTGGGTCGTCCGGACCGACTGATCGTCGCGATGACGAGTTACAACTTCAAGTCGATCTTTGCCTGGAACATCTTTCTCTACACAGGCTTTCTCGGTATTACCGTCGTGTACCTCTGGTTTATGATGGAACGACGCATGAATGAGTACAGCTCGAAGGCCGGACTGGTGGCTTTCGTCTGGCGCCTCATTCTTACCACCGGTACTGGCTCGATCTTCGGGTTCCTCGTTGCGCGTTCGATGTATGACTCCGCAGTCCTGGCGCCGATGTTCATCATCATGTCGCTGGCATTTGGAATGGCGATTTACCTGCTCGTATTGTTCAGCGCTTACCACGGAACGGGTCGTGCGCTCGGCGATGCCACGGTGCGCCGCCTGAAGAACCTTTTGGGCGTTTTTATCGCCGCCATCCTGCTCATCGTTCTGATCTTCCACCTGACCAAGCTCTACGGCACGCAGTACCACGGCGTCGAGCGTTTCATATTGCTGGATGGCGGAATCTACACATTCCTGTTCTGGGGTGTTCAGATCGGGCTCGGCTGCATAGTTCCGCTTGTATTGCTGTACGCGCCCGCCACCGCGAGCTCACGCGGTGCGATTAGCCTGGCGTCTGTGTTGGTTGTTCTGGGCGGTCTGGCGGCGATGTACGTGATTATCATTGGTGGCCAAGCGTATCCGATCGAAATGTTCCCTGGCTGGGAAGTGCAAAGCAGCTTCGCGGACGGTGTGGTTCACGAATACGCACCCAGCATGTACGAAATCGCACTGGGCGTCGGCGGCACCGCGCTGGCACTTGCCATGGTGACGGTCGGCATCAAAGTCCTGCGCTTTTTACCCCTGAGCCTCGCCGACGCCGACGTTGAGTAGGTTTGTCGCCCGAATGCTGCGCAGCGCCGCTCGGATGCATCGACCCGGATATTGGCGCGCTGCATCCGGGTTCAATTCATGACGGCTTCGATCTTCCTTTCCGCAGCACATAAATCCTCCGGCAAAACGACCGTTGCGATTGGTCTGTGTGCGGCGTTTGCGCAGCGCGGTGTGCGCGTGCAACCGTTCAAGAAGGGGCCGGACTAC
>DKAR01000089.1 GCA_002450895.1 Proteobacteria bacterium UBA6921
GATGTACATCACCCCGGCGCTGGGAAACACCAAGCTCTGGTCCGAAAAGCTGGGCGTTTGGAACTGCTTCCTGTGGAACGTAGGCCTGTCGCTTGGTCTGTTCCTGCTCTGGAACGGAATGAGCTCCGGTCGTGAATATTCCGACATGCCATGGTTTATCGATCTGGTTATCGTCTTCGGCGTTCTGCTACCCCTCGGCCTGAACGTGTGGATGACAATCAAGACCCGTCGTACCCAGGGCATTTACACCACCAACTGGTTCTTCGGTGCCGCGACCTTCATGGTCATCATCGTGTTCACCGTCGGCAACTCTCCGGAGTTCTTCCAGCTGACCGGTCTGACCGAAGCCTATTTGACCTGGTGGTTCGCTCATAATGTGTTGGGTCTGTGGATTACTCCGGTTGCTGCAGCGATTTCTTACTACATCGTTCCGAAGGTCACCGGCAATCCGCTGTATTCGCACCGCATTGGTCACTTGCACTTCTGGTCCGTCGTCGTGTTCTACTCGACGCCCGCTGCGCATCACATCATGTCTTCTCCGCTGCCGGAATGGCTCAAGTCATTTGCGTCCGTCGAAGGCGTGTTGATTCTCGTTCCCGCCATCGCGTTCGTTTCGAACCTGTTGCTGACGATGACCGGCAAATGGAAGATGTTCATTGAAAACATCGAAATCAAGTTCACGATCACCGGCGTTCTGATGGCCATCCCGCTGAATATGCAAGGCGGCTTCCAGCAGACGCGTGCGATCAACTGGTACATTCATGGAACCGGCTGGATCGTTGCGCACGCGCACTTGGCGTTGCTTGGCTTCTCCACGTTCCTTGAAGCCGCAGCGGTTTACTACGGTCTACAAACGCTGCTCCGCCGCAAGCTCTACTCGCTTGCGCTGGCCAACTTCCACTTCTGGATGTTGCTGATCGGCTTCACGACCTACTGGGTCTCCATCACGATCGCCGGCCTGATTCAGGGCGCAGGAAAGATCTATGAAGTTCCTTACATCGACGTCGTCATCGCCGAGCATCCCTACATGATCGCTCGTTGGGTAGGTGGCACGATGGTGTTCCTCGGCAACTGCGTGTGGCTCTTCAATATGTACAAGACCGCCACTGCAGGTACGGTTCTGCCGGCAGGACGTCTGCCGCATGAACTGGCTTACGAACGCTAATCGAAAGATGTCGATTCTGGGAGGAAAATAGACATGGCATTCAGAGAATATAAAATCGGCGCCCGCATGTTCGGGATTGCCTTTGGCCTTTCGATGTTCATTACGCTGTACATGGCAACGGTCAGTATTTCGCAGGTGACCGTTTCCAAGGTCGGTCTTGAGCGGCAGCTCGGATTCGGTCGAATCGGCGGCTTCTCCTATGAGGATCCGTTCCTCAAAGGTAAAGGCAAGCCAGTGAAGGTCGTCCTCAAGGCCGATCCGAAGACTGGCGCGCCCATGGACGCCACCGTTGCCTATGTTTATGAGCCGGGCATTCCGTTCCCGAGCGGCATCAATCACCCGCGCATTTTGGGTGAGGCCTCTCGGTCGCTCAGCGAAAACAAAGGCATGACCTTAAAGGCTACGCTGCAAACGGGTGCGGTATTCCTGGTTCACGAAGAAGAGCAAAACGGCTTCCTCGTGCCCTATATCGAGAACGCAACCGCGACCCGTGGTTGGGAACCGACTGCGACGCTGGCGAAGGTCGAAGATACAGACCGTCACTACGTTGGTAAGGGCAAGATCATGTTCGTTCGTGAAGGTTGCTGGTGGTGCCACACCCTGCTTCCTGAACAAACACAGGACTGGCAGTACTTTGGAGCACCTCCGATGCTTGGAGACTTCAACGGTGAGAGCCCGACCGCTTTCGGTTCAGACCGCAAGGCGCCGGACCTGACCCACGTCGGTTCACGCAATTCATCTCAGGAATGGATGATGTTGCACTTCTTCAACCCGCGACTCGTTCAGCCGCACTCCATCATGCCCCGTTATGACTACCTTTGGGGTGAGAAGGATGCCAGCGGAAACGTCATCAACTTCGACAAGTGGCGTGCCGACTACAACGATTACCTTTCGGGCAAGAGCCTGACCGCGCCGGATGTTCCGTTCCCGGCGAAGGACAGCGAAGCTCGTGCGTTGATCGATTTCGTACTGAACTTGAAATAATCGGGGGAATAAACATGGCATGGATATTTAGCAATCCGTTGCACAGTCTCGCGACTGATGACCAGAACGAATCAGCAAAGAAGCTCTGGGAAGGTGAAAGCCTTGGCGGAATTACCGAAGACAACAATCGGTTGCCGCAGCCGGTCGTCGGATTGTTGATTCTCACCATCGTTACGGCGTTTCTGATTACGTTTCCTCTGTGGGGTCAGCGCCCCACAGCGGCGATCTATGAAGAATACGTCGCACTGATGAAGGACCCGAAAGTCCAGGGCATGAAGGACAAGGAAGCGATGCAGTACATCGTGGACACCGTGAAGGCCAAGGGCTCCAAGTGGGCGGCACTGCAAGAACGCCATCCGCTAGAAATGGACGACCTGCGCCTGATCGCTCCGCAGATCGAAGAGCTGCAACGCAAAAACGCCCATATGGATGAGTACACCGTCGTGGGCGACAAGGTCGTTATCGCGAATTTCGAAGGAAATTGGCGTAACAAGGCCACGGGCGATCGCGAACGTAAACAGCCTTGGTGGGATACGGGATACACCATTGACGTGTTCTACGTACTTTACTTCTGCATCTCGGTTATTGTCGTTGTAAAGCGCCTGCCGCCTTACACATACAAGCCGAAGCACCATCACTAATTGATTTGGAGAGAGACATGATCGATATCGATAATGGACCACTGGCGATGTTGATTTGGATCTTCGTCGTGTTCTTCTTTCCGTTTGTCTACAGCTTTTTCGTAGACAAGTGCGATAAGAACATGCCGCCAATCGACACGTACTCGAAGTAATTCAGTACTACACCCTGCAGCCATGTCGCTTTCCAGAGCGACATGGCTGTTGGCTTTTAGGAGGTAACCTAAAAGCGACGGGCACAATACGATTTTGTATCCGAATTTAGCGAGCGGCAGTCAGTAAGCGTTTTCCCAACGATAGATCCCAAGCCGATCGAAGCCCAATACTCCAGACGGTATGTCGTAAATGCACAGGCACAACCCCCTCCAGCTGCTTATTGAAGGGCTAACGACGTCCCCTGCTGCCGCTGACCCGGTCAACCGGCCGTTTGGCCTGGATTTGACGATCGAAAGCATGCAGTCACAGAACTTCTCGATCGGAATCTTTGTCTTCTTGATGGTGGGGATTGCGGTATTCACCGTCATTGTTTTTGCGTATATGCGCAAGGGCAACAGCAAGGAACTTCGGCGTGGCGAAAAATATCTGTTTATTTGGATACTCCTCGGAGTGGTAATTGCCGTATTATTTGGGGCCTCCCAATTGCTGTTTGGGAACCTTTTTTAAGCGAGGTAACAGAGATGGGCATCGGAGACTTTCTGAATTCCTTGGACGATGGCTGGTCCATTTATTTGTGGCTGGTTGTTGGCGCATTGATTATTTTCGCGTCGGTCTGGATGATTCGATGGGCCGCACGAAACGAACAATTCGATGAGGACATCAAGTACGTCGTTTTTGATGAAAATGACAAAGACAAGATGACGCCGGCTGAATTCAACAAAGCCAAGGAAGTCTGGAAGCACCAGGGCGATCTTCGAAAAGAGTACCTGAAGCGCGACGCGCAGCATAAGGCGCAGCAAGCTAAGTAAGCGATGTCATGCGACGCAGCGAGAAGGTCATCCTCGGCATTATCGCCGCCGTCCTTGTAAGTGTCTTTGCAATAAAGGCCCTGCTTGGGCAATACAGCCAGGGCCCGGACCCGGGTGTTCCCTTCTATTCGGATGCGTCCGAAGATCTTAATCGCCGCGGCAACGCGATCTATCACGAGCAAAACTGCAAGAAGTGTCACGTCCTCCGCGCGACGCGGGATATGACACTGGCAGTTCCGGCGCCTGCCATTGACGGAATTGGTTCACTGCGCGACGAAACCTGGCTGTTCACGTATTTCTCGGCGGAGAATCCGCAGTCAATCCTGCCCAGTCGATTGAAGCCCGAATATCGAATGCCCTCATTCGCAAGCTTGCCAGAGGACGAACGCCGAACGCTGGCCAAATACATTGCCAGCATGAAAGTAAAAGATTGGTATTTGGAAGAAGTAAAAAAAGCTGAATACGAAAAGTTGACCGGAAAAACGTACACCGCCGGAGCGGCGCTCACGCAATGAAAAAACCTCGATACATGCTGGGCCTTGTGGCGATACTGATTGGTTGTCTCGTCAACTATATCGGTGATTGGGTCATCGGTGTTCGAATCGAACTTTTCTATGGCATCGAGACATTTAACCTGAAATGGTTTGCGCAATTATTCCTGCTCCCGGTGCTCGTCGGTTATTCAGTCACGTACGTTTACGGTCTGGGCGGCAAGTGGCTGTGCTACCTGCCGCCGCTTATCGTACGTTTCATTGCCTATTACGAAACCGTGTACTTTCTCGGTGTTCCTGAAGGTGCCAACCTGATGCCGATGGGGTGGTGGGGTTTCTTCGTTATCCTGGCGATCGAGTGCGCTGTCATTGGCGGAGTACTCGGTGAAGTCCTGATCAAGCGCATCTACGGCCGCAGCGAGAAGCCAAAACCCGAGTCGTCTCCCGCCAGTGATCCTTCGAACGGCCCAGCTCCATGAAAGGCCCGAATAGCCCGGCTCGTGAACTGACGCCGGAGGAGCGCGAGCGAAAGCGTCGATACCTCGGGGCGACGGTCATTACCTGTATTGCCCTTGCAATGGTCTTCGGAACGTTTCACGTCGTTAAACTGGGTTCGAATCGCATGGACGACATGCGTAGCCGCGCAACGTATGACCTCAACGAAGAAGAACTGCATATTCGCGCCGCGGGCGAAGATATCGCGCGCCACCAGGCGCACGAAGCGATGCAGACCGCAACGCAGACCTATGGAATCGAAGAAGTGAATGGACTGTTGAGTTCGAAGGACTGGGTCGACCTGAACACTCAAATCGAAATTCCTTCCGGACTGGCAATCATCGGTACGAATCTGGATCGCGCCGATGTTCAGAATAAGCCAGAGCATAAAGTGACACTCAAGCGGTTCTACATCGACAAGTACCTGACGACGAACGCGCAATATGCACAATTCATCGTCGCTACAAAACACCGGCCGCCGCTCGATTGGAAACAGGGGAAGATTCCGGAACAGAAACTCTTACATCCCGTAACGATGGTGAGCTGGAACGACGCGAAAGCCTATTGCGAATGGGCCGGCAAACGTCTACCCACCGAAATGGAGTGGGAAAAAGCCGCTCGTGGAGAGGATGGTCGGCGCTGGCCTTGGGGTGACAAGATGGATCCGACGCGTCTTAATACGTACTACAACGTCGGGTCCACGAACCAGGTTCGGCAATATGCAAAGGGCGTTAGCCCCTACGGCGTCTACGATATGGCGGGAAATGTCAGTCAGTGGACTGCCAGCGATTTTTCAGCATATGAAGGGTCAAAAATTTCCCCCGAAATTTTCAAAGCCAAAGTTGCCGTAGAAGCATCGACGGGCAGTTCACAAATGAAAGTCGCCGACTTCGTTCCTGTTGATATCAACTACAAGGTCCGGCGCGGCGGTTCCTGGAAAAGCGATCCGTTTTCAACCTCGACTTTCCACCGCGACTTTTCCTTACCCCACTACGCATCGGATTTCTTCGGCTTCCGCTGCGCAAAGGACGGCGAATGAAATTTCAGATGAATTACTTTTCGCGCTGGATAATCGCCGCGCTCATCGCTGTTTTTCCTGGGTTGTCTCACGCTGTTGACAGTTACCGTTTCATGCACGTGACTATTGAAACGCCGTGGGCAATTTTTCTTTTTCTTCTTGTCATTGTGCTGTTCCCGTTTATCTTGTCGGCGATATTGCATTGGCATTTTGCCGGGAAGAAGAGCGACAGTGACGACGAAAAGCCGAAGACCTGAATCATGCTCCAAGATTTTGTGTCTCGGACTGTTCGCTTCTTGTTAACACTCGTATTCAGTGTTGTTGCGCTGGCGAGTGTTTGCGCAACAGCGGCAGAAAATTCCAATACGTCAGAATCCGCCCCGAAAAACGATGGGACTATGGAAGTGATAGGCGCTTTCGCGAAAAACGAAGTTGTAAAAAGCGAGATTGTGGCGATTCCTGATCAGAAAAAGCGGCTGATCATGTTTTTCATGGGCGTCCCGCTGCTTGTATTCATATTGGTTACCGCAGGTCTTGGAATCGCTCTGGGCGTGTACGGCAAACGTGTATATGTCCCGCACATGATTTGTGCGGGACTCAGCGTAACACTGGCGATCGCGCATGCCGTCGTCGGCATTGTCTGGTTCTATCCATTCTGACCCGCATGACGGGTCCAGCTAGCGCGCCATGAGCGCCGAAACGTCCGCTCAATCGCGCGGAACCCTTTATATCTTTCTCTATTTTCTTTCCGGTATCGCCGCACTGGGTTATGAAGTTCTTTGGGCGCGAATGCTTTCGTTACAGTTTGGCGTCAGTATTTTCGGCATCGTCGTCACCGTAGGGAGCTTCATGGTCGGTCTGGGCGCGGGAAGCCTGGCTGCAACGCGGCGGGGCAAGCGAATTTCGCGACCGATTCTGGTCTTTGGACTTCTGGAATGCGCGGTCGGCGTCTATGCGCTTGTGTTACCGCTGCTGGCGGGCACGTTTAGCACTGCCGTTGCAGAAGTCAGCGCTACGCTCAGCCTGGCGTCGTGGTACGGCGCTCACATTCTTTTTGATCTGATTTTGATGACGCTGCCTTCTTTCGCAATGGGGGCTGCATTTCCAATGATATTGCGCGGCGCAAAACAATTTGGAGTTGGCGTTTCACATCTTTATGGGTTCAACGCATTGGGGGGTGTAGTTGGTGCCGTTTTGCCCGTCGTGATGCTGCCGTCGATCGGATGGGAGAACACCGCGCAATTGTTTGCTGCGTTGGGTTTATGCGTTGGCATCACTGCGCTGATGGCGGAAAAACGTCCGGCTTCAATAGCGGAGGCAGCGCCGACGTCAAGGATTCGCATTGAGCCACGCACCATGGTGCTCTATGCGCTGATCGGTGCCGCTGCCCTGATGCTTGAAATCAGCTGGACGCGCCTGTTCGGAATGGTTCTGCTGCGCACTGAATATGTTTTGGCAATCATCGTTGCAACGTTCCTGGCGGGTATCGGTATTGGCAGCATCATCGCCCGTTATTTGCGTCGTTCTATCTGGCTTGCACTGCTTCCTGTTTTTTCGGGGTTCTGTGCGCTGCTGACACTTTGGATGCTCCCTACACTCTCGAGGTGGGTGGAAGGTTCCCACTTCGGCTCACTCGAAGCAGCGCTTGTCACTCAAGGCATGGCGATCGCGTTGCTCACGTTGCCGGCCACGCTTGCGTTTGGCGCCTGGTTGCCCATGCTCGCGGAAAAATCGGATTCCACCGGAGATGCCGCCGCCGCTTTGTACGGCGCCAATTCTCTGGGCGCGGCACTCGGTGTTTTCGTGGCGGGATTTGTTTTGGTGCCATTGATCGGCACCCCGGCCACCGTGGTGGTTGCCGCCATCCTGCTGGGAATGTCCGGGTTGACGCTCGCCAATGCGAAATCGATTCGCGTGATCGCTGCGGGCCTTGTGATGACCGCAACGGGATTGCCTGTTGCTGCCTTGCCCAGCGTCCAGGAATTGTTTCCGCGAACGCACCCCACGGGAAAAGATTTGTACCTTCATGAAGATGCCGTAACCACCACGCATGTCGTTCAATATCAGGATGGCCATCGTGTGCTGCTCGACGACCTTCAGCGCATGGATGCGTCCAGCGAGCCGGATGCCGTTGAACTGCAGCGCAATCAGGTTCGATTGCCCCTGTTGTTGCACCCGGCTCCGCAGTCGGTACTGCTGCTCGGACTGGGCACGGGAATTTCTGCCTCCGGGGTGCCCGCAAGCCAGAATATTTCCGTCGAGGCCGTTGAGTTGTCCCAAGGTGCCATCGACGCGGCGCGCGAATTCTTCTCGCCGGTGAACGATCACATTTCAGACCGGATTACGATCCGGCGCGATGATGCGCGGCGCGCCTTGCTCAATCCGTCGAAAGCGTACGATGTCATCGTAGGCGATCTATTTCATCCGGATCTCGCCGGCCGCAGCGCACTCTTGTCCGTAGAGCAGTTTCGGCGTGCCAGGGAGCGCCTCAAAGAGGGTGGAGTTTTCACCCAGTGGATTGCTCTCAATCAATTCAGCCCGGAATCGCTGGATGTGGTCCTCCGAACCTTTCTTTCGGTATTTCCCGACGGCGTGTTGTTTATAGATCCATTTCGTGTCGCGTTGGTGGGTACGCGCGCGGGAAGCATTCAATTCAGGCCGCCGGGCGGTACGAACGATATTCCGGTGGCAAGTGACACGGCGACGAGCGGGGAGGGCATCTGGACATGGGCCGGCCGTTACCTGGGGCGAGCAGATGACTTCGTTACACTTTCGGGGCCGGTGCAGGAAGAGTTGCATCCTCACATCGAGTACCTTTTGCCCAAGGCGCGTTACTCCGGAGAAATCGATATCGCATCCTTGTTGCAGAGACTGCTGAAGCATCGTCCAAAATCGGATCGCGCGGCGCGCGACCTCGGAATTGCCGACGCGTCGAGACCGTTTTTCGATCGTGCTTATGCTGCGACAGAACTCGCCTTGGCCGGATGGATCGCCACGCTCAAGGACCATGGCACGGATGGCACACGATTGCTTCAACTGGCGTATCAATCCAATCCCCTCGATCGATGGATTGGTGTCGCGCTGGTTGCGCCGGTTTGGGAAAAGCTCGTCGAGATTTCAGAGCAGAATAAAGACCCGATGCCTGTGTTTGGAAAGGACGAGCGGGAAGTGATTCAGGCGATTCTTGCGCAGCGACCGGATTTTGTGCCGGCGATCAAACGCCTCGAATATCTCGAGCGCACATCGGGGCATGAGGATGCCGCGAACGCACTGCAGGTGAAACTTCGCAGCCTCAGCCCATTGGATGCGAAGCGGATTCCGTAACATGGCCGAGATCAAAAATTCTGCCACCCTGCGCCTCGAATTGATCACCGTTGTTGCATGCGTTTTCCTGGCAACCTACGCCCTTTCAGACTTTGACACGTTCTGGCATCTATCGAATGGTCGCGCGATGGTTCAGGGCGGGAAAATCGTTGAGACAGAATTGTTTTCCTATAGCGCGGATGGAACACCGTTCGACAATCACGCATGGCTTGCGCAGATCATCATGTACCTCGCCTGGGCTCTGGGTGGGGCGACCGGCTTGATTGTTTTCAAGCTTGCCATTGTGGCGGGCGTTGTTTGGATGACGATGCGTACGTTCGCGAAATATGGCCTTTCGCCGATCGTTGCGGCGATCGGATCGCTCTGGATGACTGTGGCCAGCCTTTATCTGTTTACCGAAAGACCCAATCTTTTCTCCCTTTTGTTTTTGGCGTTGCTGCTTTTGTGGCTCGAAACCAACCGCGCAGCAGAACCTCGCGTGCGCACCGCCTGGCTGATGGCGCCTTTGTTTGTCGTCTGGGATGTGGTCCATGGATCGATTTACGGCGTGCTGCTTTTTGCGTCGTATTCGACGGGGTTGATCCTGGGTGAATTGTGGAACACGCAATGGCGCTGGAGTGCGTTGACGCGGAACTCGCGAGTGCAGTTCGTGCTGATTGGAACTGCCGCGATCCTTGCCGCCGAGTTGATAAGTCCCTGGGGTCTGATCGGATCGAAATTTTTTTCGGAATTACTCAGTGACAACACGATGGTATCAAGCGTTGGCGAGTTTCAGCGTACGCCGTGGATTGCGGCGTTCATTCCGTTCTGGATCATTTGGTTCAGCGCAATCGTCGTGACCATTGTTGCGTTGCGCCGGCGCGATATCAGCTCGGCGTTGGTGTTGATCGCCTTTGCTGCCTTGTCGTGGCGGTACAGCCGCGCGACGGCGCCGTTTTGTATCGTCGCCGTACCCATTGTGTTTCGTTACGTTCATTCGATCGTTGCGCCAAAGTTAAAGCATTTTTCGTCACTTCCGGCCGGTGTCACTATCGCGGCTGGCGCGATCATCTTCACCGGCGCGGTGATTTACAAGGTGGCGATACCAAATCACGTGAACAGCTTCGGTGTTGGATTAAATTCGGATTTTTTTCCGGAGGCGACGCTGAAATTTCTCGATGCAAATCAAATTGACGGAAACATGTTCAATAGTGGCGAGTTGGGAGGTTACATTGCGTTCGCCGCGCCGCAACGAAAAATATTTCTTTACAATCACCACACGGTTTTCTCCAAAGTCCTGGATTCACTGCGTGCGCCGGGGGCCGCACAGCGTTGGAAATTCAACTATGCGCTGCTTGGCCATAACTGGCGGCGCTATCGATTCGTGTTTCCGATTGAACAGTGGGCTCCGGTGTATTGGGAGCCGGCCACCATGCTGCTGGTGGCACGAACCGCGCAAAATCAGGCAGTGATCGACGCCCACGAGATCAGCTATTTTTCTCCCGAGTACGACGGTGACCAGCTGCGCTCGATGGCGCGAGAGGCAAGCACCTATCCCCGGTTGTTGCGCGAAATTTCCGACTATCTTGCTTATCGACGCGACGACGAAATTGCACTGGCGTTTCGTGATATTTCAGCCCTGCCTCACCCTGGGGTCGATCTGGCGACTCGCGAACGCCTGCGGGAGGTCGCGCGAACCCATAATCCATTGTTATAAAACAGCCGCCAGCGGGTGCGTCTGGTTCGCGCGGCCATGGCGAGTCAAGCAGTTACCAATCGCACGTTGGGGTCGCTTGGTGGTTGGAACANNGTTTCGAATCGATCCGGTGGCGGGTGCGTTCATTGTGATCGATCGTCAGATCTGGTGGGCCGACTTTTTCCTGGTGTTTGGTTTCTGGGTCATGATCGCCGCAACCCTGGTCGTCATGTACTCCACCATTGGCACCGCATTTTGTGGTTGGTCCTGTCCGCAGAACACAGTCTCCGAGTGGGCGAACATGTTGACTCGCCGTCTGCTCGGGCGTCGCGCCGAAGTGGAGCTCAACGGCGCCAAGATGCAGGTGGCGGCGGCAAAGAATCGCTGGACGCACTGGCTGGTGTTGGGTCTGATCCTTTTCGCAACATCCGCTGCCTTTGCACTGATTCCGATGTTCTATTTCTATCAACCGGACATCATGTGGTCGTTCGTTACCTTTGCGGACGATGCGCGCCTCGCTCCGTCCCTGCATTACATTTATTTTATTTTTGTGTTGGTCATCTTTCTGGACGTGGCGTTTATTCGCCATTTCTGGTGCCGGTTCATGTGTGTTTACAAAGTCTGGCAGCACGGGTTCAAGACAAAACAGACCTTGCACATTGCCTACGATGCCGGTCGCGCCGCGGACTGTGAGAAATGCAACTATTGTGTGACGGCATGTTTCATCGATCTCGATCCGCGCAAGACGGATATTTACGACAGCTGCATCAATTGCGGTGAATGCATTACGGCATGCAACAAGATGCACGCCAAGAAAGGTGAGCCCGGGCTGCTGCGGTTTGAAGTGGGTGAACGGGCCTCGGAGGCCGGAATTGCGCGAAAGTTTCGGACTGCAATCGGTTCGTTATCGACGCGCATGAGTTGGACCGTTCCATTCGCCGCGGCGGGGTTGGGGATGTTTGTCTGGGGTTTGATCAGCTACCAGCCGAATCACCTCGCCGTGTATCGGGCAGATTCAGATCACGGGGCGCAAATCAGCGACTATCGCGTGGCGATTTCGAACAAGCAGTATCGGCCGGAACGCGTCGAGATCAGTGTCGAAGGCCCGATTCGTGATCAAATAAAGCTTTCCAACGCCACGGCCAATTTTGATTCCGCCGGGCGTATCGATCTCAATTTGCACGTCCAGGGCGATCTTGCGCCCGGACTGTACACGTTCCTGGTTCGCGCACGCTCCGGCCGGGGTTGGGAAGACACTTATCGCGTTCAGCACTTTGTAGCCAAGGGATAACATATGGCCGATTCCGAGAAATCGTCTCCGGGCGATGTACGACAATCTGAAATGCAATGGGGCAAGATTCCCGAGAACAACTTCGGTTACGCATCCGACGAGGAGCGACGCAACAAGCGCGGACTCGAGGATTGGGAGCTTGTGGAAAAAATTCCCGAATCGCAGAAACGCGTTCCGCCCTGGTTCCTTGCGGTCATCGCGGCAGTGCTGTTGGTCTCAATTGGTTTGAGTTATCCCTTCTGGGGAACGCGTAAGGGTTTCAAGCTCGACTGGGCGGAATGGGGTTTTGGAACGGGTGCCGCCGTGTTGTATCTCATCGTGTTTGGCGCATTCGTTTACTTCATGGTCAATTTTTACGGTTCGGGTTCAGCCGGTCGCCTGGATTCGGATCCGGAAAAAATTACGGACAGCACGGACGCCCAAGACGATGCGAAAGCAAAGTAGACCGATTCTGATTGCATTGTCCCTGAGTGCGTCGGCTTGTTCCGCCCCGACCGGCGGTTTGGCGGTGGCGCCACTTCCCGACGAACAGTCGGCCGGTGCAATTCTGATGAAGGAACGGTGCGGCCAGTGTCACGGCGCGCCGTCCCCGTCGGTACACACCGCAGAACACTGGCCCAGCGTTATTTACCGCATGCAGAATCGCATGACACAAAAAGGCATGCGCGCGCTGAATGCGGACGAGCTGAACACACTCACTGACTATCTGCGCCAATACGCCAAGGGCGCGTCGTGAGGCTGTTGCGATGGGTCGGGTTGTGCCTGTTGCTCACAGCGTGCGTGAGTGGTGAAAAATATTTTGCCGTTGGCACGCAAAACTGGAACGACATCGCCGTGTCGATCGAGGCTCGTCAATCTCCGGCGGACCCCACTACATTCGAATTTGTTATCATCGGCACGACGCAACGCCGGCAGCCCGCGAACAATCTCACCGTATCCATTCGCGTTGAAGAGCAGGAACCGTGGAAGCAGGCCATTCAGGACGGACTGGTCGGGGTGTACCGTCGCGCCTATCGGATCAGCGATCCGAAGCAACAATCACTGCAAGTTCAATTGCGTCGTGGCAACGAAGAAGGTGTGCTTCATTTCGAGTTGGGTGCACTCGCAGGTCCGCCAGTCAAATCGTGACGAAGTTCTCATGCTGTTACAGGTCGATTGTTGATGCAATCGACCCGTGTTAGCGTGCGTCGCCTAAACGAACAATCCAACTGAGAGTGGAAATTTCTTCGCCGGAACGTTGATCTGTCATCCGGCCGCTCACGACGAAAGAAACCGAGATCTGATGAACGGCGCGCTAGGGCTGGTCCGGCTGGCCTTGTATTTTTTCCTGCTTCAAGGGGTCGTTTATTCTGCCGTAACACGGAAGGTAGCAATCCGGCAGAGAGCCCGAAATGGCGGGTATTGCAAAGGCCCAAATCCTGGTGGTGGACGACGACGAATTGAGTCGTGGTTTGAACGCGCTCCATTTCAGCCGGGTCGGATATGCGGTGACGCAGGTTTCAAACGGCGCCGACGCGCTCGCCATGCTGGCGGCGCAGCCTTACAGCCTGGTGCTGTTGGACATCGACATGCCGCAGATGAACGGCATCGAGGTTCTTGCAGAAATCCGCAAGCTGAAAAGCGTCCTGGAACTTCCAGTGATCATGGTGACCGCGAATGCGCACGAGGCGAGCGTGGTCACCGCGCTGGGGCTCGGTGCCAACGACTATCTGGTCAAACCACTCAACATGCAGGTCGCGCAGGCACGCGTACGTACGCAGCTGTCGCTCAGCGAACTCGCGCGGTTGAAGGACGAGTTCGTGGCTTTTGCCAGCCACGATTTGAAAAAACCGCTGATGTTGCAGGAGGACGTGCTGCGCAGCATGGCCGACGCGGCCCGTGCCAATCCTCAAATCCCTGCCGATGTGCGGGAACTGATTACCCTCGTGCATCATTCCAATCGCGATATGCAGGAGGTCGTGCGCGGATTTCTCGATGCCAACCTCGGATCCGCGTCCCCATCAAATGTCGTGGAGCCGGGGATTTCGATGGGGCAGATGATCGCGACTGTGGCCGAAACAAACCGCGACTACGCGATGCGGAAAAAGGTGGATTTGAAAGTGTCGGCGGGACCGTCACTCCCGTGTGTATTGGGGGAGGCCTTTCGGGTTCGCCAGGTTTTGGACAACCTGGTCGGAAATGCCATCAAGTTCAGTCCGCCTAACACGGTCACCGAGATTCGCGGGAGCGCGGACGGCGATTCGGTTACCATCGAAATTATCGATGGCGGACCGGGACTGACGGCCGAAGATCAGGCTAAACTGTTTATCAAGGGTGCCCGCTTGAGCAACCGGCCGACGGGCGCCGAAGAAAGTACCGGGGTGGGGCTGGCGCTGTGCAGAGAAATCATGCAACAAGTCGGCGGCGAGATCGGGGCACGGAACAATACCGGCCCGGGCGCGACATTTTGGGCGCGTTTTCGGCGCCATCGTTAGAGTCATCCAAGCAGGCCGAAATTCTGGCCAGAATTCGATTCATTACACAACGCTTCCGCGCAGGCCGATTGTCCCCTGCGCAATTTGCGGCAATGTATTTTCTGCATTGGCAGACCGTGCTTCATGGGGCGCGGTTTGCATCGCGAAAATTCAAATCCGACAACCGGCCCGATGGAACCGAATGGATGCAGCGGCTAGATACTGCAGAATCGGACCCATTGACCCGAATGCTGATCGATTACCTCGATCGCTACCAATTCCTGGGCGTAACTCGGGAGGTCACTGCGGCGCTCACCGGTTGGTTGCGCGGGCAATGGAATCTGACCCTGCTGGGTCGTATTCCAAAGCCGTCAGAAGTGTTGCGCATGCAAGTCCGTGGTACGCGTCCGGTAACGACGCTGTGCGAAAGCCAGCGAATGTTTTGCCCCATCCTCGACAAGCGCGATGCATTTGTGTTCCTGCAACACGACCTGGAGCACGCGTATCACTTTTTCTCCGATCCCGCGTTGCACCGGATGCAGCGTCGTCTGTTCGTTCTGTTGACGGCAGTAATCGCGGAGGGCGCATTCCGTTCCATGATTCATGACCTCGCTTTCCGCAACAGCTTTAATTACCTCATCAGCGACATGAACACCCATCCGCTGCACAGCTTGCAGTATTTGCGTGCCATACTCGTCGAACACTTCCTGCGGTTCGGCGGCGGGGTGGCATCCGGACGACTTACGACGCGGGCGCGCGACAGCATCGCGCGCATTTTCCACTCGCTTGCCATGGAAGGTCATTTCACCGCCTTCGAATACGCCGCGCTGCGCAGGCTGGCCGATGGCAACATGGTGCCCACCGACGCCGGTGTGATCGAGGCGGCACTGCGCCGCCAGTCGGTTGATACCGTTCAGGAGATGGCGCTGGCGGGGGCCTGATGGACGCGCCGCCTCGATCCGCAGACCTGCTGAATCATGTTGAGCTTCTTTGTTCGAGTTACCGTCGATTCACCGGCCGGTCATTGATTGAGGATGGCGAGAGTCAACGTGATGCGTTCACCGCCGTTTGGGACGCCCCGTATGTGATTGCGTCTCACGACACCCGGCTCGATCCGATTTTCAATTTTGGAAATCTCGCCGCGCTGGCGCTTTTCGAGATGACCTGGGAGCAGTTTAAAAGTCTCCCTTCGCGAAAGTCCGCTGAACCCGTCTTGCAAAGCGAACGCACGCGACTCCTCGACCGGGTGAACCGTGATGGATTCATTGATGACTACTCCGGGGTGCGAATCTCCGCGACCGGTCGCCGTTTCCTCATTCGTGATGCCACCGTCTGGACTGTTTTGGACGCCCGGAATCAGTCGCACGGCCAGGCAGTCGTGTTCAAAAGCTGGTCTTTTGTGTAACGTTAAACCCCGGTCCTTCTTAACGGAGACTGCAATGAAGTCCTGGTCTGCCCTGTTCGTGTTGGTTTGGTGCGCTGTTTCGAACGTAGCGAATGCCGCGCTTCCGCCGGTCAAAGTTGAAAAGATAAACGACCATGTTTACGCGTTGCTGGGGCCGCTCGGTATCCCAACAAAAGAGAATGGAGGGTACATGAATAACAGTATCGCCATTCTTGGGGACACCGGCGTCATTTTGGTAGACACCGGATTCAGCAAAGAAATCGGCGAACACATCGGAAAAGCGGTCGCGACAATTACACCGAAACCGGTGAAGTACATCATCAATACACATCATCACGGCGATCACACATTGGGAAATATTGCTTTTCCCGGGGCAAAAATACTGAGCGCTGAAAAGTGCAAGGAACTCGTAGAGAAGCATGCCTATGACTGGATCAGAACATTGGAACAGAGGCTCGAGCGTACTTTTCCCGACACGAAACCGGTACTGGCGTCCGAAACTTTTTCAGATGGAAAAACAGAGAAGACGATCGACGGCGTCAAAATGATTTTTTGGGTGCCAGCCGGTTCCCATACGGGGGGCGACATGATGGTCATGTTGCCACAGGATGGCATCCTGATTACCGGTGACATTGTTGTAGACCAAATGGTGCCCAGCTTTATTGATGCTCACGTAAAGAGCTGGGTCGGAGTGCTTGGCGAAGTCGAGCAGTCGGGTGCAAAAATCATCATTCCGGGGCATGGGGCGCTGACCGACACGAAATACGTCGGTCAGATGCGCCAGCGCATGCAGGCGCTATATGACGGAGTGAACAATGGTTTCAAAAAAGGACTGACCGACTCTGAAACGCGCAAGACCCTGGATCTTCATGAGTGGGAAAAGATGGTGTCCTACGAGGACCTGATGGGCGGCAACATCAACAGGACCTATCTCGAAGTGGAACAGGAGAACTTCTGACCTGTCAGTTGCGGGTTAGACCTTCTTTTGCAGGTGTTTCGCTCAATGGGGTCTTTTCCGGTCCGACGATCGGGAGTGTTGGATCATCCGACCACTCAATCCACGAGCCATCGTAATTGGCGACGTCGTACCCCAGTTCGCGAAGTACAAAATATGTTGTCGATGAGATGATGCCGCGATTGCAGTAGGTAATTACGTGACGGTCTTTTGAAACGTCGTGAAAAATCTTGGCAAGTTCCTGCTCGCTCTTCAGCGTGCGAATTCCATCTTTTTCCTGGAGCAACGCCATACCAGGGAAACTCATCGCTGTGGGAATGTGGCCGTAGCGGCTGGCTTGTGACTTCGCCCCTGCAAATTCCGGCGGTGGGCGCGAANNAAACAGGGCGAACCGGGTATCATCCAGCGCCAATCGTGTGGAAAGCTTCGTGGCAAGCCGTTCACGCATCACGCGAGGAACAAATTCTCGCGTTTCCGGCGGATTTTCCGTCTGGTTCGTTACCGGTTTTTTTGCAGATCGCCATGCGGCGAGACCCCCGTCCAGCAAACGCACTTGCGGGTGGCCGTAGACTTCCAACGCCCAAAAGACCCGCGGGGCCTCCAAAAACGTTCCCGCGTCGTACACGACAACACGGACGTTGTCATCGATACCAGCCTGACCAAACAGTCGCTGGGCGTCTTGAATCGACGCAAGTAATTGCTTGTTGCCGTCGCGCGCAAACAGTGATGTCGCGGGAAGACTGATCGCTCCGGGGATATGTTCAACGGCATACTCCGCAGCCGGTCGTGCATCAATCAGCCGGACGTCGGGTTGATGCAGATGAGCAGTCACCCAATCCGTTGTGACACGCAGTGGGGTGGCGGTTTCGTTGGCGGCGGCGGTGGACGCGAACAAGGCCCGGGCGACAAGCCAGCACATGAGAAGCCCAACATTCACTCGCGGAATCCGGATTTTTCCTTTCACGTTTCGATCCCCTGGCGACAGCGCGCGAATCAGGCAGTCGCTGCGCGCTGCTGCCCTTCGTTATGGAGATATCGGCGGAGTCGAAGCCGCGCTAAAATCGATTGGCAATTAACCCTTTGTTTTGCGGTGTAACTCAGGCCTCGTTCTCGTTGGATCGCACAAACGAACGTGCAAAGACGGTGAAAATCTTTGGAGAATCAGCAATGAACTGCCGTCCTGGGTGCGGCGCCTGCTGCATCGCGCCGNNGAGTCGCGCGATGGAATGTCGCCCCGGCTGCGGCGCCTGCTGCATCGCGCCGTCGATTTCCTCCCCTATCCCGGGAATGCCGGCGGGAAAACCAGCCGGGGTTCGTTGCGTTCAATTGACGGACGACTATCTCTGCGCGCTGTTCGGTCAGGCCGAGCGACCCGAGGTGTGCAACAACTTTCGCGCGTTGCCCGACACCTGTGGTCATTCGCGGGAAGAAGGGTTGCAGATTTTGGCGAAACTGGAACGGCTCACCCGTCAGCCGTGAACGGCTAATTGTTTTACCAGGCGTCGGATCGGTTGTTCGACAGACTCAATCGCCCGCGTCAGGGCGAACTGAACGCTGGCACGCTCCAGATTCTGACCTCGATGCGTGGATTTGAAATATCGATCGCCATTAAGGTGATCGGTGAAAAACCGCAACCCGAGTTCGAACGGTATCAATCGAATGGCGTCGTACAGATAGTCAAAGTCCGCGCGTGTCAGCATTGCGCGTGCTGCACCGGCATATCCCTCGAGAATGGCTGAACACGCCGCGAGATCAAACGAAATGTGTTCCGCGGTAGACGATTCACCGGCGCGGTTGCAGGCCGAGCGGATGAGATCGCCGATGTCGTAATGGACTAATCCCGGTTGCACCGTGTCCAGATCGATCAGGCTGATGGCGTGTCCGCCCGAATCGAACAGAAAATTATCGATTTTGGGGTCGCCGTGCGTTGAGCGAAGTGAGAGCGCGCCGTGCGCGCGCGCTTTTTCAAGTCGGCCGCAGTCGGCCCGCCGGGCTTCGACTTCATCAAAGAACGGCGCCAGCGCAGCATCATTTCGTTCGGTCGAACCTGCGCGAATCGTATCGAAGTGCCCGAGATACTCGGGCAGAACATGAAAGCCGGGAAGCGTCGTGTGCAGCCGTTCAACCGGCACATCCGAAAGCAAGGTGTGAAATGTTCCAAGGGCCGTTCCCAGCTCCCGGGCTTCGGTTAACGATCCCAGTGTATTCAGAGTGCGGGCATCGGGTATGAATTGCTGGGCGCGCCAGAACCCCCCGGTGTCATCGATGACGAAAGGTTTTCCGTTCGTCGCGGAAAAGATTCTTGGAAATAAAAGCTGCGGCGGATTCCGGAGCGCCGCGACATGTGCGCTCAACACGCCAAGATTTTCCATGATCAACTGCGGCTGTTTGAAAACCCGTGAGTTGATGCGCTGCAAGATCACTTTTTGCGGCGGCCGGGAGGCAAGCTCGATGACGTATGTATCGTTGATGAGTCCCCGACCATACGCCGAAATCTTTTCAATCGGCCCTCCGAGCAGAAATTGTTTTGCGATGTCCCGCAGGGTTGCGTCGTTCAGTGCGTTGCTCATCGGGTCAATGGGAATGCATTCAAGGAAGGCGCAGTGGTGTCAGAGTCTGCCGGGTTCGCGGAAAAGGCCCGGGTTCAGCTTCACATTACCCGGTTTCAGCGTTCAGAAAAACCCGGGCCTGAACGTCATGCGACCGCACTTCGGTGCGGAAGGTAACGTGCGGCAATTTCGTAAAGCTTTTTTCGGGAAATGGGTTTGGTCACGAAATCCGAGCATCCGGCGTCGGAACACAGTTTCCGGTCTTCCAGTGTTGCGTTGGCCGTCAACATGACAATGGGCCCACTGAAACCCCATTGACGCAACGCGCGGACCGCATCGACTCCGGACATCACGGGCATTTGCATGTCCATATAGATCAGGTCAAATGATCGCTCCTTGGCCAGTGCTACGGCCTCGCCGCCGTTAGATGCCAATACAACCTCGACACCCAAACGCTGCAAATACATGGCGATCAGTTCCTGATTGGTGATGTTGTCCTCGGCAACGAGTACCCTTCCGATGCACTGGATCGTGTCTGGCGCGACATCGTCCGGCTTCGCAGTGCGATGGACATCCTCCATGCTTCCGACCAGTTCCCGATGCACCGGCTCGCCCAGTCGAAGATAGACCGCGAATGTCGACCCTTCTGCAGGAGTGCTGCGCACGGTAATCTGGCCGCCCAGCAGTTCGACGATTCGGTTCGAAAGCGAAAGACCCAATCCGGTGCCCCCGAAGCGTCGCGACGTGCTCGCGTCGCCCTGTTTGAATGGCCTGAAGACGCTGCGCATCTGATCCGAGGTCATTCCGATGCCGGTGTCCTCAACGCAAATACACAGCTCATTGTTCTGCTCGTTGAAGGCGGCTCGAATTTGTACCGAGCCCTTATCGGTGAATTTGATCGCGTTGCTGCAAAGATTGAGCAGGACCTGTTTCAGGCGGACCGGGTCGCTGACAATGACTCCCGGAAGCGGGAACTCGTAGTTCACACCAAACTCAAGCCCCTTGCGGCGCGCCTGTTCCGAGAAGATCGATTCGACGTCGCCGATCAGGGAAAAGATGTTGACGTTCGTTCGTTCGATATCCAGTGCGCCGGCTTCGATCTTTGAGAAATCCAGGATGTCATTGATCAGGGCCAGCAGGTGATCGCCACTGCTGCGGATCGTGCGTAATGCGCCAAGTCGCTGCTCGGTTGTCCGGTCCGAATCCAGTGACGTGTCGGCGTAGCCGATGATTGCAGTGAGCGGTGTGCGAATCTCGTGGCTCATTGCCGCGAGGAACATGCTCTTGGCCTGGCTGGACGCTTCGGCCGCGCTTTTTTCCAGCACGGCCGCCTGGGCCATGTCTTCGGCGATCTTGCGCTGTGAGATGTCGCGCCCGTAGCAGTGCACCAGATCGCGACCGCGCAAAGGGGCAAACGTCCAGACGTACGGGTTGCCCTCAAAGATCGCTTCGATTTCACTTGTAACGGATTTGGACTCCTGGCAGCTGCGGATAATGTCCAGATAGTTTGGTGGGAGCAGCTGAACGTAATTCTTGTTGCTGAGGCCTTTTGCGGTCAGCGTGTTTCGGCCCTGGGGGTTGATATATTGCAGTGCGCCCGCGCTGTTCAGCGACATGACGATGTCTGGAGTTTGCTCGGGGAATGCCGCCAGCCGCTCGAGGTCGGCGATGGCGTTTTGAATCGCGGAATTTTGATCGTGGAGACGTGTCGACGCGCGATTGAGTGCCTGGCCCAACTGATCGAGTTCTTTCGACGATGCCGTTATTGCAAGCTGTTCGCCGGCCCGAGTGTCCAGCCGGTCTGCGAATGCGGCATACGCCTGCAGGGCGCGCATCGGTTTTCTCAGCCAGGCAAGCAGAACACCCACGGCGATGATGACGACTGTCGCGCCAAACGCCGCGTTCGCAATCCACATGTTCCGGCGCAAATCGTTAATGGCGCTCAGGCTGTGCGAAACGCGCACCCAACCTTGCAGTTCTCCAAGGACGACCGGATGCCACACAATCACGTGCTCCTCGGTGACTCCCCGCGTCGGTTTGGCTTCGGGTGGAACGCTCAGCGCCTGGCCGCCGAAGCGCACAATCGGGCGGCTGTTGACGCGCGCGACATCCGCGAGAATGGTTCCTGTCGCGTCGGTGTACTTGATTTCATCGATGCCTGGGAAGTCGATGGCATTGACGGCCAGCTGTTCGATTTCCACATAGTCACGCAACATCAGCGCTTGCGCGCCCGTGGAGGCGAGATTGCTGGCCAGAACGTCAGTTTGTTTCGTGAGCAGCGCGGCACTGTAGTTGATTGCTTCGCCGAGGATCCGCCACATGAAGAGTGTCATCGATCCAGCGAGCAGCAACGCGAAGAAGGCGGTCAGAATGGTGCTCAGGCGCCGTGATCGCAAACGCTCTGACGGCGAGAACGATCCGGCAGAGTCACGATCCTTTCGTTGTGCCGACAGCTGCGAGTTACGGGGCATGAGTCAGATAAACGTTCGGTCGATTACTTGCGGAACGGAGCAACCAGTTTGCGGACAATGTCGTAGTCCGAGTCGTCTCCGGCCGCAAAGCCGCCGAAGGTTTCCTGAAGTGCAGAAACGATAGGTTTGTGCGCCGGGTTTTTGGGATCCAGGCGCATGAGTGCGTCGCGTACCTTCTTCACTGTTTCATCGTCGACCTTGGGGTGCGCCGCAATGTTGTACGGTGGCAGATTGTCAGAGGTATAGATGGTGCGCAGCCCCTGTGACTTCCACTTGATGGCCGTGGATTCCATCACGACACCGGCGTCGAAATCGCGTATCAGCACGGCGCGAACGATGTTGTTGTAGTGATTCAGGAACGAATAGGACCCCAGCTTGTCCAGCGGCATGCCGGCGCCGACAACGACGGCGCGCTGAAGTAGTGCGGCGGGATCGCCGAGCGCCAGACGCGTTCCTTCAAGGTCCTGCACGGTCTTGATCGGGCTCTCGTCGCGCACCACGATGGAGAGTCGCAGTTCGTCTTCCGGCATTGCCTTGACGACCAGTCGCGCGTTTCCACGGGCGTGGGCATTTACGTATGCCACCGGAGTGAGATACGCGAAATCCACGGTTCCATCGACAAGCGTATTGATCGCGGCGGTCATGTTGGTGGAGAGCTTCAGCACCACGCGGCGATTCAGCGCCTGCGTCAAATACTCCGTCAGCGGCGTAAGATGAAAGTGCATTTCACCCGGGGTATCCATCGCAACGGAACCAAAATAAATTGGTTCCTGTTCGGTTTCTGCCGCCGTCGCCAATTCACCAAAAATCAGCGCTATCGCAAGAAGTGAGGATGAAATCAATTGTGCCAGTGCTTTTCGGTTCATAGTGGGATCGCTTTGAATAAAGTTTGCGGTGGATCGACCACAGACCGTAACGGCACTTTCCCAAACAAACTGAGGGATTTACGGAAGAATTTGCGCCAAATTGAACATTGGCTGGAATGGCAAAAAAGCGCCTGGAATGAAGGGTTTCAGATCACTCGGCTAGTTCCGCCGAAAAAACCCGGATCCGGACCTGCCGAAGCTCCTGATCAGAGATGAACGAGCCCACTTCAGCGGTTTGGGTCGCCTCCGCCAGCGGGGCCAGGCCAGGCAGCTTGATCGAATCCTGGCGGCGAATATTCCCTTCTAAATCAAACACCGCTACCGCGATCGTGATGTTCTGAAGGGCAACCGGCGCGTCATTCTTCATGGCTACGAGCAGCTGATTTTCGGCGTTGCGCCCGATTTTGACGGAGATGTATTTCCCCGGGTTATCAACAATGTCGAGCCGCACCAGCTGGTTGGTGGCGCGCTTTCCCGCATTCGAACCGGATTGGGCGGCCTCGGAAAAATACTGTTTTGCCGTGGTGCGTTCGCCGCGTGCGAGTGCCTCTTCGCCCAGCGCGTAGTAGGCCGGCGCGTTCGGCAACAGGGAAACACTGCGTTCCAGGTCAGCACGGGCTCCGGGTGCATTTTGCTTTTGGCGAAGGAGTCCACGCTGCAAATAGGGTTGAAACTGATTTTTGTTGTGCTGAATTGCCGTGTCGAAGTTGGTGAGTGCTTCATCCGACCGGCCCAGCGCGACGAGAGCCTCAGCGCGCAGTTCATAAAACATCGCTTCGTCGGGTTCAATTCGAATTGCTTCGTCGGCGAGCGCCAGGGCCTGAGCTGCGTTTCGGTTGCGCAATGCCGCATAGCCCTCGTCGAGCTTGGCGTAGGCAGGCTGGGTGCGCTTCAGCCGCTCCATCCGGGCTGCATAGATTTCGGAATTGCGCGTGCCGGTGGTGCCAAGCTGCACAACCGTGCGTCGATTCGCTGCGACGCGTTGCTCCGAAGGCGGATGCGAAGCAAACAAGCCCTGAATCCAGTTGCTGCGGGTGTTGCTCGCCAGCCGAACGAAAGTTTCCTGAAGCTCGATGGCAGCGGTTGGGTCGTATCCCGCGCGCGACATATAGGCCATGCCGTAGCGGTCGGCTTCGAGTTCGGAGTCACGCCCATACTTGACGTCAATCAGTTGGGCACCCGCGGCGCCCAATCCGACGAGGGGTGATCCACCGTCTCGGTCGCCCAGCGCGGCTCCGAGCGTCGCGACCCCGAGCGAAAGCATCAGGCCGCGCTCCATGCTCTTGGCGCCGTGCCGCGCAGCCGCGTGAACGATTTCATGTCCCAGCACGGCAGCCAGTTCTGCCTCGTTTTTCAGCTCAACAAGCAGGCCGCGATTGACCGCAATCTTCCCGCCCGGCAGCGCCCATGCGTTGGGAACGGAATTGTTCAGCACGGTAAATTCGTAAGGCAGATCCGGGCGATCACTGACCTGGGCGAGTTTGCGCCCCACAGCCTGAACGTAGTCCGTGAGTGTTGGATCGACAATGTAGTCGCCGCCCTGACTCTGCCGTGTCGGAACGTAGGCTTGCTCGCCGGTGGACACTTCCTGGGCTGTCGATACCCACTGGATTTCCTTTCGTCCGGTCACAGGGTTGCGGGCACAGCTGGTCAGCAGTGCCAATAAGGCCAGAATCAACGCCGTATACCGGAGAATCGGGTGCACCGTTCCACTCCCTGTACGTCCGTGTCCCGGCAGTATACCGCAGGCGCCTACAGCGGCCCGGTTGGACGCCGTTATACCAACCGCAGGAATTCGGAATCCCAGGTTGGAGAGAGCTACCGGTGGCAGTGCAGGGCGAAAAACCGAACCGCACGAAAGACGAGCGCAATTTCTTTCGCGTCGACGATGAAATCTATCTTGAATTTCGCGTGCTCACCGAACCTGTTCACGACAAGCAGAAACCGCCTGCCGCTCGCAAGGACACGCCGGCGCACGACATGCTCGCCGATTTGTCCGCGGTGAATTCGCAGATTCATCCGTTGCTGGAAACCATCAAACATACCGACACGTCCATTGCCCGCTGCCTGGAGGCGCTGAGCAAAAAGATCGACCTGGTTGCCAAGGCTGTATCGCGCAGCGGCGATCCTTTTCGTCCTACCAAGCCGAATCGAAAGGTAAACCTGAGTGCCGGCGGTGTGGCGTTTAACGTGGCCACGCAACTGTTGCCAGGCACGCCGCTCGAAGTTCGCATGGCTGTCGTATCCACAAACTTGGTGATTACTTGCTACGGTGAAGTCGCGTATTGCGAGCGTGACGGCAAGGACCTGGATCAACCCTACCGCGTGGGAATCAAGTTCCCGGCGCTTTCAGTGGCGGATCGCCAGGCGCTGTTTGCGCACGTCCTGGGTCGCCATACGGAAAAGATTCGTGGTACGAAAATGAGCGGTGAAGACAAGAACGCGTTGCCTGCGGCGGCAAAAAAATAGTCCTGCGCGTCAATCCGGAAGAAGTTTTTCCCCCGCAAGCAAATCAGCGTAGGTCTCGCGTTGCCGGACAATATGATACTGGCTGCCGTCCACCATAACTTCCGCAGCGCGTGGTCGGGTGTTGTAGTTTGAGCTCATCGAAAATCCGTAAGCTCCCGCCGACAGCACGGCCAGTACATCACCCTGCGTCAGATTGAGTTCCCTTTGCTTGCCAAGGAAGTCTCCGGTTTCGCACACGGGGCCCACGACGTCGTACGCTGTTGTCGCGCCCGAACGCGGCACGACCGGGACAATGTTTTGCCATGCACCGTAGAGCGACGGTCGAATCAGGTCATTCATTCCGGCATCGATGACCGCGAAATTCTTGTGCGGCGTGTGCTTCAGATACAACGTTCGGGTCAGCAGCACGCCGGCGTTACCCACGATGGCGCGCCCCGGCTCGATCATCAACTTGAAGGGGCGTTGCCCGACGCGTTGCAGGATCGCGGCGATATATTCCTGCGGTGTCGGCGGATTTTCGCCACGGTAATCAATGCCGAGCCCACCGCCAATGTCAAAATGCTCGATGTGAATGCCGCGCTGCGCGAGGCGATCCACGAGGGCCAGCATACGATCGAGCGCATCGCGAAACGGTGCGAGATCGGTTAATTGCGAGCCGATGTGGCAGTCGACGCCGACAATCCGCAGTGCGCCGAGTTTTTGTGCTTCCGCATACACGCGTTCCGCGTCTGCGATATCGATGCCGAATTTGTTTTCCTTCAGCCCGGTGGAGATGTACGGGTGTGTTTTGGCATCAACATCCGGGTTCACGCGCAGCGATATCGGCGCGCCCACTTTCAATACTTGCGCGACGCGATTGATGACATGCAGCTCGGCTTCCGATTCAACGTTGAAGCACAGAATGCCGGTGCGCAAGGCAAACTCGATTTCGTCCGCGGTTTTTCCGACGCCGGAAAAAACAACTTTTTTCGGATCACCACCGGCCTTCAATACGCGCTCGAGCTCTCCGCGCGAGACGATGTCGAATCCGGACCCAAGGCGCGCCAAGACATTCAGCACTCCAAGATTGGAATTTGCCTTGACGGCATAACACACCAGATGTTCGCGCTGACCGAATGTGGAATCAAACGCCCGCCAGCGTGTTTCGATCGCGGCTCGTGAGTACACATAGCATGGAGTGCCGATCTCCCGCGCAATGCGCGCAAGACTGACGCCTTCGGCGTTCAGTTCGCCGTTGCGAAGTTCAATGAAGTTCACGGCGCGGCAGGAACGTGGATGGGCGGAGCTTTCGGCGGCGTCGGCAAAACCAGTGCGCCTTTGCGGCCGCAGGCGCCAAGCAACAGCGTTGTCGAAATTACGGCAAGGAGAATGGCGTAGCGCATAAAGTTCCGGTTGGTTGAAGGCGCCGATTATAGCGACAATAGGTGCCGACAGGCACTTGCGGGGAAAAATTATGCTGGAACGAATTACGCTGGAGCCAAAAGCGGCCCCAAACGCCGCCATCCTGTGGCTCCATGGGCTGGGTGCGGATGGCAATGACTTCGTGCCGATCGTGGACGAGTTGGGTTTGCCGGCAGAAATACAGGCGCGTTTCGTGTTCCCGCATGCACCGCACCGTCCGATTTCCATCAACGCCGGCTACGTCATGCGTGGCTGGTATGACATTTATGAACTTCAATCATTGCGCCGCGAGGATGCAGAAGGAATTCGCGCGTCGCAGATGGAAATCGAATCGCTTATTGCTGAGCAGACGGCGGGCGGGATTCCTGCAAACCGGATCGTGTTGGCCGGATTCTCCCAAGGGGCGGCGATGGCGCTGCATACCGGACTGCGTCATTCCGAAACGCTTGCCGGAATCGTCGCATTGTCCGGTTATCTCCCGTTTTCTGAATCGCTCGCGTCAGAAGTTCACGAAAAAAACAAGGCGACACCGATTTTTCTGGCGCATGGGACTCATGACAATGTGGTTCCGCCGGCGTTGGGCGATCGCACGCGAAAGGCGTTGATGCAAGGCATGCATCCGGTCGAGTGGCACACCTATCCGATGCCGCACTCGGTTTGCGACGCTGAAATTTCGGATATCGGGGCGTTTCTGCGAAAAGTTCTTTAGGTTTCTCGCACGACTAACAACAGCTCGTTACAACTTTTCCAGCTCCTGGTTCAACCGGTCCTCGATGCGTTTCTTGTAGTTCAGGAAGTTGATCGTTTGCCAGGGATTCGCGGCGCTGTCACTCATTACGCTCTGCGGCAAGTCAATGTCGGTGATGTAAATCGGATAGCGCAGGCCGCTGCTGCGAAGCGACAGCACAAATTTCGCTACTTCGTGGAACAGGGTAGTGCCGTACTCCAGTGTCGAGAACTCCTTGTCATCGCAAAAAATCGAGAACTGATTGCTGTCGGCGTCCGCATCGCTGATGACCTGCACGTCGAAGAACCGTCGCGGCGCAACATCTCGCGAGTCGTGGCGTGCGACCAGGTCGTAGCGTGACGACTTGCCTTTCACGATTTCGAAATACTGAACGGCAAGGTCCGACTCGGCGACGGAATTCTTGATGCGCTGCCGTACCAGCTCAAAGAACTTGTCGTAGTGGTTGATCAACGTGGCTTCGTCGTGGAATCCGGTGCGGTGGTGAAACAAAGAACCGTTTTCGTCCATGACGTAGACATCAACGCTTTTTCCGGACCGCTCAAAAAAGAACTGAATGACGCCGCGACGATTCACCAGTGAAAGCGTCGGAAACGCGCTTTCCGTCAAGGCGTAGCGATCCACATGGAGTGCGCAGAAATACGGGCGCGATTCTCCCAGGTAACGCAACAGTTCGGCGAGTGATTCCTTCTTGTCATGGCTGAGGGTTCCATGATCACGGCGCAAGATGAGAAAGGATTGTTCGCATTGCAGCACGTAGATTACGTTGTCCCAGGCGCCGTCGCCGTAAAATGCGTCGATGATGTCGGTGAAGAGTTCCTCGAGCCGCCGCACAATGGCCGCGCCGTGATTCGAGGAGTAACTGTAAATTCGTGGGGGTGGCGGCAGCGCGCGCTGGCCGCCCTCGCCAACGCCCCATTGCAGGTATTGCAGCAGGCAATCCATCAATCCGCCGACGCCCTGATATGCAAAGTGCAGCACTTCCTGCCACGTTGTAATGATCAGCTGGTCAAAAGTCAGTGCAAGATTCATCGCGAAACCGCTGTACTTCAGCACGTCAGTCCGGTTGCTGATGATGTCTCCACCCTGGCGTTTGCGTCGTCCCATCGGATCGACACCGACATTGACGAAGACCAGGGACTGCGCCACGGCCGGGGGCTTCGACAGTGCCTCCATGCTGATGTTGGGTAATTCGCCGTTCGGATAGTTTTCGTCAAGGCAATCGATGATCGCGCGCAACTCCCGCATATTCAGTTCGCTGGTTTGCTCACGCACCGCCAGCAACGTATGTGAATTCATCAGACGATTGAAGTGTGACCATGCCACGAGACCAAACGCGCGCCCGGATCGCTTGAGCGGTGATTCCGCGCCGGGCTGTGCCAGTGGGCTGTCGCCATGGTGCAACAGAGTCCAGCTTTCCTGCCCATCCGGATTGGTCGATTCAACCAGTGTGAGGTGTGTTTCGATCAGGTTGGGCGCGATACCACGATTCACGATTTCAATTTTTCCCGCCTTACGCTCAAACGCTCCGTAGAGCTTGCGACCGAGAATCGTCAGGTCACGCTGGCTGATCTGGGAAAGTCGCGCATTTTTTCGGGCAAAGTCCGAAAGAAACATGTAACTGTTCGTTAATTCCTCGACAAGAATCTTGCGTTCCTTCAGGACGCGCTCGATCTTCCACGTATTGCGTGTGTCAAGAATGGTCAGGTAGGTGGTGTTCCAGTTCCATTTCTTGACCAGCGACTCCATCAATTCGCGCTGCCAATCCAGCTGTCGCGACGTTGCGTGCTGACTGAGCGCCATGTTCACCTTGAAGTAGAAGCAACGCCGCACAAGCTCGAGTCGTTGCGAGTCGCCGCTTCGCGCCATGAAATCGTCCAGCTTTTCGATCAGCATGATGTACGGGTCGATCTTGTCGAGGCCTGCCTCGCCGTTGTAAATCGCCCGTTTGAAGCGCGCGCTCAGCAAATCGATTTTCGGAAACTCCTGGGCGTAGAGCTCCATGAGCATGATCTTCAGCACGGACTTGTAGGGCGAGTCGATTCCCTTGTAGAGCTGCCATAGCGCGGCTCCGAAGAACTCTTCCGGCGGAATGGTGCTCAGTCCTCCGAAATCAATAATCTCATTGATGTTCACGAACCGGCGCCGAATCAGCGATTGAAGGTAGCTTTCGTAATCCGCTTCGTGTTCCGGTGGGACCAGCCACCAGGCCGGATAGCGACCGGCAATCAGCAGGCCGGTGCGATAAAACTCTTCGAGAAGAAGATTGTGCTGGGCCGTACCGCTGCTTTCGCCGCTGAGCGTAATGACTTCGCCATTTTTGAACGTCACGGCGTTCATCATGAACACATGCAGCTCCAGCCCGATGCTGGCGCTCCATTCCTCGACCGCGTGGCAACGCTGCTGCAGCAGTTTCATTTGGGCGGCGGACATATCCGGCCGGTGGCAGAGCCAGAGATCGAAGTCACTCTTTTCGGAATAGGCGACGGTTCCGGTCGATCCCATCAGAAAAATTGACTGAATGTCGTGCGTTCGCATCGCGCGCTTCTTGTACTCAAAGGTCTTTGCAAAGCGCTTTGCCGCCTCAACACTCTTTTGCGTTGGCGAATAATCGGAAATCCCGGATGGCGTGTCCTTCGATATGAAACCGGGCAAAAGAGGGTGATTCAGATGAAATAGTAAAGGCAGCAGGTCGAGAAAATCGCGCTGCCGCCAGCGAAGAACTTCCTGCACGCGACCGAGACGATCGCGATTCAGCATCAAGAAGCGCTGCTTGATCGCGCGAATTTCGGTGTCTTCGGTCAGAGGTTTTAGTTGCATGCCGCCTCGCGGGTACGCCAATCCGGGCAGCGCCCGACCTGCCGCGCGCCGCCTGCATGCCAAAGTGATCGGGCGCGGAAAAAAATACTTAAGCTCGGCAGGGGTCTGCGCATGGATTTTTTTTCGATGACGGTCGATTGGCGGTTAAGATGCTTGCGCCGTGACCGATAAAAGGGCTGAAAATCAGGGGAAGTGCCGCACGGCATGACATAAGGACATCACTGATAGGAGATTGAATCGATGCAGCCACTCAATGCGAATCTAGCCGAGCAGGTCCTGGGTGCAGCGCCCGTCGGAATCGTCGTCCTCGACGCCGACCGGAACGTGACCTGGGCCAACGCGCTGTTGCATTCATTTATCGGCGCGGAAAACGGCTCGCTGGTAGGCAAGAATTTTTCGCAGGCGACGGGACCGCTGATGCAGCGCGTCGTCGGGCAGGAAGGGCTTTATTACGTTGCGGCGGACGGGAAGCGCTCCGAGCGCTGGTTGCAATGCCGCGACCAGAATATTGACCGCGGCGCGGCGAAATATTTCGTTGACGTGACGGAGCTCCGCCGGGTCCAGGCGCTCCAGGAAAAAATTGCCGGCCAGTTGCAGGAGCTTGCGACGATCGATCCGGCGACCGGGCTATTCACCGCGCGCGCCATGATGCAGAACCTGGAACCGCTGGTGTCGCGCAGCCGCCGCTACAGTAATCCGCTCTCCGTATTGGTGATGGTGGTTCAGGGAACATCGGCCGGCGCGGTCACGCCGCAAGTCTTGCTGGCGGTCGGCTACATGTTGAAAGACCAGTTGCGCTGGGCCGATGTCATCAGCCGAGTGGAATATAATCGCTTTATTATTATTCTTCCGGAAACGGGAAAAGAGGCCGGCGTGCATCTGGCGAATAAGTTATCAACCCAGGTTTCTGACCTTGAGGTTAATTTCAATGATACAAGCTTTAAACTGGATACGGCCTTCGGTGTAACTGGCTGGGAAAAAGGCAACGATTCGGTATTGATGCTAAGGAAAGCCAACC
>DKAR01000087.1 GCA_002450895.1 Proteobacteria bacterium UBA6921
CTATCTGCTGGTGGAATACGGTCCGTTGGTGCTCGATCTCGAACTGCGCTTTCGCGTGCACGCGCTGATGCAATGGATTCAGCAGCGCAACCTTGCCGGCATCGTCGACCTCACACCGGGAATCCGCTCGCTGCAGATTCATTTCGATCCAAACGTGCTGGCGCAGGACAAACTCGTCAATGTGCTGGCCGATGCGGAGGCCCAGCTGCCCGCCATTGACGCGATGGAAGTCCCCAGCCGCATCGTGCATCTGCCGTTGAGTTGGGATGATCCCGCCACGCGGCTCGCCATCGACAAGTACATGCAATCCGTGCGCGCCGACGCGCCATGGTGTCCGAGCAATATTGAATTCATTCGCCGCATCAACGGTCTGGCGAACATTTCTGATGTAAAACACATCGTGTACGGCGCGAGCTATCTGGTGATGGGCCTGGGGGATGTGTACCTCGGCGCCCCGGTCGCAACGCCGCTCGATCCGCGCCATCGGCTCGTAACGACCAAGTACAATCCCGCGCGCACCTGGACTCCGGAGAATGCCGTCGGCATCGGCGGTGCCTATTTGTGCGTGTATGGCATGGAAGGTCCGGGCGGTTATCAATTCGTCGGGCGCACCGTGCAGATGTGGAACCGCTTCAATCAGACCGCCGACTTCACCGGCGGCAAGCAGTGGCTGCTGCGCTTCTTTGACCAGATTCGCTTCTATGAAGTGAGCGCGGATGACCTGCTGAAATTGCGCGACGATTTCGTACACGGCAAATTCAAGCTACGCATCGAGCCCACCGTGCTGAAACTGGGCGACTACCGAAAATTTCTGCGCGACAATGCAGCAAGCATCGCGCACTTCAAGCAACAGCAGCAGGCTGCCTTCGATGCCGAGCGCGAGCGTTGGGAACAGACTGGACAGGCACACTACAGTGCCGATCCCGCAGGCGACGCCGCGAGTTCCGACGCTGCCATCGATATTCCACACGGGTGCATTGCGATTGCATCGCCCGTCACCGGCAGCGTGTGGCAGGTCAGCGTAAGACCGGGCCAGCGTGTCAGTGCGGGCCAGGAGCTGCTCGTCGTCGAAGCGATGAAAATGGAAATTGCCATCGAAAGCGATGAAGCCGGTGAAGTCGTCGAGCTTCTGTGTTCGCAAGGCAGTTCAGTCGGAGCCGGTCAGGCGCTTGTCATCATTCGACCCGACCCGGCATAACAACAAGGAAGTATCGTATTTGAAGGGGGAAACATGTCACTGAACAATCTGTCGCTCGATATTGGCTCCCTGCTCGCCGGCTACCGCTCCGGCACATTGACGCCACGTGACGTGATGACCAATGTGCTGACGCGAATCAGTCAGGCGCGTGACAAGAGCGCCTGGATCACGATGGTCCCCGATTCGCGCATTTTCGATTATGTGCGCCGGCTTGAAGAGAAATCTCCGCATTCCTTGCCTTTGTACGGCATCCCCTTCGCAATCAAGGACAACATCGACCTTGCCGGTGTCCCAACCACTGTCGCCTGTCCGGCACACGCATTTACGCCCGAACGCTCCGCCTTTGTCGTGAAGAAGTTGATCGATGCCGGTGCCATCCCGATCGGCAAAACCAACCTGGATCAGTTCGCGACCGGGCTGGTCGGCACGCGCTCTCCGTATGGTGCCTGTCGCAACGCGTTCAACGGCGACTATATCTCCGGCGGGTCGAGCTCGGGATCCGCGGTCGCATTGGCGATGGGACTGGTCAGTTTCGCACTCGGCACCGACACGGCGGGATCAGGACGCGTGCCCGCGGCGTTCAACAACCTCATCGGACTGAAACCCACCCGTGGCGTGCTCAGCACGCGCGGAGTGTTCCCTGCGTGTCGCTCGCTGGACTGCGTTTCGATTTTTGCGCTGACCAGCGCCGATGCCGCGCGAGTGTTGCAGGTCACACAGGATTACGACAGCGAAGATATCTACGCGCGCCGCGCTGAATCTGCTCCAACCTTGTCACAGACGGCGTTTCGTTTTGGCGTGCCCTCGGCGCCGGCGCTGCAATTCTTCGGTGATGGTGAATACGAAAGGTTGTTTGAGGCCAGCGTGAAAAAACTCGAAGCTCTCGGCGGCACGCGTGTCGAAATCGATTTCGCACCCTTCCTGCACGCTGCACGCCTGCTTTACGAAGGCCCGTGGGTCGCAGAACGCTATCTCGCGATCCGGGAGCGCATCGAACGCGCGCCTGAATCGTTGTTCCCGGTCACCCGTGACATCATCAGCCGCGGCGCACGTGGTTCGGCGCTCGATGCGTTTAGCGCAGAGTATCGGCGCATGGACTTGAAGCGCCTGAGTGAATCCGTATGGGACCACGTGGATCTCATCGTTACGCCCACGGCGGGAACGATCTATCGCATCTCCGACGTTGAAGAGGATCCGATCCGCCTCAACAGCAACCTGGGCTACTACACGAATTTTATGAATCTGTTCGACCTAAGCGCCGTGGCGGCGCCCGCCGGCTTTCGCGGTGACGGACTCCCTTTCGGAATTACATTCTTCGCGCCCGCGTTCTCCGAAAAAAACCTGCTGGCGCTGGCAGATCGAGTGCAACGCGCCTCGGTACAGAGCGTCGGCGCGATGAATCAGCCGCTCCCCGAGGAAACGTATACCGGCGCTGGCGCCGCCGACGAAATCCCGGTCGCCGTGTGTGGCGCGCACATGGAAGGCCTGCCACTGAATCCGCAGCTCACCTCGCGCGGTGCGCGAATGCTGCAACGCACGCGCTCCTCCCCGAACTACCGCTTCTACGCCCTGCCCGGCGGCCCGCCGCATCGCCCCGGCATGATCCGCGTGGCAACAGGAGGCGCGGCGATCGAACTCGAAGTGTGGTCCGTTCCCGCGCAACACTTCGGCTCCTTCGTCGCCCAAATCCCCGCCCCGCTCGGAATCGGAAAAGTCGAGCTCGCCGACGGCTCCTGGGTTTCCGGATTCATTTGTGAAGGCTTTGCAGCGAATGGAGCGCAAGACATCACGCAACTCGGCGGATGGAAAGCGTACTTGCGTTCGAGCAAGTGAAAGAAGTTCCGTTCTTACATCGGCCACTTACACTGTGATTCGAGAATTAAAGGTCTGTGTTCGAACGGTTTGTTTCGGCCTATTTTGTTGAAATAGTCCGATGTTGAACGCGCTGCTACCGTAATAAGTGGAAGTATGAGGAAGGTTTTTCTTTGATTTGACCCATCGCAGTGCGGTGATGGTCAGTAGAAGTCGGTTGGTAAGGATACATTTGCATCACGCGGGCGCAATCGCCCTGTGCTGAGGTGGTGGGTGCGTGATCCACATCGCCATCCGCCGTACGTTTTGCGCGTTGGCTGTGAGCAGGAACTCATCGTGCGCACCGGAGAGACCACGTAATCGGAGTCGATCCAGTTTCAGAATCCGCTTCATGTGTGCAAACAACATTTCCACTTTCTTGCGCTTACGACGCGACTTTCGATAGGCGTCGGTGTGACGCAGGCTTCTGGCGACATCGCGCGCCGACTCATGAATGCTGCGGCCGATCTTCCGTGCCGGCATTTTTGGAAAACACCGCGACTTGAGTTCACAGGACTGGCAATCCCCGACGCTGGCACGATAGACGATGACGTCGCCGTGGGTGTTGATCTTGCGCGGGTTCGTAAAGTTGCGCCGCCGGGGGGAATAACAGCTTGCCGGCGGGACAACGGTAGTGACCCTCTTTCACTTCCCAGACGAAGTCGCTGCGTGAGAAGGTGCCATCGGTTCGTTCGCCTTTCTCCCATACGGGAATGTGTAGCTCGATCTTCTTCTCATCGACAATCCAGGCCAGCATGGGCGCGCTGCCGTAGGCGGTATCACCAATAAGACGCACCGGGGTCAGTTCGAACTGGTGTTCGGTACGATCCAACATCCGTTTCGTCGCGTCCAATTCGCCCGGTCGATGCGCCGGAGTCGCTTCCACATCGACGATCATGCCGCCGCGGGTGTCGATCAGGTAGTTGGTGGAATAGGCATAGAAAGCCGGGCCACCGGGTGCGGCGGTCCAGCGTGCCTGCGGATCGGTGAGGGAGATGTTCTTGGGTGGCGCCTCCCGTGCACTTACCTCTAACGCTGCCAGATACTCGCGCGCTGCACGGGTGCCGTGCGCAGGATCGGACCAGTCCACGGGCTCATTGCCCGCGACGCCGCGTTGCCGGTTGGCATCGGCCTTCACCACACTGGCGTCCACGGCAAATCCTTCGCCTTTGATCAGACCTTCCGCCATGGCTCGGCGAACCACTTCATCAAACACAAAGCGCAACGCTTCGCTCTCGCGGAAACGACCGTGGCGGTTCTTCGAGAAGGTGGAGTGATCCGGGACTTCACCGTTCAATCCCAACCGACAGAACCAACGATACGCCAGGTTC
>DKAR01000166.1 GCA_002450895.1 Proteobacteria bacterium UBA6921
GCCACCGCCGTGCATCTGCGCTTCAAGGCGAACGCGCGGTTGCCGGCGAACAAATAGCGCGCCTATGCCTTTCGGCCCGTAGACCTTGTGTGCAGAGAACGACATAAGATCGACTTTCATGGTCTTGAGATCGATCGGTGTTTTCCCGGCGCTCTGCGCGGCATCGACGTGAAACACGATTCCGCGAGCACGCGTCAATTCACCAATTGCAGCGATATCCTGTATCACGCCGATCTCGTTGTTGACGTGCATGATTGAAACGACAGTCGTATCCGGCCGAAGGGCTGCTTCAAGTGTTTTTAGGTCGATCAAGCCGCTCGGCTCGGGATCGAGGTAGGTCACTTCAAAACCGTCGCGCTCAAGCTGTCGACACGTATCGAGGACCGCCTTGTGCTCCGTCTTGCACGTGACGATGTGCTTGCCCTTCTTCTGGTAAAAGTGGGCTGCCCCCTTAATTGCCAGGTTGTCCGATTCGGTCGCTCCCGATGTCCAGATGATTTCTTTTGGATCCGCGCCGATCAAGTCGGCGACTTGCTGCCGGGCACGCTCTACCGCCTCTTCAGCATGCCAGCCGTACGAATGCGAGCGTGAGGCCGGATTTCCGAACTCTCCATCCGCCGTCAAATACTGCATCATCTTCGCCGCAACACGCGGATCGACCGGTGTTGTCGCTGAGTAATCCAAGTAGATCGGTCTCTTCATTTCTGGTCAGGTTCCGGAAACGACTTATCGTCGAATAGTTAAAGAGATAATTGGGTTGCTAGTCGGGCAATCAAGTTCCGAAAGAAACTCGTTTCTCGCCTCGCTGCGCGGCGACGTCGCGATCCTGTCGCTCGGACACAGCTCGAATCGTATGGTTGTTGACCAGATCTCCCAAGCTGATTCCTTTCAAGAACTTGTAGATCTGCTCGCTCAGATCACCCCACAACTCGTGGGTCAGGCACGTCTTGTTTCCATCTTGGCAATTCCCCATGCCTTCGCACTTGCGGGCGTCAATCTTCTCGTCCACCGCCGTAATAACGTCGACAACCGCGATCTCTTTCGAGTTTCTGCTCAAGCGATAACCGCCGCCGGGACCGCGGGCACTGGACACTAGCCCGTTCTTGCGTAATTTGGAAAACAGCTGCTCAAGATAGGAGAGTGAAATACCTTGGCGCTCTGAAATATCCGCGAGGGTAATGGGACCTTCGTCGTCGTGAAGCGCGAGATCCAACATTGCAGTAACGGCATAGCGACCTTTGGTAGTAAGTTTCATTACAGGCACCCTTCTGTTTCGTTCAATTGACAATTCCCAGCATTTAAAATGGGATTTGACGTTATAGCTTGTACGGGCAAGAAAAAGCTAGCTCTGGCAATAACAATCGATGACAGTAGGCCATGGCCAACCAAATCTGTCAACTATTCCTCGGGGATAAACTTCTAACGAAGTCAATGAAGTGACGCCTGGTTGGAGTTCAACCCTTGAATTCGCTGTGGAAAGCTTTAGACCCTACTCCGGGGGCTTCGTCTTATCGGTTTCAGAACCCGGGTTGAGCTCGCACTCATCCAGCGCTGGCAAGGTGTCGTCGCGGACCGGGACCTCCATGCCACGGAGCGCATCGCCGATCGAGTCCAGTCTTCGGTCAACGGCGTGCAAATGATCCAGCATTAAATCGATCGCGTGGGCTACAGGGTCCGGCATATCGGGAGTTTGGCCATAGGCGTCAAAGCCAATCTTCTTGGCCATTGCGCGCCTTTTTTCGTCGATCTGCCTGGGCTCGGACCGTCGGACAACCCGACCCGGCACGCCGACAACTGTTGAGTTGGGCTCCACGTCTTTTACGACAACTGCGTTCGACCCAATTCGACTTCCGGTGCCGATCGTGATTGGTCCAAGGACTTTGGCACCCGCACCGATGACGACTTGATTGCCCAGCGTCGGATGGCGCTTTCCCTTGTTCCAGGACGTTCCACCCAAAGTGACGCCATGGTACAGGGTGCAATCGTCTCCTATTTCTGCCGTCTCGCCGATGACAACCCCCATCCCGTGGTCAATGAAAAACCGCCGCCCAATTGTGGCGCCGGGATGAATCTCAATTCCGGTAAACCAACGTGCCAAACCCGCTATAAATCGCGCGAGCCACTTTAGATTTCGATTCCAAAGCGAGTGCGTGAGCCGATGGGCAATCAACGCGTGCACGCCCGGATACGTCGTCAAAACCTCAAACGTGGTGCGGGCCGCAGGGTCACGTTCGAACACCGACTGAATATCTTCGCGAATATGCGCAAACATGAAGGATCTGCTCAAGGCCCAGGGACGCGCGCAGTGACAATCACTCCCGGACGCCCGCTTTTTGCTGCGCCGCGGTGAGTATGCCGCGCAGAATGTTCAATTCGATTGTATCAGGCTGCATTCGATTGAACATCCGACGCAATCGACGTTCAAGCTGCCGCGGGTTGTCCGGATCGAGAAACTCAAGCTGCGTCAGAACTTTCAAAAGGTGGTCGAAAAACAGGTCGAATTCTCCAGATCCCGCCGGGATATGGTCTTTTTGCTCGACGCCGGTTTTGCCACCCGCGGAAAGCGTGGCAACTCGCAATTCATAGCAGATCACTTGTGCCGCCGCGGAGAGATTTAACGAGGAATAGTCCGGGTTTGCGGGAATCTGAACCAGGGCATGGCACAAGTCGAGCTGCTTATTGGTGAGTCCAACCCGTTCAGAGCCAAACACAATTGCTACTGGTGATTGGACGGCCTGTGCCATTGCGCGGCCGGCGGCTTCGCGGGGATCCAAAGTTGGCCACGATATTGTCCGGTCGCGCGCGCTGGTGGCAAGAACGAGACCGCAATCGACCACAGCGTCGGAAAGAGTCGCGAACACTTTTGCCGTGTGCAAAAGATCAGCCGCGCCCGCTGCGCGCGCCGAGGCTTCGGCATGTGGAAACTTCTTCGGAGAAACCAGACGCAAGTCGGAAAGACCCATGGTCTTCATCGCTCGAGCGACGCCTCCGATATTCCCCGGGTGGGACGTCTCCACGAGGACCACACAACATCGATCCAAAATATTCGTTTCCAGCGTCATTGCCCTTTCCCAGATTGTTGCCAATTTCTTGTTTGATCGCCGCACCTGATAGAATACGCGGGCTGCGCATATTGGCGCAGCTATATTGCCGGAAACCCATTGGTGTCCGCTGGAGTTCTTTAAATCATGCATCCCATGCTCAACATCGCGATCCGGGCAGCTCGGAACGCGGGCAACGTCATGTTGCGTTCGGTCGACCGAATCGACACGTTAACCATTACGTCGAAGGCGCGTAATGACTATGTCAGCGAAGTTGACCGGCAGGCGGAAATGGAAATCATTTCGGTCATTCGAAAGGCATATCCAAGCCATGGGATCCTCGCCGAAGAGAGCGGCGAACAACCTGGTGATGACTTCGTCTGGATCATCGACCCGTTGGACGGCACGACCAATTTTCTGCATGGGTTTCCGCAGTTTTCGGTTTCCATCGCGGTGCAACATAAAGGTGTACTAACTCAAGCGGTCGTTTACGACCCGCTCCGGCAGGAGCTTTTCACCGCCACACGCGGCTCCGGAGCTCAGCTGAACAATCGCCGCATTCGCGTAACGCAACTGGCGGGACTGGAAGGCGCACTGCTGGGAACCGGCTTTCCGTTCAAGTTTCAGGAACATCTCGACTGTTACCTGCGCACATTCAAAACATTTACTGAAATGACTGCCGGAATACGCCGTGCGGGTTCCGCGGCTCTTGACCTGGCCTACGTCGCCGCTGGCCGAATGGACGGATTCTGGGAATTTGGCCTTCGCAAGTGGGACATGGCTGCGGGCGCACTACTGATTCAGGAGGCCGGCGGCCTGGTGGGCGACCTTGCCGGGGGCAATGAATTCCTCGAGACCGGAAACGTCGTTGCAGCCGGAGCAAAGACCTTCAAAGCAATGCTTCAGACCCTGCACCCATTACTCTCGCCTGAGCTTCGAAAGTAATTGAGAACAGCCACACACACCTCAGAGACATGCCCTGATAAATTGATCGCACACCGTCATTGAGAACGGTTCTGTCAAATTATGCTGTAGGGGTGTCATCGTGGATCTGCTCGCCAAGCTTTTGAAAGAAATGGTGGATCAAAACGCGTCAGACTTGTTCCTGACGCCTGGAATCGTTCCCGCATTGCGTATCAACGGCTCAGTGCGGCTTTGCGGAAAAACACCGCTGCCCAATGGCGCCACCGAATCCATGGTGCGGCTCATTGCGCGCAATCAGGATTTTGAAACGTTCAAATCGTCACATGAAATGAACATCGGATTCGATGTCCCCCGCCTGGGTCGATTCCGATGCAATATCTTCCGCCAGCGTCGCGATACTTCGTTGGTTATTCGCGCCATTCCCGGATCGGTACCCAGTTTTGACTGGCTGGGATTGCCTGACGAATTGCTCAATGTCGTTCAACTCAAACACGGTTTGGTACTGGTCGTCGGCCCGTCGGGATCCGGAAAGTCCACTACGCTTGCCGCAATGATGCAGCACCGGGCTTCGAGCTCGTCGAGCCACATCATTACAGTCGAGGACCCGATCGAATATGTCCTCGATCCCGGGCAATCGGTAGTCAACCAGCGCGAGCTCGGGTTTGACACCAAGTCGTATCACAACGCGCTGATCAACGCATTGCGCCAGTCTCCGGATGTATTGATGGTGGGCGAAATCCGCGACCGGAACATCATGGAGGACGTGATCGAATTTTCCGACACCGGCCACCTTTGCCTTTCGACACTGCATGCAAATACCGCGAGCCAGGTATTCGAAAGAATCACCAATATGTTCCCGTCTGATCAGCGCGATGCTTTGTGTCAGACGCTGGCAACAAACGTACAAGCCATTATTTCCCAGCGCCTCGTGCCGACCCTCGACGGACGACGTACAGTCGCCTATGAACTTCTGATTGCGACAGCACGAATTCGCGACCTGATTCGCCGCCAGGACTTCTCTGCGCTGCATGAATCCATCGAAAAGGACACGAATCACGGGATGCAAACCTTCGATCAATCCCTGTATGATTTGTATCGCAGAGGCGTGATCTCGCCGGAAACGGCGCTGGAAAATGCAGAATCGGTCAATAACATGCGACTGAAGATGCGCCTCGCAACCGGACCGCGGGAGATCTCGACGGCTTAGCTTAATGCCCGATTGAATACGGAGTTGCTCAATTTTGTCTCTTCCATTGATACTTGAACCCGAGCAACTCCAAGGTCATCTCGACGACCCTTCAGTCCGTGTCGTGGATGTGTGTCGTTACGATGTCTTCCTGCAGCAGCATATTCCTGGCTCGGTACACGTCGAATACCCGCATATCGTCCGCCACGCCCCCCCGGTCATGGGACTTCTTCCTGACAAGGAAATGCTTGCACGGGTCTTATCGCATCTTGGAATCACACCGGAAACACACATTGTCGCCTACGACGACGAAGGCGGTGGTAAAGCGTCACGATTTCTTTGGACGCTGGATTGCATTGGTCACACGTCCTATTCACTGCTAAACGGCGGGCTGCATGCGTGGGCCAATGAAGGGTACCCGCGCGATACGCACGTCACCGAATCGAACCCGACAACCTACGAGGTCCAGTACAAGCAAGGCCCCAGTTGCGACCTGCAGTATGTCAAGTCACACCTTGCTGATCCAAATGTCCGTATTGTCGATTGCAGAAGTGCTGGGGAGTTCCACGGAAGTGTGGTACGCGCGGCGCGCGGTGGACACATCCCCGGCGCCGTGAACTTTGACTGGGTCAACGCGATGGATCAGCAACGAAATCTACGTATTCGTACGTCGAATGAGTTGGAACCGATGTTTGCGAAACTTGGAATTACTCCGGAGCGGGAAATAATTCTTTATTGCCAGACACACCACCGTTCCGCGCATACCTACATCGTACTTAAATCACTGGGATTTCAGTTGCTGCGCGGTTATCCCGGGTCGTGGTCTGAGTGGGGAAACAAGGCGGAACTTCCGGTTGAAGCTGGCTGACAGAGCGCCAAATTCGGTCTCCGTCGGTGAAGTTGAAAATAGGACTACTTAAGAGTCGCCAACTGCAATTGGGCCTTTTCGAATCCGGCCGCTGCTGATTTCTTGAGCCAGGTTCGAGCCATTTGTTCGTTCTTTTTCGTACCGTGCCCGTACTGATACATCATGGCCAGCTGAAATTGCGAACATCCGTCGCCTTTCTTCGCGGCGGCTTCAAATTTCTTGAAGGCTTGCGTATGGTTACCTTCGACATACGCTTGCATTCCGTCAAGACATGCGTCCGCCGCATTGGCATTTGAAGCCAACGCGAACAGCATCGTCACGGCGAACAGCCCCCCAGTGGTGTACTTCGACTGATACAACATACGGGCATCCTACCCTATTTTTAGCGTGATCTGTTAGCCTGGAACCGTCGCCAGAAAAAACTTTTTTAGCCTGTGATGAAACGCGAGCCTGCAACCTAAGGTTCAGTTAAGACGGAATACCTTTCCAAACCCGCCGCTTGACGAAGTACAAAAGGACTGTCACGAGAATCAGATAGGCAATTACATAGCGCCCAAGCGTACGTCGTTCCCCCGCTCGCGGATCCGATGCCCATTCCAAAAATACGGCAGCATCGCGGATTTGTCCTTCAATTGCAGCGCGATCGGTACCGCTTGAAGTTGCATACCCGAGCACATCCGGCATTCGGGTTTCCGGCTTCATTCGATTTACCACAGACCCATCGGACTCAAGCGCAAAAGAAGTTACAAACGAATAGATGTAGTTCGCCCCGCCTTCGCGTGCCTTCGCCAGCGTGGATTGGTCCGGCGGGATTCTGCCGAAGGACTCTGATGCGGCCGCATCGTCCATCGCGCTCAACAAAGAATCGTCGGGCGCATGCTCGCCACGAAGCTTGGTAATTTCAGGCTCAGCGATGCCGGCGAAGCGGAGGTCTTGATAACGCATGTAGCGCAGACTGTGACAACCCATACACACATTCAATACGACTTCGGCACCGCGATGAATCGCTTCCGTGGAACGGTCAAACTCTATTTTCGCAACTGGCTTTTCCGACGCAGACGCCGTAAGTCCTAAGAACAAGGCCATGACCGCAATCAACGAGCGCACTATCGCCACCCGGCAGCGCGCTGCCGCTGCTCGCTTTCCATCATTTCCACCACAGGTTTTGGCAACCCGCGTTTGCGAAGCCATTGGTCCTCCCATTTGCTCGCAAAGGGCAGCAAAAGGAACAGGGAAAAATAGATCGCTGTGGCAACCTGCCCGACAACAGCCAATGTTTCAGACGGTGGTTCGTAACCAACATAGCTCAACGCAACAATGTCGATCGCAAAAATGAGAAACATTGCGCGATACACAGGACGGTAGCGGGAACCACCGGGAATTTTGCAACGATCCAGGTAAGGCATTAGCGCAAAAACCATGATAGAGAGCGTCATCGCAACTACACCACCAGCGAAATCGGGAATGGCTCGAAGAATTGCGTAAAACGGCAGGAAGTACCATTCGGGAACAATATGAGGTGGTGTCACCAGCGGATTCGCCGGAATGTTGTTTGCCTCTTCGATGAAATACTCAGGATGAAAGAAGACAAAATAGAAAAAAATAATCAGAAAAATTCCCAACCCGTAAAAATCTTTGGCAGTGAAATACGGGTGAAACGGGATATTGTCCTTATCGGCGAGATTAATCCCTGAGGGATTGCTGCTCTTGACGAAATGAAGTGCGACAAGGTGGATCATGACCAAACCGCAAATCAGAAATGGAAACAGAAAATGCAGTGCAAAGAATCGCTGCAGCGTCGCATCGCCAACGACGAAATCTCCACGTAACCAGATGACAACCTGATCACCGATAAATGGCGTCGCGCGAAAGAGGTTCGTAATCACCTGGGCACCCCAATACGACATCTGCCCCCAGGGAAGAAGATATCCCATAAATGCAGTCGCCATCAGCGACAGCAAAAGCACCTGCCCCGTCCACCACATCAACTCCCGGGGAGCTCGGAATGAGCCGTAATAAAGCGTCCGCGCCATATGTATGTAGATGACGATAAAGAATGCGGATGCGCCGGTAGAGTGGATATAGCGCAGCAACCAGCCATAGTTCACATCACGCATGATGTGCTCGACGGACGCGAACGCCAACGTGGCATCCGGTTTGTAGTGCATGGCGAGAAAAACGCCGGAGACGATTTGAAGAACCAGCATGAAACCGGCAAAAAACCCGAAGGTCCACCAAATACTAAGATTTCGCGGCGTCGGATATTCAGTGAGTTCGTGCTTGATGAACGTGGTGAGCGGAAATCGTCGATCCACCCATTCAACCAGTCGCTTTCCCATAATCGTTCGCGCCTATCCGATGACAATTTTGTTGTCGCCGACGAACTTGTACGGCGGCACTTCAAGATTACGGGGGGCGGGTCCATGCATTATCCGTCCGCTCTGGTCGTAACGACTCCCGTGACAGGGACAGACCCATCCTTCCCCTCCACGATTTGGAACGCAACCCAAATGCGTACAGATCCCGACGACTACCAACCATTCGGGTTTTTGGACACGATTTTGATCCGGCTGCGGATCCTTTCCTCCCGGCGATGACTCAGCCGCGGAAATCTGCTCCTGCGTACGATGAACGATAAAGACTGGCTTTCCCTGCCACGCGACGGTGTGAATCTCGCCGGGTTTGATTCGACTGATATCAACTTCGGATGTGGCGCGCGATTTGATGTCAGCCGTTGGATTCATGCTGCTGACGAGCGGCCATGTCGCCCCGCAAACTCCGATGCCCGCGACAACGGCCGTTGTCGCTCCCAGAAAATCACGCCGGTCTGAATCTGCCGGATCCTCAGGTTTCATTGCGGCTTACACCCTCGGTGGATCTAACGCTGCGCGCGTTATGCACGCAGTGCGGTGAAGTATAGCAACGCGATTCTTCGCACTTGAAATTATCATAATATTCGAATGTATAAGCGGCGGTTATGTTGCGAAACAGGGATAGACCGAACGACGCGATGGTTCCGTTTCGCTTGTTTCAGGCACTACTACATAAAGAGAATTTTACCGCCCATGAAAAACCTCGGCAGCTCCGGATGATGGAGCAACTATAGCGCGCCCGGCATCACGACCTATTGGGCGGGCAATCGCTGTATTGGTTCCAGCAACTCGATTGGATAATTGACTCAAGAATGGCCGGAGAAATTCCTCAACTGCTTCGCGAATGTCACAGCAGCTAAATCGAAAAACGAGTTCGCTCTGCCGAACCGCCGACCTGCGCGATTAGCGCAAGCCGCGCTCGATATCTGTGATGATGTCACCCACGTCCTCAAGCCCCACCGCGATCCGCACCAGCCCATCCCCGATTCCAGCCTCGGCCCGCTGCTCCGGCGTCAAACGACCATGGGTTGTTGTCGCGGGATGGGTAATCGTCGTTTTGGCGTCGCCAAGGTTCGCAGTAATGGAAATCATCTTTGTTGCGTCAATGAGTTTCCACGCTTCAGCCTGCCCGCCCTTCAACTCGAAAGACAGCACACCACCAAACGCAGACTGTTGATCGCGCGCCAGCTTGTGTTGTGGATGTGATTCCAGACCAGGATAGTTGACTCGCTTCACGGCGGACTGCTTTTCAAGCCATCGGGCAAGTTCAAGCGCGCTCGCGCTGTGTGCCTTCATGCGAATTGCGAGTGTCTCCAGCCCCTTGAGGAATACCCACGCATTGAATGGGCTCATCGTTGGACCACCCGTGCGAAGAACCCCGTATACATCCTTGCCGACTATTTCTTCAGATCCAACGACGGCACCGCCGATACATCGCCCCTGCCCGTCCAGGTATTTCGTGGCCGAGTGAACGACAATATCCGCACCCAGTTTCAAGGGCTGCTGCAACGCGGGAGTACAAAAGCAGTTATCAACAACGAGAAGGCAGTTGTGTCGCTTTGCAATTTGCGAAAGCGCCGCGATATCTGCGACCTCCGTCAATGGATTTGAAGGTGTCTCCAGAAACAACAGCCGCGTCTTCGGCGTAATCGCCCTTTCCCACGCCGCCACATCCGTCAGCGGAACATACGTCGTTGTAACGCCGAACTTGCCAAGGTAGTTGTTGAACAGCAATACGGTGGTTCCAAATATCGCGCGCGAGGAAACAATGTGATCGCCACTCTTCAGCAGACCGAGACAGGTCGAGAGAATTGCTGACATTCCCGACGCCGTTGCCACACAACGCGCGCCACCTTCCAGGGCAGCAAGGCGTTCTTCAAAATTACGGACTGTTGGATTGGTAAATCGGGAGTAGATGTTTCCCGGTTCTGTCCCGGCAAATCGCGCCGCGGCCTGAGCGGCACTTTGAAACACAAAACTCGACGTCGGAAAAATCGGTTCGCCCTGCTCGCCCTCCGCCGTTCGATGATGTCCAGTGCGAATTGCCAGCGTCTCGAAACCAAAATCGTTGCCTTTGTCGCTCATACATATGCTCCACACAATTTCGCGGGCAACAAAAAACCCGCCTCAGATGAATCCAAAGCGGGCTCGCTGTATTCTTCGCTCACCTCGCTTTAGCAGTATTTGTTACGCGCCCGCAAGCTGAGTCAAATCGGCGCATGAAACCAAGACTAATCAACAGCCCAAGGGCTGTCAATCATGCCGTATTGTAAAGGTCGATAATGTTGTCATCGTCCTTTCCGCGCTGTTTCTCTTTGGCGCCGTCGTTACGCAGATTCTCGATATGCGCAAGGTACTCTGGCGTAATGTCGCCAGTGACGTAATCTCCGTTGAAAACTGACGTGTCGAAACGTTTGATTTTCGGATTACCCTTGCGCGCCGATTCGATCAAGTCATCCAGATCCTGATAAATCAGACCATCCGCGCCAATTTCCGCGCAAATCTGCTCTTCGTCCCTCCCGAACCCAACCAGCTCTCGCCGGGATGGCATATCGATCCCGTATACATTCGCATGCCGAACTGGCGGCGACGCCGACGCAAAATACACCTTGTTGGCGCCTGCATCGCGCGCCATTTGAACAATCTCTTTAGACGTCGTTCCGCGCACGATTGAATCGTCAACCAGGAGCACGTTCCTTCCACGAAACTCCAGATCAATCGGATTCAATTTTTGTCGAACCGATTTCTTGCGTTCCTTTTGACCCGGCATGATGAACGTGCGCCCAATGTACCGATTCTTGATAAAACCTTCCCGGAATTTAAGCCCCAGATCATTCGCCAGTTGTAGTCCAGCGGTGCGACTGGTATCCGGAATGGGTATGACGACATCGATATCGTGGCTCGCCCACTCGCGCTCAATCTTGCGCGCCAGAAACTCACCCATCCTCATGCGCGCCCGGTAAACGGAAATTTCGTCGACCGTGGAATCCGGACGGGCGAAATAGACGTGTTCAAAAATACACGGCGAGTAAATTGTTTTGTCGGCACACTGGCGACTGTGCAAGTTGCCGTCGACATCAATAAAGATCGCCTCGCCCGGCATGATGTCTCGCACCACTTTGAAACCGAGGCTTTCAATTGCAACACTTTCCGACGCAATGATGTATTCATCACCGCGATCGGTTTCGCGCTTGCCGAATGCGATCGGCCGAATACCGTACGGATCTCGAAATCCGACAAGACCATATCCGATAATCATCGCAACCACGGCGTAGGCACCGCGGCAGCGCCGATGAACGGAAGTGATTGCCTTGAAGATATCGTTTTCGTTTACTCGCAGCTTGCCCTGCGCCTCAAGCTCGTGAGCGAAAACATTCAAAAGAACTTCAGAGTCCGATTCGGTATTGATATGACGCAGGTCATCACGAAAGACTTCCTTTTTTAGCTCCTGCGCATTCGTCAAATTGCCGTTATGGGCAATCGCGATTCCGTACGGGGAGTTTACGTAAAAAGGCTGGGATTCTGCGTTTGAGGCGCTGCCCGCGGTCGGATAGCGGACATGACCAATGCCAATGTTACCGGCCAGACGCAACATGTGGCGGGTGTGGAATACATCTCGAACCAAGCCGTTGTTCTTGCGGAGATAGAGGCGTCCGCCATCCGCCGTCATGATGCCAGCGGCGTCCTGGCCGCGATGCTGCAACATCGTCAGGCCGTCGTAAAGGGTTTGATTTACTGAGTCCTTTCCGACGATTCCGATAATGCCGCACATGTTTGAGGAACCTCGCTACGGGTGGACCTGTATTCTACCAGTGTCGCCACCCCGCAACAGCGGACTCTCGCAAAAAATTGTTAGTAGCCGAGTTTATTGGCAAGCGTCGGCGGAAGATAACCACTGAGCCAAACCGACAGACTTTCAAAATGGCGGACCAAAGATGCCTCTTTCCAGGAAGTGCTGGTGGGCAAAGTGGTAAACGCCGCCATCCATGTCAAAACCACCACCAGGACCACCCCTCGTAACACACCGAATAAAACACCCAGACTTCGGTCCGTTCCATTGAGGCTCGATTTGCGCACTTTGCCCGAAAGCCAGTGGTTCGCTACGGCAGCCAACGCCAACGTAACGACAAAAACAAAGGTAAAACACAGCATATATCGCAAGGTATCGACGGTAATCAATTTATGCGTCATTTCTGCCAACCGCGGCGATACGACAAGAGCGAGCCAAATCGAAGTCACCCAGCCGAGCAATGCAAGTGACTCGCGCGCGAAACCTCGAATAACACCAACCAGAGCGGAAACCAGGACAATTGTGACTATCGAAACGTCAAGCCAATTCATTTCTGTCGATACCCACTCTGACGAAAATTTAAACGCTTAGGCGGTTGATAGAAAACTCGGGTCGAGCGCTTACTGGTTGTGACGCACAACGATCCCGTTAACACCCGCCTCTTTTGCAAGTCGTTCCAAAAGTTTTTGAGCAAGTTCCTGTTGCAATTCCGGGCCAACACGAACGCGATACACTGTCGAGCCCCCGCTTTTAACGGATTCAACGAAGCTGGCATAACCTTTTGAACGCAATGAGTCCCTCAATGCGAAGGCACTCTTCTTCACCGTAAAGCTACCCACCTGAACGGCCCATGCGGGAACACCACGCGAAGCGACGGACGCCGTCGTGCCCACTTCCGGCGGATTGGGAAGGGCGCTTTCCTGTTCAACAGTTTCTGGCGGGATCGGGACGTTCGCTCCACTATTAACATCCGGCGGTTGCTGCTCGAGAACAACGGCGCGTGGCGCCTCTTCCGCCGGGCTCGGATCGGCAGGTAAGGTTTGCGGCGGACTCGATGAAGTGATTTCCGGTTCAGGCGGAATTGCCGGACCCCGGGAAGAAAAATCCAGGTCGCCCTGCCCTGTCAAAATCATCGGAACAAAAATCACCGCGAGGCTCGCGAGAATCACTGCGCCGACGATCCGATTTCTCAAACGGGAATTCATGTGCAGTGTGCCGCTCGTCGTGAATTCCCAGGATTATAACGCACCGGAAACGGCATAAAACGATCCGAAAACAACAATGCGGTCTCCCGCTCGCGCGTCCCGTTGTGCTTGGGAATAAGCCTGCTCAAACGCATCAAAGAGTGACCGTTTGTCAGAAGAAACGTGAGTTCCGACCCCGTCGCCCAGTTCAGCCGAACTTGCTGCGCGCGGCGAATCTACAGGGCCCAGGTACCAATGATCTACCAGCCCAACGAGTGGGCGGCACGTTCCGGCGATATCTTTGTCCTTCAGCATTCCAATCACCGCCAACGTTCGCCCCGTGCAACGATACTGGGCAAGCGTCGCCGCAAGCGTCTCCGCGCCCTGCGGATTGTGGGCAACGTCGAGAATACAGGTGATCGCCGCCGGCAGCACTTCAAAGCGCCCGCGAAGTTTGACGCCCAAGAGTCCGTCCCGTACGGCGCCCACTGACACCGGAGCCAAATGACGAATCGCCTGCAACGTCATCAACACTGTACTGGCGTTTTCAAACTGGTGCGTCCCACGAAGTGAGGGTGGCGGGAGCGAAAAGCGCGAGCCCTCCGGTCCGACCCAATCCCACCCGCCATCGCGTGCACTCCAGGAATAATCGAACCCTTGGCGAAATAACCGGGCGCCAATACCGTCCGCGTATTGAACAAGTCGTGCAGGAGCATCGCGTTGGCCGAAGATCGCCGGGCGCCCGGCCCGAAAAATTCCGGCTTTCTCGAATGCAATGGTTTCGCGGTCCGAGCCCAACCATTCCATATGATCCAGCGCGACGCCGGTGACTATAGCGACATCAGCATCCCACACATTGACGGCATCCAGTCGCCCTCCCATGCCGACTTCCAGGATTGCAATCTCAACGTTTTCTGTAACAAACGAATCCATTGCCGCGATTGTTCCAAACTCAAAGTACGTCAGTGAAATATCACCGCGGACTCGATCGATACGCGCAAAGGCGTCGCACAACGCCACATCGGAAACCTCTGCGCCGTTGATACGAATACGTTCGTTATAACTTTGAATGTGCGGCGATGTGTAAGCGCCAACCCGGTATCCGGAACTTCGCAGGATGGATTCGAGCATCGCGACGGTCGAGCCTTTGCCGTTTGTTCCACCGACGGTCACTATGGGAAATTTCGGTCGCGCGAGGCCCATGCGATCGACAACGGCGCGGACACGATCCAGCCCCAAATCAATGGCCTGGGGATGGAGCGTTTCCTGCCACTTCAACCAATCTTCAAGCCGCTCATATCGCATAGGAACTACCCGTCCGTCTTCGGGATGCTCGCGGAAAGCCGTAAGGACCTTTGATATTTGTCACGACGCGCCCTTGTTGCGGGCGAAGAGGGCCAACGCTGCAGGAGAATGGGTCGCAACAGGATCTGTCTTGGACTGAAAAAACGTTTTCCCCGGCAACGTCCAGGAGCAAAATCCGTCGGTACTTGAGAATGGAGGCAACTCAGCGCGCAATGGATCCCAAAAGTTCTGTCACGAAATTACGGCGCCGGCTTGCGCATGAACATGGTAAGGACATTTGCAATCCGGTCACGCAGATCGCGTCGATCCACGATCATGTCAACTGCCCCGTGATCGAGCAGAAATTCACTGCGCTGAAATCCTTCAGGCAATGTCTGTCGAACGGTCTGCTCAATGACGCGCGGTCCCGCAAATCCCACGAGCGCTTTCGGTTCAGCGATGTTAACGTCGCCAAGCATCGCGAAACTGGCGGACACACCGCCCATCGTGGGATCGGTCAGCACTGAAATAAATGGCAAACCCATCTGTGACATGCGCGCCAATGCAGCGCTCGTCTTGGACATTTGCATCAGGGAAAACAGACCCTCCTGCATGCGGGCGCCACCGCTGGCCGAAAAACACACGAATGGTATTTTCTCTTCCATGCAGGTTTCAACGCCGCGAACAAATCGCTCCCCGACGACTGACCCCATGGAACCGCCCATGTAACGAAACTCAAACGCAGCTGCAACGACCGGAACGCTCTTGACCTTGCCTTTAACAACGATCAGGGCGTCGGTTTCCCCGGTTTCCTTTTGCGCCTGCGTAATTCGATCCTTGTAGCGCTTGCTGTCCTTGAACTTCAAGGTGTCCACCGGTTTTAGGTCCGGCGCAACTTCTTCGCGGGGCATCTCGTCGAGAAAGAAATCGAGGCGTTCGCGCGCACCCATACGCAAGTGATGATTGCACTTCGGACAGACTTCGAGGTTGCGCTTAAGCTCGGGCATGTAAAGAACTGCGCCGCAACTGTCACATTTGCTCCAAAGGCCTTCCGGGACATTTTTCTTGGCAGCGCCCTCGGTGCGAATGCGCGATGGAAGAAGATTCTTGATCCAGCTCATGTGAGTGTCACCTCAATACAATATTGGCTGCGTGCGATACATTTAATTCGAATCCATTGCCGCGCGCATATCCTGCAACAGGGCTTGCACCGCGGATACCGCTTTTTCCGCGCCGGACTCCTCGATTTTACGCACAATTGAACTTCCGACGACAACCGCATCCGCAATTTTCGCCACCGCTGCCGCGGATTTGGCGTCACGAATGCCGAAACCGACCCCGACCGGCAGTGTCGTTTTCGAACGAATTTGTTGGAGTTTTTCGGTAACTTCCGCCACGTTCAGATTCGCCGCGCCCGTCACCCCTTTGAGCGATACGTAATACACAAAGCCGCGGGCCTGGGCACAGATGGCCGCCACCCGATCCGAAGGCGTCGTCGGAGCGATGAGGTATATGGGGGCCACATTGCGCTTCTGAAGTTCCGACACAAATTCTTCGGATTCCTCCGGCGGCATATCCACGGTCAAAACGCCATCCACTCCCGCCTGCGCTGCTGCAGCGGCAAACTTTGTGTAGCCCATGGCTTCGACCGGATTCAGATATCCCATCAAAACCACCGGTGTCTTGTTGTCGGTCTTTCGAAAATCGGCGACCAGGCTCAGCACCTGATGCAAGGAAACCTTGTGTTGCAACGCTCGCTCGCTGGCGCGCTGAATCACCGGGCCATCGGCCATGGGATCGGAAAACGGAACGCCCAACTCGATGATATCCGCACCCGCTTTCACCATCGCGTGCATCATCGGGACCGTGACCTGCGGATTTGGATCTCCCGCCGTCATATAAGGAATGAGCGCCTTACGCTTTTTCTCGCGCAAATTGATGAAGCATGCGTCGATTCGGTTCATACCTTGATGCCTTCCCGGGCAGCGACCGTGTGAATGTCCTTGTCCCCACGTCCTGAGAGATTGACGACAATGATCTGGTCCTTTCGGAGTGTAGGCGCGAGTTTCGCCGTGTAGGCAATCGCATGGCTCGACTCGAGCGCCGGGATGATGCCTTCCGTTCGCGTCAGGGTGTGAAATCCGTCCAGGGCTTCTGCATCGTTTATCGCGACATACTGCGCGCGCCCCATATCCTTCAACCACGCGTGTTCCGGCCCCACGCCCGGATAATCGAGCCCTGCGGAAATCGAATGTGTCTCGATAATTTGTCCGTCGTTGTCTTCGATGAGGTAGGTGCGGTTTCCATGCAACACTCCCGGCCGCCCCTTGCATAACGTCGCCGCATGGCGATCTGTATCAATGCCGTCACCCGCGGCTTCAACACCGTACATCGCAACGGATTGATCGCGCAAAAAAGGATAAAACAAACCGATTGCGTTCGAGCCGCCGCCGACGCAGGCCACCAGCGCGTCCGGCAATCGACCCTCGATTTCCTGAATCTGCGCACGCGCCTCACGTCCAATCACAGCCTGAAAATCGCGAACCATGGCGGGATACGGATGCGGGCCGGCCACG
>DKAR01000072.1 GCA_002450895.1 Proteobacteria bacterium UBA6921
AAAGTACAAGTGGGAAGAGATCAAACCGCAAGTTGACCACGTAATTTTCCCCGACGGCAAAAAGATCATCGTGCTCGCGAAGGGAAGGTTGGTGAACCTTGGTTGTGCGACAGGTCATCCGAGTTTCGTCATGTCCGCGTCGTTCTCGAATCAGACCATTGCGCAGATGGAGCTGTTCGCCAATCACGCGAAGTATGAGAAGAAGGTCTATGTTTTGCCGAAGATTTTGGATGAGAAAGTTGCGCGCGCACATTTGAAGAAGATTGGCGTGAACCTGACAAAGCTCACCAAGGAACAGGCGGACTACATTGGCGTGCCGGTGGATGGGCCTTACAAGCCGAATCACTACCGATACTAGTCGTTCCGGTGGCGTTCGCCACACCGGACGTAGCGCTGTTTCGTAGCAGACTGCCCGCGTAAGCGGGCAGTTCCATTATTGAAGGGAACGGGACAATGGACTCTCAAAAGAAACATCCCCGCCAATTCAGTTTCGAGTTTTTCCCGCCCAAGACGGAAGAGGGCAAAGTGAAGTTGCGCGAAACGCGCAATGCGCTGACCAAAGTCACTCCAAAGTACTTTTCCGTGACATTTGGAGCAGGGGGCAGCACGCAGTCCGGTACGCGCGAAACGGTCCTCGAAATCCAGCGCGAAACCGGTATCGATGCGGCACCGCATTTATCGTGCATAGGATCGACCCGGGAAAACATTCGCGCCTTGTTGAGTGCCTATAAAGCTGAAGGCATCCGGCGAATCGTGGCGTTGCGTGGGGACATGCCGTCAGGCATGGTCGAAGCGGGTGAGTTTCGCCACGCCAACGAACTTGTTGCGTTCATTCGCGCCGAAACGGGTCGGCACTTTCACATCGAAGTCGCCGCGTATCCGGAGTTTCACCCGCAGGCCTTCAACGCGAGAAAAGACATGGATTATTTCGCGGGCAAGGTAAAGGCGGGGGCCAACAGCGCGATCACGCAATATTTTTTCAATCCGGATGCGTATTCCCGATTTGTGGACGATTGTGAAAAACGCGGACTGGATATTCCGATCGTGCCGGGGATCATGCCGATCACCAACTACAAACAGCTGGCGCGTTTTTCGGATGCCTGCGGCGCCGAGATTCCGCGTTGGTTGCGCTGGAGGCTCGAGCAGTTCGGCGAAGATCTGGAATCGCTGCGAAAGTTCGGATTGGAGGTCACAATCGGGCTCTGCAATCGCTTATTGGAACTTGGGGCGCCGGGGCTGCACTTTTACACGATGAATCAATCCGGGCCGACGCTCGCCGTGTATGCGGGACTGGATGGCCGGTAGTGCCACCAGTACGGCCGACTGATTTAATTCGGCCGGACGCTGCGCAGCCGATTTGCCATGGCTCGCATGACATCGAGCGCAAAGACGGGTGTATTCTGGATGAGAAACAGGAATCGCTGTTGATCGATTGGCAGTATGCGGCAATTGGTTTTGGCGACGGCCGTTGCAGAGCGCGGGTTATTGTCAATCAAGCCCATCTCGCCAAACAGCATTCCCGGTCCCAGAGTGTCGCAACGCTTTCCGTCGATGACGATGTCCACGGAACCTTCCTGCAAGACAAACATTTTTCCCGCCGGGGCATCACCTTGAGCGAAGATCGTTGCGCCCGCGGCGAATTCCTTGCCGCTTTCGACATGTTTGAAAAGTTCGGTATCCATTGAATTCAGAAGCCCCACTACGTGAAATGAAAAGACAACGTTCACTGTCCTGAATGATTATTTTGGGAACATGATATAGGCTTCAATAACGAATTGCGAATGACATGTTCGGGCAAAAAACGCGGCGCGCTATACGGTCGTTGGTAATTCCGGGCTGCAAAACACTTCCAAAGGTTAATAACGTATGGCCACTGCGACACCGGAAGTAATTCTCGAAAAGATCGATGCGGCTTTGGCGAAGAACAAGCTTCTGTCTGGAATTCTTGGGCCGGAGGCCCGGCGCAGCCTGGTCAGAAACGGTGTCCTGCGACGATTTGAGGCTGGACAGGCGCTCTGCAATGAACATGAATTGGGAAAGTCAGTCTATTTGATCCTGCGCGGCGAAGTTGAAATCGAAACGGTCGGGAATAAGGAGCCGATACATCTCGGTCTGCGCGGTCCGGGCGAGCTTCTCGGTGAAGTGTCCATGCTGTTCCTGATGCCGCGAATCGCAACCGTCGTTGCGTCAACCCCGTGCATCGCATTTGAAATGCCGTCTGTTGTTTTCAGTGCAATCATCGACTCGGATAAGCATGTCCACGACGAACTGGTTCGTCGCGTAACACCGCGCGTCATTGAAACCGCGCTCGGTCGGGTCCCGTTATTTCGGGAACTGGATCCGCGATCGTTTCGTGAATTGTGCCAGCTCGCCATGTTCCAGCATTTCCGCAAAGGCGAATGCATCGCCCATGAAGGCGCTGTCGAACGCCGGATGTATGTCATTTGCAGTGGCCTGGCGCGAGTATTCATCACCAAGGATGGCCAGGACGTGACGATTGATGTCGCTGAGCCGGGCAGCTACTTTGGTGAGTACTCCTTGTTCACAGGTTCGGCCCGCATGGCGTCGGTGACGGCCGGCAGCGAGCTTCACGTAGTTACGCTGGAAGGCGAAGCGTTCCAGTCATTTCTCGACGAAAACCAGGATACCGAGCACGCATTGAAGCTGCAGGCGTGGCAGCGAAAGCACGCACTGGATGCAAAGCGCGCAGGTGCATCGCTCGAGGGTCGTGCATTAGAGCGCTTGAAGGAGCTGCAGGACGCATTAAAGGACGGGCTGGAGTAAGCGGTTTTCTGGTGTGAAACGCTGAGGAAGCCCCATCGGTGAAACAAATGTCACTTCGCATAATGTATATTATGTTAAATAACGTCTGTGCCTAGGCAGGCTGCATAAGCCTTAAGACAAGCCGCAATCCCCCCAACTGATCCCAACCTCTTTCGCGCCGCGCTCTTGCCAGGCACAACCCCGACAAGAGTGAATTCTCGAAACGCGCTTACCATCCTTAGGGGTTGTATTTGACGATATCGAACTGTTGCTCCTGCTGCTTGGTCTCCGGATTGAACAGGACGTGCAACATCGCGTGTACGACGTAAATCTGACCGTCGCGAAGCGTGCCGGTCGTCGGAAATACATCGCCGGTTTCCGCTTTGCCTTTGATGGTTGCTGTTTTCCATCCATCCTTGCTTTCGAGTCTAAATACGGAGTTTGTTGGAGTCGCGCCCTTGATACCGATGTAAGCATTGTTGTTTGCGATAACGATCAATGATCCGTCTGCGGCCCAAAGCATGCCGTCGGAACCATCGAGTTTTTGCGGCAACTTGACCTCTGTAAACTTGCCCGGGTTATCCAGAGGAATCTTGAACAGCTGGCCAGAATTCATTTTGTCGACCAGCAGGAATTTGTCTTTGACGACAATGCCGTTCAAATTGAAGCTTTCGCCCGTGAAAGCTTTGTCATTGATCAGAACCGATGCTTTGTAGTTTTTGTCAACTTTGTAAATTATCGGAGAAAAGCTGTCGGTAATGTAGGCAGTGCCGTCTTTGGCAATCGCAATGTCGTTGCAGAAATGACCGCCGTCGAGTCCCTTGGCCAGGTCCACGTACTCAATCAACTTGCCCGTGGAAAGTTGGAAAACCGCAAGTGCGGCCACTTTTCCAGTGGTCTCTTTACTCGATTTTTCACTCGCACCGCCATCCGAATTGCACACCAGAGCACGATCACGCGATGGATCCAATTCGATCCCGACTGAACCAATCATGCGCGGATCGCTGCCGAACACGGAATACGTTCCGTCCTCGGCAACCGCGCCGACCTCGCCGCGATGCAGTGATGACACGATAAAACGCTTGTGCGCCCCATCCCATTCGACGCCTTCGGGATACAGTGCCGGACTATTCACTTTGACGACGGCGGGCAAAGATCCCATGTTGCCGTCTGCCGCATGGGTCGCGGTGGCACCAGACGCGAATAAACCAACCAGCGTAGACATTACGGCGATTTGCATACCGACTATCGGGCGTTGCATTTTCATATTCGTTCTCCAACTTTTTTGATTGGGTTTCTATCCTGATGAACTCTTGATAAAGATCAAAAGAGACTAACGATGTGCCGCACACCGCACAGAGTAGTACCGACCTGCCGCAGGAGATATAGAACAAACGTATTAGGACACTGCCGACCGGAAAGGAGTCTAGTCCAAGACACCCTAGAGGTAAACGCGTACGGTGTCTTCAGCAGAAGTGTCCGAGCTAAACAGTGGGAGTTCGGGGCCGGCGTCCCACACGACACGACGCCGACCGGGATGTCATTTCTGGGAAAACGACCGAATCAGGCCGCCTTGACTGCCGCTTTTACGACTTCCGCGATCTCTTCCGCGAGGGTTTTTACCTGGATCATGTCATTTCCCTCCACCATCACGCGAACCAGCGGTTCCGTGCCAGAGGGTCGCAATAAGACCCGCCCGCTCCCCGCCAGTTTGGTTTCCGCGGCACGAACGGCGCTGCTGACAATGTCGGATTTCGCGATATCAATCTTCCGCTCCATGCGCACGTTCACCAATACCTGAGGATATTTGGTCATTGAGGATTTCAGTTCATGGAGCGATTTGCCAGATCGATTCATGGCTGCAATTACTTGCAGAGCCGATACGATGCCGTCGCCGGTGGTTGTTCGGTAGAGGCAAATAATGTGTCCCGAGGACTCACCGCCCAAGACGCACCCGTCGCGTTGCATCATTTCGAGAACGTAACGATCGCCCACAGCGGCACGTTTGAGTTTCAACGAGTGCCGATCCAGCGCATGTTCAAGCCCCAGATTACTCATGACGGTTCCAACAACATCGCCCTGCAACTTCCCTTCACCATGACGCGCCTGCGCGATGATGTAGAGAATTTCATCGCCATCCACCAATTCACCCTTGTGGTCGACCATGATGACGCGATCGCCGTCGCCGTCGAATGCGATGCCCAGATCGGCTTTAGTATCCAGCACCTGTTGGCGGAGTTTTTCAGGATGGGTGGATCCGCACTGATCATTAATATTCAGCCCGTCAGGCTTGTTACCCAACGTAGTGACTCGGGCTCCCAGCTCCTCAAATACGTTCGGTGCAATGTGATAAGTCGCGCCATGACCAGAATCAATCACGACCTTCAGTCCCCGAAATTCCATATTCGCAGGAATCGTGCTTTTGCAGAATTCAATGTATCGTCCTGCTGCATCGTCGACGCGCTTCGCCTTACCAAGTTGTGCTGAGGCAACGTGTGTCATCGGTTGCTCGAGTTCGGCTTCGATTGCAAATTCGACCTCGTCCGGAAGCTTGGTGCCTTCACCGGAGAAGAATTTGATGCCGTTGTCCTCGTGTGGATTATGTGAGGCGCTGATGACGATGCCGGCTTTCGCGTGGAACGTTCGCGTCAGATAGGCGATTCCTGGCGTCGGCATGGGGCCGAGCAAGCGAATGTCCATTCCCGCTGCGGATAAGCCCGCTTCCAGCGCGGACTCAAACATGTAGCCCGAGATTCGCGTGTCCTTTCCAATCAATACGGTTCCGTGACCCTGTTTTGAAAATACGCGCCCTGCCGCCCACCCCAGCTTGAGCATGAAGTCCGCCGTGATCGGTGGCTGTCCAACCGTTCCGCGGATTCCATCGGTTCCGAAGTATTTCTTTTTCATGGCGTCGGGCCCCTGTGCTTTCGTGGTTGAAGCGCCTGCATAACTATATCGGCGGCGCCTATTTTCGCTGCAAAACGCGGTCGGGAGTAGTGACTTTTCACGCGCTCCCGGCGGCTTCAAGAACTTTTAGGGCATCCGCCGTCGCACGCACATCATGTGTACGGATGAGGTTGGCCCCGCGTTGTACGGCAAGTACCGTCATCGTGATTCCGCCAAATACGCGCCCTTCCGGGGGGGCTCCCCCAAGGATCTTTCCAAGCATGGATTTACGGGATGTTCCGATGACTAGAGGAACTCCCAAGGAGCGAAATTTCGACAGGTCACGGAGCAACTGCATGTTGTGATCCAACGTTTTCCCGAACCCAAAACCCGGATCGATCAGGCAGCGTTCTGCGGCGATTCCCGCGTCCCGACAGGCGTCGAGGCGCTCTCGCAGAAATGCCAATACCTCGCGGGTGACATCTGAATACACAGGATCACTCTGCATGGTCCGCGGCTCCCCGCGCATGTGCATCAGGCACACCGGAACATCAAGTTCACGAACGACCTTCAGTGCACCGGGGGCCCGCAATGCAAAAACATCGTTGACCATTCCCGCTCCGGCGTCGATGCCGGCACGCATCACTTCGGGCTTCTGCGTGTCGATTGAGATCGGCACTGAAAGTGTCTTTGAAAGTACGGCGATGACCGGAGCGGTTCGTTGGATTTCTTCATCAACGGAAACCGGCATCGCTCCCGGACGTGTGGACTCGCCACCGATATCGATGATCGCCGCGCCCTCCTCCACCATTCGATGGGCACGTTGCACTGCACTATCCAACGAAGTGAACATCCCGCCGTCCGAAAACGAGTCTGGCGTGACATTCAAAATTCCCATGACGGCCGGTCTGGCAAGATCCAGGACTCTTCCTCGGCAATCAAGCTTCATGGTGTTTTCAAAAAAACGGTCGCCAGAAATGAAAAAACCGTCCGCTCCTTTCGGAACGGACGGTCGTTGAGTCGTCTTAGTGCTGGCCTGCAGGACCGCCGATCTTGCCTTCTTCACCCGGCCATTTGCTTTCACGGGTGCCGGACGGCTTTGCGCTGTCCTGATCATCGTCGCTCCAACCCTGCGGAGCGCGCGGCGTCTTGCCAGCCATGATGTCGTCGATCTGATCGCTGTCGATCGTTTCGTACTTCATCAGCGCATCCGCCATCATGTGAAGCTTATCCGTGTTTTCGACAAGAATGGTTTTCGCGCGATTGTAGTTTCGGTCGATGATGCTGCGGACTTCTTCGTCGATGCGCTGCGTCGTTTCATCCGACACATTCTTGTGCTTGGTCACGGAGTGGCCGAGGAAGACCTCACCGTCTTCTTCGCTGTAAGTCAACGGACCCAGCTTTTCAGACAGGCCCCACTTGGTGACCATGTTGCGCGCGAGTTCGGTTGTGCGCTGAATATCATTCGAGGCGCCCGTCGTAACGTTGTCAAATCCAAAGATGAGCTCTTCCGCGATTCGACCACCGAACAGGCTGGAGATCTGGCTTTCCAGACGCTCCTTGCTGTAGCTATAGCGATCTTCTTCCGGCAGGAACATCGTGACACCGAGCGCACGTCCGCGCGGGATGATCGTCACTTTATAGACCGGATCATGCGAAGGAACGGTACGGCCCACAATGGCGTGTCCCGCCTCGTGATAAGCCGTCAGGCGCTTTTCTTTCTCGCTCATCACCATCGAGCGACGCTCCGCGCCCATCATGATCTTGTCTTTCGCGCGCTCGAAATCATCCATGTCGACGAGGCGTTTGTTGCCACGGGCGGCAAACAACGCGGCTTCGTTCACGAGATTTGCGAGATCGGCACCGGAGAAACCCGGCGTACCGCGCGCGATGATGCCCGGCCGCACGTTGTCGGCGAGTGGGACCTTGCGCATGTGCACTTTCAGAATATGTTCGCGACCGCGCAGATCCGGCAACGGCACCACGACCTGTCGATCGAACCGACCCGGACGCAACAACGCCGGATCGAGCACGTCCGGACGGTTGGTCGCGGCGATGANNGATGCACGGCGCGTGCTTCTTGGCCTGTTCGAACATGTCGCGGACGCGGGATGCACCCACGCCGACAAACATTTCCACGAAGTCGGAGCCCGAGATTGTAAAGAAGGGGACTTTGGCTTCGCCGGCGATGGCCTTGGCGAGCAGCGTCTTACCAGTACCCGGTGAGCCCACCATCAGCACGCCGCGCGG
>DKAR01000134.1 GCA_002450895.1 Proteobacteria bacterium UBA6921
ACGAAACCCGCAGGGTCGTCCAGGTGCCCTCCTTCCGCCAGAAGGGCCTGGTCGAAAAGAATTTTGGTCCAGTCGCCAAACTTGATCTCGTCCGGCTCATTCTTCAACTGACGGACCAGCGGATGGTCCGGATTCAGCTCAAAAATCGGCTTGGTGGCGCGAACGCTTTGCCCGGCGGCCTTCAACATTCGCTCAAGGTTGGCGCTCATTTCATAGGTATCGCTGACCAAACAGGCGGGAGATGAGGTCAATCGCGTTGAAACCCGCACATCCTTGACCTTGTCGCTGAGGGTCTTTCGGACGCGTTCGACGACGTCCTTCAATTCCGACTCCGATTCCTCTTTGGTTTTCTTTTCCTGCTCGTCGGCCAGGGTTCCGAGGTCAAGGTCCCCTTTTGCCACCGATACCATCGACTTCCCGGAATATTCGGAGAGCGAAGAGACCAACCACTCGTCGACGGAGTCCGATAACAACAGCACCTCGACACCTTTCTTGCGGAACACTTCAAGATGCGGGCTGTTTTTCGCTGCAGCGTGGCTCTCGCCGGTAATGTAGTAAATCTTGTCCTGCCCGTCTTTCATTCGAGCGATATAGTCGTCGAGGGATACCGTCTGGTCCGTCGAACCCGTAAACGTCGACGAGAAGCGCAGCAGCTTGGCAATCCGCTCCCGATTTGAATAGTCCTCGCCCGGGCCTTCCTTGAGAACGCGGCCGAACTCACTCCAGAACTTTGAATATTTCTCCGCGTCATTCTTGGCCAGGTCTTCAAGCAGGCCGAGCACCTTCTTCACCGAGCCTGCGCGTATCGCATCAATGGTCTTGTTGCTCTGCAGAATTTCTCGCGAAACGTTTAACGGGAGGTCATTCGAATCAATCACACCGCGCACAAAGCGAAGGTATCCCGGCAGCAACTGTTCGGCGTCGTCCATGATGAAAACCCGCCGAACATACAATTTGATCCCCTTTCGACCTTCGCGATTCCACAAATCGTAAGGAGCACGACCTGGAATAAATAACAAAGCCGTGTATTCCAGCTTGCCCTCCATGCGCGCGTGTACGTGCGCAAGCGGGCCCTCATAGTCGTGACTCACATGCTTGTAAAACTCGGTGTACTCCTCATCCTTGATCTCGTTTCGCGGGCGGGCCCACAACGCGGAGGCACTGTTGACTCGCTCCCACTCGTCCGTCTTACCTTCAGCTTCGCTGGGCATCGCGACAGGGAACGTAATATGGTCGGAATATTTCCGGATGATGCTTCGCAGTTGGTAATTATCCAGCAGGTCTGCGTCGTCTTCGCGCAGGTGAAGAATGATATCTGTACCGCGCGTTGTTTTTTCCACATTCTCGACGGAGAAGTCCCCTTGCCCGTCGGACTGCCAACGGACACCGTGTTCCGAGCCCAGTCCTGCACGCCGCGTGAGGACAGAAACACTGTCCGCGACGATAAACGACGAATAAAACCCCACGCCGAACTGCCCGATCAGATTGGAGTCCTTGGCCTTGTCGGTACCCATCGCATCCAGAAACGCGCGCGTCCCGGACTTTGCAATGGTGCCAAGATTGTCGATCACTTCCTGCCGCGACATGCCGATTCCGTTGTCCGAAATCGTCAGCGTGCGTGCGTTCTTATCGAATGAAATCCTGATCTGGAGTTCTTTGTCATTCTCAAACAACGCGTCATCGGACAGCGACTCAAATCGCAATTTGTCCAAAGCATCGGACGCATTGGAGATCAGCTCCCGGAGAAAGATCTCCTTGTTTCCATACAGCGAATGAATCATCAGGTGAAGCAATTGCTTCACTTCCGCCTGGAATCCTAGCGTTTCACGCTGTGCGGTCGCGCTCATCGGTTACCTCCATCTCGCAGGGCGCCACGCAAATGTGGGCAGTTCATATTGAAGGCCGCCTGACCATCAGGCGGCCATGATTAGCCATACTGGGCACGATTGAACAAAATTCAAGCCGAAACGGCTCGCGCTTCTAGCGGCGCTTCTTTGCTGCCTTCTTTGGCTTGGCTTTCTTCGCGGCCGGTTTCTTGGCGGCGGTCTTCTTCGGAGCGACTTTTTTCGGAGTGGCTTTCTTTGTGGGTGCTTTCTTCTTTGCGGCGGGCTTTTTGGCGGCCGCTTTCTTCTTGGTTGCAGGCGCCGACGCTTTCTTCACCACGGGAGAGCTCGCAGCACCCTTCTTCGGAACGGTCGTCCGAATGGTTTCTGCAAACGCTTTCACCCTTGAGATCGCCGTGTTCAACATTTCAACGGCGGACTTGGCCAATGCTGGGCCGGTCTGACCCTCCTGGACGAGGCCGTAGGCAAGCGTAACTACAGGATCCTCGAGCGTTGAACGACCCGCCGTGAGTTCATTTTCCTTGTTGCGCGCCTCGAGATGGATATCAAACAACTTCTTGGCGATTTGAGGCCCGGTCCAATACAGGAGATACGCCGGGTCCGCTGGAGCGGCTCCACTACCTTTTGCATATCCGGACCAGACGTCTGCTGCAGCCTGAAAATCCTTCGCCATGCCGTTGAGCAGTTCAATACTGCGCTGCCGCCGGGCGGCGTCAGTCACGGACGTTGCAATGGATTTGACCGCCAGCTCCAATGCTTTCATTTGGATATCCTCCAGGAATCGGTGCAATTTGATCGGTGAAATCGAACCTCAATCGAGGCGCGAGAAGCGCAAAATTATTATCCTTCGTCACAATTCGCACAAGCGCCGCAACGACCTCTAGCTATTTTCCTGCCAAGAATCATCCCACACACCGCGCAGACCTCAAGATTCGGCCTCCGCGGCCGTCATCCCAAACGCCCATACCGGGCAGAGTCGGTCATTTGCCGGGGTCCACCATGCAAAAAAATCGTGTTCGAGCATTACTTTCAATCGCCACGCTGGCACTGTTTGCAACCATGGCGAAGTCCGCCGAAATCGTCAGCCCCGATAACATCGCCGGAACAACCAAAGTCGACTCCGAAGGGGTGATCAACATCGTCAACACCGTTCCCGACCTGATCATCGTGGATGCGCGTATTACGACGGACCGAAAGCAGGGCTTCATCGAGGGATCCGTGAGCCTGCCCGACGTGGATACCACCTGTGAAAGACTCGCGGCAGTCATTCCAAAGAAGACGCAGCCAACCCTGTTTTATTGCAACGGCGTGAAATGCGGGCGAAGCGTCAAATCAATAGCGATCGCCAAACAGTGTGGCTACAACAATATTTACTGGTTCCGCGGCGGATTCGAGGAATGGAAAACAAAAGGCTATCCCTTCATCACTGAGTAGGGTTGAAGGAACTGACGCCAAAACATGCAACTCCGCGGCATTTCGATCCGAGCCAGTCTGGGGCTCATTGTCCTCGTGATGGGTATCGTCGGATTGTCTCTGGCGATGCTCACCGGAGAGCTATACCGTCGGCTTTCTCTCGACAGTCACCGCGCCGCACTTGTCGATCTGATGCGCATCAAGGCGAACGATATTCTGCATGAGCTGGAAGCACAGTCGCGCAGCTTGGGTTTGGCAACACAACAAACCTCGACCTTCAACGCCGCCTATGACCAACTCGATACCAATCTGCTGACGAATTTGCTGAACAACCAATTTCACCAGTACTTCGTCACAGCAAATGTACTACGCCTCGAGAAAATCCTTGTACTGGATGAATACTACAAGGCAGTTACTGAATCGACCGAGCGGTCCAGAAGCATCCTGCCTCAGGAAAACGTCTGTCCCGATCTGATTTCGCGGGCACGTCAGCGACACGGGGCCCAACGGCTGCAACCCTTGTCAGAGCTTTGCCTCCATCACGACTCTGCTTTGTTCGCGGTCATTGTCCCCACGGGCGGATTGCGGATCAAAGGCCATATTGTCGTCGTTACAGATCCGTCGCTGTCTCTTTCGCGCATCGAATCCGCACTGGGTATGCCATTGAGAATCACCTCCGTGTCCGGAAAGATTCTTTATCAGTCCCCGCTGTGGCCGGAAGACACGGATATTGATGAAGCCGTGCTCGCCAGCTACTGGGTTCAGTCCAATCTCGCGGAACAGGCGCTCGAACTGACCATCGTCAGCGATCTCAATGCACTCAATTCGGAACTGCGCCAGACGCGACTGCTGGTACTTGCGATCGGAACAGCTGTAATCATCATCGCAATACTGATCGCACTTATTACTTTCCAACGCACCACCGTCACTCCGCTGACTGCGCTCACTCGACAGCTACGTCTTGTGCGGCAAGATCGCCTGCATCTCGGAGAGACGGTAGCATTGAAGGGAAATACAGAACTCGTNNTCTGGATCGCTTCAAGGAAGTGAATGACACGCTCGGCCATCAAATCGGCGACTTACTGCTCCAGCAGGTCGCATCGCGCCTCGAAAATACGCTTCGCAAATCGGACACGCTGGCCCGACTAACGGACGAAACTGTGGCTCGCCTGGGCGGTGACGAATTTGCCGCAATTCTTCCGACGGTGGACTCCGAGCGTTCAGCCGTCGTTGTCGCACAGAAGATTCATGCGGCCATGGAGCGCCCGTTTCCGGTGGAAGGACATACACTCTCGATCGGAATCTCGATCGGAATTGTGCTCTATCCCGCCCACGGCAGCGAAGGTGCTGCGCTCGTTCAGCGCGCCGACGTTGCGATGTACCAGGCAAAACACAATCACCAGGGATTCGCCGTTTACGACGTAAAACTGGACCATCACAGTTTGTCTCAACTCACCATGATCAGCGACCTGCGCAAGGCAATGGAGGCAAATCAGTTGGTCCTCTATTACCAACCGAAGATCGACATCGCGACCGGACGACTTTGCGGCGCCGAGGCGCTGATTCGGTGGCAGCATGCTGAACGCGGCTTCATGCCGCCGGATTCGTTTATTCCGATAGCCGAACAGAGCGGATTCATTGTTCCCCTGACTGCGTGGATTCTGGACTCCGCAATTCGTGAATGCGCGGAATGGCATCGACAGGGAATTCAAATTCCGGTGGCGGTAAATATTTCCGCGCGAAACCTCCAGGATCCGAATATCACCACCGTCATTCTGGAAACGCTGGAGCAGCACTCCGTGAGCAACAATTCGCTCATCGTTGAGCTCACTGAAACAGCTGTCATGAGCAACCCCGATCTCGTGCTGGATGTAGTGACTTTGCTCGAAAGCAAATCCGTGCATGTTTCAATTGATGACTTCGGAACAGGTTATTCCTCTCTGGCAAACCTGAAAAAACTTCCAGTGACAGAGATCAAGATCGATCGTTCGTTCGTCATGGATATGAAGGAAGACAACAATGACGCCGTCATTGTCCGGTCGACCATTGACCTGGCGCACAACATGAGCCTGAAAGTCACGGCGGAAGGCGTTGAAAATCAGGAGACGTGGGACTTGTTACGCGCCCATGGCTGTGACCAGGCGCAAGGCTATTTCATCTCCCGCCCAATGGCACCGGCAGACTTTCTCGAGTGGGCACACAAGTTTAATGCCACCGCGAAAACAGCTACGAATTAGGCCCTTCTCAAGCCTGAACTTTTGAAATTCCTACTCGCGTAACCAGACACATTTGCCGCCACTGGCTTTGCCGATCGTTCCCAGGACCTTTTCGTGCGCGGACAATTCATCCTGTTCGGCTGAAATGACTCTGATGCGTTCACGATCTGTCCGAAGTTGATGAGACACCATTTCTCTGGACTCCGAAGACGGATCATTCAGCGCATCAAAGGAAAGGGCTGACTGCCCTCCGGTCATCGCCAGGTATACGTCCGCAAGAATTTGCGAGTCGAGCAAGGCGCCATGCAATTCGCGGTGGGAGTTATCGATGTTGTACCGCTTGCACAGAGCGTCCAGCGAATTCTTCTGTCCGGGATGCAGTTGCCTGGCCAGCGCCAGCGTATCCGTGACCGAACAGTAGTTCAGGAAATCCCGGTAACGACCACCGAGCAACCGCAACTCACTGTCGAGAAATCCCACGTCGAATGGCGCATTGTGAATGATGACTTCAGCACCTTCGACAAACGCCAAAAGGTCATCCACGATCGCAGAAAACCGGGGTTTGTCCTGCAAGAATTCGTTGCTGATCCCGTGAACAGCCAACGCACCCTCATCGACGTCGCGATCCGGCTGGATGTATTGATGAAAATGATTCGACGTAATTCGACGATTGTTGATTTCGACACACCCGATTTCAATAATGCGATGCCCCTGACTGGGTTCAAGTCCGGTCGTTTCGGTATCCAGAACAATCTGTCGCATTTGCCAGTCTCCCCCGCGCTTCTCGCTCTCAATTTGAAGTCGCGACTTCGTTGTACAACTAAACCAGTTCGTCAATGCCGCGATTCGCCAGCTGATCCACGAGTTCGTTTTCCACGTGGCCGCTGTGCCCTTTCACCCATTTCCATACCACTGTATGACCAGCAGCGGCCCGATCGAGTCGCTCCCACAGATCCGAATTCTTTACAGGCTTTTTGTCCGCCGTTTTCCAACCGCGTTTCTTCCATTGCGGAAGCCATTCGGTAATTCCATTCTTCACGTAAACAGAATCCGTTGTCACCGTCACTCTACAGGGCCGGGTCAGCGCCTCCAAGGCCATGATGGCCGCCATCAACTCCATGCGATTGTTCGTCGTTGAGGGCTCACCACCCCACAGTTGCTTTTCATGGTCACCGAATCGCAACAACGCTCCCCAACCTCCTGGACCCGGATTTCCACGACATGCACCATCGGTAAATATTTCAACGGGTTTTTCCATACGATCCTCATGACTCACGATTCTGCGGTTCAATGACTCCGGAACCCAGAAGAGCGCGGCGCGGTTTCCATCGCGGCTTGATGGGTGTCAGGGTTGCGACGCGCTTTCGACCGACAAGCAGAAAACCTGCCCCAAAAATCGGCCAAATTTGCCGGCCAAGGCGATCGAGCCAGCCGAGCCTGTTGATAATGCCCAGATGGCGTAATGGCGGCAGGAAAAAGTAGTTGCGGCTGTAAACCACATCAAACCCCAACAACGAGAGCCAATCCTTGAGGCGTGCGCGACTCAAGCCCCGTGCGCACCATGGCGCCGTATTTCTCCACCGTAACAACCACCGCCAGGGAAGCCAGAAACTCCAGGGATTGAATCCGAGAACAACCACATGTCCTTCGGCGACCAGGACGCGGTCTGTCTCGCGCAAAACCCGGTAAGGATCGGACGACAGCTCTAGGGTATGGTGCAACAACACGACATCCACGCTCGCGTCGGCGATCGGCAAGGATTCAACGTTTCCGTTCAGCGACCGCTGACGCAGCTCCTGGGAAAGGGAACTTGCCTCGACATCGATGATGGCCCGGTGCGAAACGCGCGATGCCCGCAGCAGATCTTCATCTGCGAATGCGCCGACCTGAATCAGGTGGTATCCAAACAGATTGCAGAGCACTTCATCGAGCTGCGCACACTCCGAATCCAGCATTCGGCGACCCAAGCCAACGGCATACCACGTCCGCAGTTTGTCGCGGACTCGGCCGGGCGGACCGCAGGGTGGCTGCCTGTTACGTGCTACCTTTACCATTAAGCCCCTCAAGGGATGAACGAGCGGGTCCGGGAATGGGGTCGTAGTATAGCGGTTCGGGGAACTCCACCGCGCCAAATGCGCCAAATGCGAACGCATTTCGGGAAAAGGCTGCCTAAAGAACAGGGCTTGAAAGCCGATTGAACTTACAGTCGCACGTTTTACAGCGATGCGGACGGCCATTTTTTTGAAAGGACTACGGGATGGGGATTTGGTTTAAGCATCATTGGGCCATCCATGCATTTCTCGCCCTGACGCTGGCGCTGGGAGGTTGCGCCTCCAATCCAGGCCAGCCGACCGCACAGGACACGCCATCAGCGTCTGCCGCCCCCGTGACCGATATACACGCCGCAAGCCATCCAACCAGCCCCGCTCCGGCGGCGCGGCCAAACGGCACCGCAGAAGACCCAGCAGACAACGACGAACCCACGCCGGCGGCAACGGCGGACAACGCGCCCGACGCCGATACCGGGAATATCGCGCTGCATATCAGTGGCACTCCGGAACCCGTCAATGGCCCGACCGAAGAGAATGCCGAACCGGTCATCCGGGAATCGAGTAACGGAACCGGTCCTAACGATGACTTGTGGGCACGCATTCGCAAAGGCTTCAAGCTGAATCACGACCACAAGCGGGTCAAAGGCGAGCTGGCCTGGTATCAGCGCAACCAGGATTATTTCGATCGTGTCATCGACCGCGCCGAACCTTTCCTGTACTTGATCGTTGAAGAAGTGGAAAAGCGTGGCATGCCGACGGAGATTGCGCTTCTTCCTGTTATCGAAAGTGCATTCCAGCCGTTCGCCTATTCGCACGGCCGTGCGTCCGGCATCTGGCAGTTCATTCCGGGGACCGGCCGGTTGTACGGCATGAAGCAGAACTGGTGGTATGACGGCCGTCGCGACGTCATCGAAGCCACCCGCGGGGCGCTCGATTACTTTCAGGCGCTGGCCAACCAGTTTAATGGTGACTGGGAACTCGCATTGGCGGCGTACAACTCCGGCGAAGGAAACGTCGAACGCGCGATTTTGCGCAACAAGAAACGAAAAAAGCCCACGGATTTCTGGAATCTGAAACTTCCGGCCGAAACGCGTGGCTATGTGCCCCGCCTCCACGCCGTCGCCGCCATCATCGATGACCCGGATAAATTTGGAATGACGGTCCGATCCCTGCCGAATCGCCCGGTACTCGCGGTCGTAGATACCGGCGGTCAGATTGACATGGCATTCGCGGCGAACTTGGCCGACATGACTCTCGAAGAATTGTATCGCCTGAACCCGGCGTTCAATCGTTGGGCAACGGATCCGGACGGGCCCTATCGCCTGCTCGTACCGCTCGACAAGTCAGAAGTCTTCGAACAGCGACTGGCTCAATTCCCGGTGGATCAGCGCACGCGTTGGGTCGAACGTCAGGTCGGCGAAGGCGAAACGCTGTCTGCGATCGCCAAGGCGTACGGCACGACTCCCGATGTGCTTCAGCGTTTGAACAAGCTCAAATCCAGCAAGGTTCGTCCGGGACGCGATCTGATCATTCCGGTATCGATGCACAGCCTGGACGACGACCTGCTCGAAAACGCGATCGACAGCATGCCGGAACCGGCCGCGCCCTCCAAAGAAGAGAGCAGCGAACCGGAAGGTGAGCGAATTGAAGTGGTCGTCAAACGCGGTGACACGCTTTACGGCCTCGCGCGCAAACATAATGTGTCCGCTCAGGATATCGCGAAATGGAATCGCATGAAAATGAACGATCCACTCGTCATCGGCCACACCGTGGTCGTTTGGTCGCAGGACCCCGCCGAAATGGATACGGTTGTCATCGCGTCGGCCGTCAGCGCCCCGTTGGCGGGTCCGCCACAAGAGGATGTGCTCCGCCAGATTCGCTATGTCGTGCGTCGTGGCGATACTTTGGCCCGCATTGCAGAGCGCTTTAAGGTCACGATCGGCCAGATCCAGCAGTGGAATCGGATTTCCAAAGACCGCCGTCTGCGACCTGGGCAGCGCATCACGTTGCACATCGACGTCACGCGACAATAGTCAGCACGTCGTGCCGGACCGTTGCCTCTCGCCACATTCCCGTGGTTTTGTCTCCCGCTTGCAGCAGTTCACAGGAAGGAAACGGCAACCCGCACTACAATTGAACTTCGAACCCATGGATCCGGGGTTTACTCATGTCACACCTTTCCGCGAATAGTCACGGCATAACAGCCCGGCTCCGCCTCGTTTTTTGCGCTGCCGTTTGGTTTCTTGCATCCAATGTCTGGGGCAGCGATTTTGGCGCCACGGTGGAAAAAACCGGCCTGCTCACACGCGATGTCTACTCGCTTGGCGGTACGGTTGTAATGAATGCAAAGATTCAGGGCGATGCCACTGCCGTCGGAGTATGGGTCGATGTCGGCGACGAAATTGGCGCAGATCTGCTGGCGATCGGAGCAAACGTTCATATCAACGCCATCGTGAAAGACGATGTGCGCGCCGCCGGTGGCGCCGTCATTCTCGCGAACGAGGTTGGCGATGATGCCGTCATCGCGGGACGCCAGGTTTCAATCGACCGCAGTGCCGTAATCCACGGACGCGGATTGTTCGCTGCGGATTCCATCGACATTGACGGGAAAATTGATGGAAACCTGCACGTCGCCGCAAGGACTGTACGTGTGCGTGGCGAAATTGTCGGCAACTCTTCGATCACGGCGGAAAGAATCGAAATCGCCCCCGGTGCCTTGCTGCGCGGCGGCCTTGTGTACACCAGCGCAGACGACATCGAGATAGCGCCCGACGCACAAATATTGGGCACGGTTTCACGCACTGGCGAGGCGGCGCCGCGCTGGCGCCTACCGGATTTGCCTTGGCAGATTTTCTTCGGTATGAGCACCTACTTTGCGGCGGCAATTCTGGTTCTTCTCCTCCCCCGATTTACGGGGCGCGCATCGCAAATCGTTCGTACTGCCCCCTTCCGCTCGCTCGGAGTCGGCGCCTTGGTCTTCTTTTTCGTGCCGCTGTTGGCTGCCGCGCTCGCCTTGTCCGCGATTGGTGTCTGGTTGTCTGCGATGTTTTTCAGCGCGTGGTTGCTTGGAATTATTAGTGGATACTTAATTTCGATTCTCGGCATCGCGGATTACGTTTTGCGCGAAGCACGGGGCGGATCCTCCCCGTCACTGGCGCTGCGTCTGGGTGCCGCCGCCATCGTGATCGTCGTTGTTACTTTATTGAGCTGGATGCCGTTTGTTTACGTCTTGCTCACTTTATGTTTCATACTCTTTGGACAGGGCGCCGTATGGCGAATTGCGCTCGACCGCACAACTCCGGAAATCGTCAAACCCGCATCAGGATCGACGAACTCGATATGAGTTTCACCAGGCACCTGCAGCATTGCCTTTATATTTTATTAGTGAGACAAACCGACGCTCGACCGTAACAATGTGAGGTGGGTCAAATACGCCGCACTCGCGGCTTCGTTATGCAAACCACTCGCCAAGATTGCACGAAAAAGTAAACAGAAAACGTTTTGATCCCGGAAAAGAATGGGAGTAAGCTTTGGCCCGATTGCATTTTCTTCAGGTTATTTCAGAAGTACCGCTCGGTTTCTTCCCGCAAATTACCTCGCAGATTTTGCAGCGCAACAAAAGCAATACATGTTTCTAATTAACAGAGGTAATTTTAAATGGCTACAGGTACCGTCAAGTGGTTTAACGAATCTAAGGGTTTCGGGTTCATTTCTCCTTCCGATGGCAGCGCCGATGTTTTCGTGCACTTCTCCGCGATCCAGGGAACCGGTTTCAAGACCTTGGCTGAAGGTCAAGCCGTGACCTTTAACGTTCAGAAGGGTCCCAAAGGACTCCAAGCCACTGACGTGCAGATCGCACGCTAGTCTGCGAATGCGGCACCGTTCCCGCCTGTAACCGGGCGGGAACGTACACTCCCGCGGTAAACATCCCAGTGCGCCCCCTTACGGTGCGGCGCCAGTTAAATTTGATTGCGCAACATCAGCTCGTCGGGATGTGGCGCCAGAAAGTATTGTTGGCTCAGATATGGGTCCGGAAACCGGCGCAGGTAGTGCCGAAGCATTGTGACCGGAACAATCAGCGGCACCAGACCGCGACGGTAGTTATCGATGATTTCCCCCATTTCACGCTTGTCTTCCGCATCGAGCTTCTTCTTGAAGAAACCAAAAAGGTGCTGGAGCACATTCGTCGTCCGTGCACGCGTGGCCGGCTTTCGCATGCCCTGCATCAGTTTTGCAATGTATTGCGCAGCCAATGTCGGCAGCGCTCCTTTCCCGGAGCCCGCGACCAGACGCCCCAATGCGCGATAAACCGCCTCGTCGTGCGCAAGCACACTGAACTTGTGCCGCGTGTGAAACTCGACGAGCGATTTCGCTGTCAGGCGCGGTGTGATGCAACTTCGCCAGCGGTGATACACAAAAACACGCTCGACAAAATTCTCGCGCAGCACCGGATCCATTAACCGGCCTTCTTCCTCGAAGGGGAGATGCGGCGCCAATTGCATCAATCGTTCGGCATAGATGCCGGCCCCGTCACGACGCGGCACACCGTGCGCGCCATAGACCTTGACGCGCTCCATACCGCAGCTCGGGGAATCCTTCTTCAGGATGTAGCCACTCAATGCGGCAAGCTTGGGCGCAACCTTCTCCGCATAGTCTTGCAACGGTTCCGTAACGTCGAGTTCGGTGTCGCGAACACCTCGCGCCTTCACGCTGCTTCCGACGCGGACAAGTTTGATGGGTGGCCTCGGGACGCCCATTCCGATGGCAACCTCCGGGCAGAACGGAACGAACTCAAAGTAGCGACCCAGTGACTCGGTAATGTAGTCGTTTTTCTTGTGTGCGCCGTCATAGCGAACACGCTGGCCAAGGAGGCAACTGCTGATTCCGATGCGAGGAACGTCGCTCACGGAGTGACAAGAACACACCGAACAGTGTGTGTCGACGATACGTTTCTTGAATCCGGATAGCGTTCCCTGCACTCGGACACGGCCTGCGGGCAGCGCGGATGGAAATGACATCCTTTCGGCGGGTTTACCGGCGAAGGCAATTCCCCTTCAAGGCGAATTACCTTCCGTTGCGACGCGGCGTCGATCTGCGGCACGGCGGACAGCAAGGCTCGCGTGTACGGATGACGCGGATTTCGCAACACCTCTTCAACCGTTCCGCGCTCCACAATGCGCCCCAGGTACATCACAGCGACTTCATGAGCCAGGTACTCGACCACCGAAATATTGTGGGTGATGAACAGGTACGCCAGCCCGATTTCGTCCTGAAGCCCCTTCAGCAAATTCAGAATCTGCGCTTGTACGGATACATCGAGCGCGCTCGTGGGCTCGTCGCAAATAATGAGCTTGGGCTCGACCGCCAATGCCCGCGCGATGCAGATGCGCTGGCGTTGCCCTCCGGAGAATTCGTGCGGGTACCGGTTTTTCGCCTCGACGGGTAATCCAACCTGAACCAGCAGACGCTCAATGCGCTGCTCGCGATCCGCTGCATCACGCCCGATGTTCTGTGCCAGCATCCCTTCCTCAATGATGCTGCGCACCATCATGCGCGGATTCATCGACGAAAATGGATCTTGGAAAATTATCTGGATGTCGCGCCGTCGCGCGCGCAATTGTTCACGATCGAGGCCGAGCATGTTTTTGCCGTCGAACTGCACCTGCCCGCCCGTGGGTCGAGACAGTTGCAGGATTCCCTTCGCGACGGTGGTCTTGCCACATCCGGATTCGCCAACAACAGCCAAGGTTCGACCGGCAGGAATTTCGAGGTCGACGCCGTCGACCGCCTTCACATGCCCGACCACGCGCTGAAACAATCCCCGATGGATCGGGAAATGAACTTGCAGGGAATCGACTTTCAACAGCGACGCGCCCTCGGTGGCTGGTGCACGCGAGACAGACGATGTTGCGACGGATTTCGAAGTGCTTGTCGCGGGTGGCTTCACCGCCGCATCGTACAAATGGCAGCGCGCGCCGCTTCCTTGCGATGACTCGATCCACTTCGGAACTGCTGTTCGGCACAGTTCCCACGCACGATCACATCGCGATTCAAATCGGCAACCCTCAAACTCTTGGGCAAGCGATGGAACGGCGCCGGGAATAATGGCGAGTTGCTGGTCGCGCTTTGTCATGCCGGGAACGGAATCGAACAACTTGCGTGTATACGGGTGGCGCGGATTCGAAAAGAAAGCTGCACGATCGGCCACTTCAACAATCTGCCCGGCATACATGACAGCGACGCGATCGGCCATTTCCGACACGACCCCGAGATCATGGGTAATCAGCAGAATCGACATCGAATGCTGGCGCTGCAGATTCTTTAGAACCTCCAGGACTTGAGCCTGGATGGTGACGTCCAGCGCG
>DKAR01000232.1 GCA_002450895.1 Proteobacteria bacterium UBA6921
AGCTTGAAGGGCTTGATGATCGCTGATATGAGTTTCATCGCCGACTGTCCTCCGCTGTAAGTTGCTTATGTCTTTCGCGGGGGCCACCGACGGCGTCCCGCTCGACCTCGTGAATATTCACTTGCGGGGCATTTTGCAGCGCGTGTGCCACTGCTTTATTATCGAGACGAATTAGCGTGTTACGTCGTATTGGCCACGAATACGACCCCTCTGTACGCACCACGTTGGCCTGTCCGAAAAACTCTATGAACCAAAATGGTGCAAATTCGTGGTGTGGACGGGGGGAATCGCGGTCAGAAGCCCCAAATGGGCAATGGAGGGAAGAAGATGGATACGAAAAAGCTGGATGAACTGGCTCAAAAACTGACGGACGCGCTGCCCGGCGGGATTCGCGAGCTGAGAGATGACGCCAAACGCAACCTGCGCGCCGCGCTAGGGAGCATTCTGGCGCGAATGGAACTTGTTACCCGGGAGGATTTCGACGTGCAGAGCGCCGTTCTGGCGCGTACGCGCGAAAAGGTTGAGCAGCTCGAAAGGCGGGTCACCGAACTCGAATCGAAGGCACGTTAGGTTCCGCGGAGCGGTCATGTCGTTAGCTGTCGTCTATAGCCGCGCATTGCATGGAATCGCTGCACCGCAAGTGACCGTTGAGGTCCACCTGTCAAACGGATTGCCCAGCCTGTCCATCGTGGGCCTGGCAGAAACCGCGGTGAAGGAGAGCAAGGACCGCGTCCGCGGGGCCATACTGAATTCACGCTACGAGTTTTTTCCTCGCCGCATCACCATCAATCTGGCGCCAGCGGATCTTCCCAAAGATGGCGGCCGTTTTGATCTGCCCGTGGCCATCGGATTGCTGGCCGCATCCGGACAAATCCCGAACGACGATTTTTCTGATTACGAAATGATGGGCGAGCTCGCGCTGAGCGGCGAGCTGCGGCCGGTGCGAGGTGTATTGCCTGCCGCGATCCATGCACATGCGGCGGGACGAGCGTTGATCGTGCCTCGGGCCAATGCGGACGAAGCGGCGATGGTCAATGGACTTCGCGTTCTTCCTGCAGATCATTTGCTCGATGTCTGCGCTCATTTCTCAAAGTCCACGCCGCTGGCCGCGCATGCGCTCCAGCAGCAAATGCAGGCAAGTGATGAAATTCCGGATTTGTCGGATGTGCGGGGACAACCGCACGCGAAGCGCGCGCTGGAAATTGCGGCGGCGGGCGGGCACAGCCTGCTGATGTTGGGCCCGCCCGGGACAGGAAAAACAATGCTGGCGAGTCGGCTCCCCGGAATCATGCCGACGATGAGCGAAGCCGAAGCGTTGGAAGCTGCTGTGGTTGCGTCGATCAGTGACCATGGATTTTCAAGCTCGAACTGGGGGCGTCGGAGTTTTCGCGCGCCGCACCATACGGCGTCCGGTGTTGCGCTCGTGGGTGGAGGCAGTGTTCCTCGCCCGGGTGAAATCTCGCTGGCGCATCAAGGCGTGCTGTTTCTCGACGAGCTTCCGGAGTTTGATCGCAAGGTGCTCGAAGTGTTGCGCGAGCCATTGGAGTCCGGAACCATCACAATTTCACGTGCCGCACGGCAAGCGGAATTTCCGGCGCGCTTTCAATTAATCGCCGCAATGAATCCCTGTCCTTGCGGATACCACGAACAGGCGAACGGCCGCTGTCGATGTACGTCTGAGCAAGTACAACGTTATCGCGCGCGGGTGTCGGGTCCGGTGCTGGATCGCATTGACATGCACATTCAGGTCAACAGCGTGTCCCAGTCGATGCTTCGCGCCGGTGCCGATGACCCTTCGGCGGAGTCCAGCGCAAGGGTCCGGGATCGTGTCGAGCGCGCGCACCGGATCCAACGAGAGCGTTCCGGTGTGTCAAACGCGCGCCTGGGTTCCGCACAGACCACGCGCTTCTGTCGCCTATCGAGTGAGGGTGAACGCTTGATGGAACAGGCACTTGAGAGGTTGGGCCTGTCGGCGCGCGCCTACCACCGTATCTTGCGTGTCGCGCGCACCATCGCGGATTTGGCGGAAAGTGAAGCCATCCAGATCCCGCACCTCACGGAGGCCATTTCCTACCGTCGACTGGACCGGCAGAACGCGACAAATTAGGTCAAGAAGTGGCTCGAATCGCCGATATTCCACGATGAAGGCACGGGAAAGTCAGCGCGAGGCCAGGCCAAATGACCGTACGAAGTCAGCTCCTAGCATGCACCTCCATCGCCATTCTTGGCGTAGTTTTCTCAGTTTTTGGCGCACTAGTATCGGGCGCGGCATGGTTGACCTATCTATTCGGCGCCATCGGTATCGCGCTAGCCTGGCTCACCTGGCAAGCGTCTCAAGCGCTGCACCAGTTCCAGGACGAGTTGCATCGCGTTGCCCAGCGTGTAAATGCGGACGATCACTCAGCGCGTCTGGCCAATGCCGGCGAAACCTTGCCTGAATTGCAATCGGCACTGAATTCGATCCTGGACCGCCTGCAAAGCTCCGTCCAGCGACTGCAAACTGAGATGGCCGGGCATATCGCGAGTGTCGACCAATCAAAGCGCACCGTGAACTCGCTCCGCGATTCAATTCAGGCCATCGCCACGCCGACCTCGGAAATTTCTTCGATCGCAGAATCCATCACCAACTGTATACAGGTGGTTGACCAAAACGTGGGAGGAGTACGCGATCTCGCCACGGTGGGCATGGAAGCAGCGGAAAAATGCAATGTCAGCATGTCCGAACTGATCGGCGAAATGTCGAAAGTCGAAACTGCCGTTCAACGCAACGCGTCCGCTGTGCACGACTTCATTTCCAGTTCCAGCGCGATCACGCAATTGACCCAGCAGGTCAAGGCCATTGCGGACCAGACCAACCTGCTGGCNNCGTTGTGGCCGACGAGGTTCGCAATCTCGCGGAGAAATCCGCGCAAGCCACCAGCGAAATCGACCGCGTGACGGTCACGATGACGCGCGGTTCCAACGCGGTCGAAAATTCGATTCGGGAAGGGCTCGAGTCCATTCATTTGATCGAAGAGCGCCTCGAGAATGTGACCATGGTCTTGATCGAAACCCGAAACGACGTCGCCAAAATGGTTGAAGCGACTTCGACGATCATGTCCGCGGCCGGAAACCAGCGCCACGTGGGTGATGCTCTATCTGAACGCGCTTCGCAAATCGCCCGGGCCCTTCACGACTGCCAATCCAAGCTGGGCCTGTAGCTCTCCAAGAGCGGTTGTCCCCAAGAGATACGTCGTGCCGTTACATCCGTCGGTACGACGCTTTGATCGTTTCAAGCGAAAGATTTCCCCGTCGATAACCCTGTGCCAGCCTGGTCCCGAGGCAAAGTCATGGAGGGGTCATGTCGTTTATAGCCCAACTTCGCGCCGCACTTGCATCAACCGTTGTCGCGCTTTTCTTCTTGCTGATTACCGTTTTGTCGACAAAGTCGGGGGCGTCAAAGCTCCTGCTGCTGGTTTCATTTATTGGAATCGCAGTGGCCGCAGGCTGGATTGCGGTGGTTTCGCGTCAATTAGGTCGGTCGCAGGAAGAAGCCCGATCGCTTGCGGCCCGGCTCCAGCGTGGAGATCTTGCGGCTCGATTCGCTGTTAATGAGCCCCACGCCGATTCGGAACAGCGGCAATTGTTGAATCGTTTGCTGGATCAGATTCAGGGTGTCATGAATCCGATTGGAGCAACGGCGGAAGGGCTTTCCGCCGAAGTTCGAAACCTGATCGAGCGCGCCGAGCGACTTGCGCAAAACGTCAAGAGCCATGGTGAGCAGACCACGGCGGTTGCGTCTACCATGGAGCAAATGGCGGCCAGTATTTCATCGGTTGCCCAGTTTGCGGAAGAAGTGCGCGTCCAGGCGGAAAAGAGCCAGGACGCTGCGGTGCAGGGCAACGTGACGATGTCTGAACTGATTGGCGAGATATCCCTTGTTGAGACCGCGGCCCAGCGCAATGCCGACGCGGTGCGCGAGTTCCTGACACGAACCGGCGCGATTACCGAAATGACCCAGCAGGTCAAATCGATTGCTGATCAAACCAACTTGTTGGCACTAAATGCGGCCATTGAAGCGGCACGTGCCGGAGAGCAGGGGCGTGGTTTTGCTGTTGTTGCCGATGAAGTTCGCAACCTTGCCGTGAAGTCCGCGCAGTCGACGAACGAAATTGACCGCGTGACCAGTGATCTGAGTCGCCATTCCGGAGTGGTCGAACAGTCGATTACCGATGGCTTGAATTCACTGAAGACCATCGAGGCAACATTGGAAAACCTTTCCGTTGTACTTCATGAGTCCCGCAACTTTGTTTCCAGGGCGACCGAAGGGATGAACCAGATTTCAGTGTCAGTCCAGGAACAGACGCACGCCAGCGATGATCTTGCGCGAAACATGGACATCATCGCCTGTGTGATCGACCAAAACTCCAAGGAAACGGTCGAAGTCGTGGAGGCCGCGAGAAACATCGGAAACCTGGCCGAAGAACTGGCCCGAAAAGTCAGGGAAACGCGTGTGGTATAGCAAAACCCGCCAGCGACGGCGGGTTTACCGGTCAAGGATCACGAAACGTGATTGCTGGCTTCGATTTCTCGAGGTTTGGCAGGCGTCTTCTTAAGATCTTCGAGGCGCTTCTGGGCGCGATCCATTTCTACGCGAAGTGTGTCCAGCATTTCTTCCTTAAACACATTTTCGTCCTGGCGTTTTTTGCGGTTCGCAACCAGGCGGTAATCCGCCTGTGCGTCTTCGCTGCCCTGATCGGCCGCCAGACGCAGCCATTTCAGCGCTTCATCCCGGTTGTGCGAGACGCCTTTGCCCATTTCATACATCCAGCCGAGAAAGTTCTGCGCGCGCGCATAACCCTGTTCAGCGGCCTTGCGGTACCACTTCACGGCACCTTCCGCGTCAGGAGAAACGGCAATACCAAATTCGTACATGTAGGCTAAATTGAATTGAGCGCGCGCGTGCCCGTCGTTGGCCAGCCCGGTCCAGATTGCCAGCGCATCGTCATAGCGTCCGGTGGTGTAGGCCACCATTCCATCGTCATAGGCATCTGCGTAGGCGGTAGTAATGAAGGGGGTCGCCAGAAAGAGCGCCAACACCAATTTTCGTACAGTTCGCAAGGCGTACATCGGCGGACTCCTCTTTAATGTGCAACTGCGCCGCTTTGTTCTATAGTCGGCTGAAAAATCGCAAACGTTAGAGTGATAAAAGGAATAACGACATGGGGACATTCGAGCAGGGAAAAATCTCGCCGATACAAGGAAAACGGCGAAAGACGAAGGAAAACGCTCCTGTGAGCGCGGTCACAAATTCAGTTCCGGTTCGCATTCTGCGTAACGCGCGCGTGTATGCCGACGCCGCGTCGCTGGCCGATGGTGTGGCACGCGAGTGGATGAAGCTTGCGCAAGAATCCATCGCAATCCGCGGCGCATTTCATGTCACCCTGTCCGGCGGAACGACGCCCCGAATTCTGTACGAGCGACTGGCCCAGCCCGACTACGCCATGCGTCCGGAATGGAGCCGGACGTTTATATATTTTGGCGACGAGCGCGCGGTGCCGCCGGATCATGAGCAAAGCAATTACCGCATGGCCAAGACGGCCCTGTTGGACAAGGTTCCGATTCCTCCGGCACAGGTTTTCAGGATTGAGGCGGAGCAGCAGGATCTTATGAAGGCCGCGTTAGCGTATTCGCGCAAACTGGCCATGACACTTCCGCAGGCCCCCAATGGAATGCCGCAGTTCGACCTGGTTTTGCTCGGCATGGGTGAAGACGGTCACGTGGCGTCCATCTTTCCCGGAACGCCGGCACTCGCCGAAGCGCGCAAGTTGGCAATGCCCGTATTTGCGGAGCACCTCAACAACTGGCGGATTACGCTGACGTTTCCGTTGATTAACCACGCACGCCGCGTGATGATGCTGGTGACTGGTGCGGGCAAGGCTGACCTTCTCGGGCGGATTTTTCATGACAAAGCCGGCCCGAGCCCGTTACCCGTCCAGCGCGTCGCTCCGGTCAGTCGTCGTCTGGACTGGCGACTGGATGCAGCTGCAGCAGCCGAACTTTAACCTTCCCAATTCACTAACTCGGATCCCTACGTATGCGTGTCCTTGCGGGCGACATCGGCGGAACAAAAACAATTCTGCAGATCGCGGATATCTTCCCGAACACATTTCGGGTTGTTCATGAGCAAACCTACGAGAGCCGGCAGTACCCGGAATTCCTTCCGCTCGTCAAAGAATTTCTGAAAGGCGCAACCTCGCGCATCGATCTGATCCTTGCCAGTGCCTGTTTTGGCATTGCCGGTCCGGTCACCGGTCGGGAGGCACGCACCACCAATCTGCCGTGGCATATTGATGCGGATGTCTGCGTGCGCGAACTGAAGATTTCCAATGTGGCGCTCATCAACGATTTTCAGGCCATCGGTTATGGCATCGACGGCCTGACCGACGAAGACATCGTTGAGCTGCAACAGGGCAAGGAGCAAAAGGGTGGAACGCGCGCCGTCATCGGTGCCGGCACCGGACTGGGTGAAGGCATTCTCGTGTCGCGCGGCGATCGCTATGAGATTCTCGCCTCGGAGGGCGGCCACGTCGATTTCGGCCCCACCGACGAGCTGCAAATGGAAATGCTGAAATTCCTGCGCTCACGCTTTAATCGCGTCACCTATGAGCGCGTCGTTTCCGGTCCTGGCCTGGAAAACATTTTCGCGTTCTTGTGCGACCATGACCCACGCAATGTTTCTGCCGAACTAAAAGCGTTGGTCGCCTCCGGCGACGGTGCGGCGCACATCAGTAAATTTGCCTCCGAAAAAAATGACCCACTGGCACGCAAGGCGCTCGAACTATTCTGTTCAATTTACGGCGCGCAGGCGGGCAATCTCGCGCTCACGTGTCTTGCCACCGGTGGCGTATATGTCGCTGGCGGAATCGCGCCCAAGATTCTTTCATTCCTGAAGGACGGAACCTTTATGCGCGCGTTCCGCGACAAGGGGCGCATGTCGCCCTTGATGGATGCAATGCCGGTGCGTGTTGTGACCAATCCAAAAGTGGGACTGATCGGTGCGGCACTGATGGCCGAGAGGATGGTCGGCAAGAAATAGCCGTTCGGAATTTTTCGCGTATCAAGAAAATCGCGACCCGTAGGTCGCGATTTTTTTTGCCCCGTACTTCGGTGTCTCGATTATTCCTCGTCCGGTTCCAGCGAATGTCGCCAGAACTGGCTGTCGGTTTCAAACAGCCGTTGCGTTTCGCGCGGACCCCACGTTCCAGCCGGGTAGGTATGGATGAAATCGCGCTCCATCGCCCAGACCCGCAGGATCGGATCGACCACACGCCACGCCCATTCGACTTCGTCATAGCGCAGGAACAGGCTGTGGTCACCGCTGATGACGTCGAGCAGCAGGCCTTCGTACGCGTCATACGATTGCTCGCCTTCCTCGCGGAAGCTTGCATCCAGGCTCGATGTGCGGGTGCGCATTTCCATGCCGGGTTCCTTGACCTGAATTTCCATGCGCACGCACTCAGTCGGCTGAATTCCCAGCAGCAGCCAGTCCGGTTTCAGCTTGTCGACCTGCGTATTGCGGAACAGGTGCTGGGGCGGATGCTTGAAGCGGATCGCCACCATCGATTTGCCTTCGGCCATGCGCTTGCCGGTGCGCAGGTAAAACGGCACGCCGCGCCAGCGCCAGTTGTCGATGTACACCTTGAGCGCTGCGTAGGTTTCGGTAACGCTGTTTTTCGGCACCCGATCTTCGTCCAGGTAGCTCTTGACCTTCTTGCCGCCGACCACGCCGCTTGCGTACTGCGCGCGAAACGCCTGTGCGTGCACGGCGCTTTGCGGAATCGGACGAATCGACTTCAACACTTTTACTTTTTCGTCGCGCAGTGATTCGGCGTCCATCGAAGCGGGCGGCTCCATGGCCACCAGCGTCAACACCTGTAGCAGGTGGCTCTGAATCATGTCGCGCAGCGCGCCCGCGCCGTCGAAATATTCGGCGCGGCTCTCGATGCCTTGCACTTCGGAGTGCGTGATCTGGATGTGGTCGATGTAGTTTCGATTCCACAAAGGCTCAAGCATCACGTTCGCGAAGCGAAACACCAATACGTTCTGCACAGTGCCTTTGCCGAGGTAATGGTCGATTCGGTATATCTGGTCTTCGCGCAGATATTTCTGGAACTGCTTCTGCAGCATGCGCGCGCTTTCCAGGTCATAACCGAACGGTTTCTCGACGACGAAGCGCTTCCAGCCGTGATCTTCGTTGGCGAGACCGACGTCGGCCAGGTGGCGGACCACCGTGCTGTATTCCGCCGGCGCGATCGCCATGTAGAAGATGACGTTCTTCGGGAATTGCTCGTTGTTCTCAATCAGGTCGTTCAAATAGGTAAACGACTGCGTCGACTCAAGATCGCCGCGAAAGAAATGCAGCCGCGCGCGCAACCGGTCGAACACCGACTGATCAAAGCCGGACCGAACCTGCGGGACCAAAAGTTCAGCGACGGCATCACGCCACTGATCGTCATTCCATTCGCGACGGCCGAAGCCAATCACTTTCATTCCATCCGGCAAGCGGCCCGACGCTTCGAGGTGATACAGGGCGGGAAGGAGCTTGCGCTTGGCAAGATTTCCGGTCGCGCCAAAAATCACATAGGTACAGGGGTCGAGCATGTTTATTTTCCAGTCGACTTCATTGCGTGGCCGCCGAACGCGTTACGCATCAGCGAAAGAAGTTTGTGGCCGTAATCCGCCTTGCCTTGGCTGGCGAAGCGCATGTAGAGGGAGCTCGCAATCACCGGCGCGGCGATGCCCTGGTCGATCGACTCAATCGCGGTCCAGCGGCCTTCGCCGGAATCCGGAACCATCGGGGCCAGATTGTCGAGCGTCTGGTCGGATTTCAACGCTTCGGCGCTGAGATCCAGCAGCCAGCTTCGCACGACTGAACTATGTCTCCACAGTTCGGAGATCTGTGCCAGATCGAGATTCATCTCCTTCTTGCCCTTCATCAGGGCGAAGCCTTCGGCGAAGGCCTGCATCATTCCGTATTCGATGCCGTTGTGAATCATCTTCGTGAAATGACCTGCGCCGATGGGTCCCACGTGCGCCCAGCCGTGATCCGCGGACGGTGCCAGTGCTTTCAGCGCCGGCGTAATGATTTCGATCGTGTCCTTGTCGCCGCCCGCCATCAGGCAGTAGCCATTGGCCAGGCCCCAGATGCCGCCGGAGGTGCCGACATCGGTGAAGCGAATGCCGTGCTTCGCGAGCTTTTCGCCGCGACGTTGCGAGTCGTGATAATTGCTGTTGCCGCCGTCGATAATTACATCGCCCTTCGAAAGCGATGGAATCAGCTGGTCGATCATCGCTTCGGTGGCGTCACCGGCGGGCAACATCAGCCAGATCACGCGCGGGCTGCTTAATTTTTTTACTGCATCTTCGGGACTGCTGGCAGGGATCAGACCATCTTCTTTCGCGATTTTCTGCACGACGTCGCTGGATCGGTTGTATCCGATAACGTCAATTCCTGCCCGGCGCAACCGCCGCGCCATGTTGCCACCCATTTTTCCGAGGCCGAAGATTGCAAGTTTCATATTTTTTGTCCTTTGCGCCAAAGCGCGAGATCAGAGCGCGTGTTCCAACGTGCTGAAGGTTACCTGCAAAAGATTAGATTAAAAATCGGGATCTGACGTTCCTAATTATCGGTAATTCTGCCCTTGTGTTAAGTGTCGTCCGGGCTAGTTTCCGGAGATCGTGTTTGCTGAAACGGCAATTTCGGGCGCATTGCGCAAAGTTTGAAACACCACGCAATACCGTTCGGTCAGTTGCACCAGTTTGTCGACTTGCTCCGGTGTCGCGTCCGTATCCAGGTCAAACTTCAGCCGGATTGCCCGAAAGCCCACGGGCGTTTCGCGGGAAACCCCGAGCGTGCCTCGAAAGTCCAGATCGCCTTCGGCCCGGACTTCGCCGCGGCGGACGGTCAGCCCCATGGCGGTCGCCACCGCATTGAGCGTGACCCCGGCACATCCGACCAGTGCCTCGAGCAACATGTTCCCGGAACAGGCCAGTTCACCGGTTCCGCCGCTGGCGGGATGCAGGCCGGCTTTGACCAATGCCTGCCCCGTTTCCACATTGCAACTGACGTTTTCTCCGAGCGCACCATGGGCGTGCAGCGTGACCATGGCAGCGGCGGCATCCTTCTTGTATTTGTCTTTTAGCGGCGCTTGCAGGGCGCGGAGTTGTTCTGGGGTCATGCGGGCCTCATTTAAGGTTTTCTGCTTCGGAGTTACTTCGACGGCAACGTCGATATGAAACGTTCGCAGGTCGCAATCCAGTCTTCAAGCGCGCTGTCGGTTTCAAATCCGGGCGGATCCACATAGACGAAACCGTTCATCGGCTTGCCGGTGAAGTCCATCTTGCGGGCGTGCGGGCGAGTCAGTGCCGCGTCGTACTGGTCGGGGCCAACGCGTGCCATGAGCACGTCGCCGACAACGCCGCAACACATGTGTCCACGCAGCATGAAAGCGACGCCACCAAACATTTTTTTCTCGGAGACGCCGCGCCGATGCGTGAATGCATCGCGCAACCGCTGCGCCGTGCCCTCGTCAAATGCCATGCGCGATCCTCCGGGTGCCTGGCAGAGTGTATTACTAACGACGCCTCAACTTGAAGTAAGCATACAACTGATCCTTGCTGGCGGGGGTTTTGTGGACTTCCGTGACTGTATCCACCAGCTCAAAGTCCGCGCCCAACAGCGTGCTCATCTTTGCTGCGTCGTATTGCACGATGTCGAGCCCGCTGCACTGTTTCGGGCCGCCAATCGCAAAAGTCGCGATAACGGCAAAGCCGTTTGAAATGAGCGATCGCCTGAGCGCGGCGACGTATTTTTCCTGATCTGCCGCATCGGTCAGAAAATGCAGTACCGCACGATCATGCCAAACGTTATAGCGACGTTGTGGTTCAAAGTCAGTGACACTGCGGACGACCCACTGCACCTGCGCCGCCGCGGGGCCGAGCCGCGTCTTCACGCGTTGCAGGGCATTCTGGGAAATATCGAGCAAGGTCACGTCGCGATAGCCGCGCTGGAGCAGATGATCCACCAGCAACGAACTTCCGGCACCGATATCGATCACGGCGGCATTCGCGCCCAGAGGGCACGACTCAATCAGCTTAAGCGAGAGTGTCGGTTCAAACTGGTACCAGCTGACGTCCTGCGGCGCGCGCGTCGCATAGACATCATTCCAGTGTTTGGCTGTATCCATTGACGTCGTTTCGGATTGCATACGACGTCATTCTGAACCATCACACCTGCGCGTGCACGCGCAGCACGTGCAACGCTAGAATGGATTGAACGAACCCGTGGAAACTACGTATGGAATTTCGCGCACTGGGAAACAGCGACTTGAAAGTCTCCGCCGTGTGCCTCGGCACGATGACGTTCGGCGAACAAAACACCGAGGCCGACGCGCACGCGCAACTCGACTATGCGGTTTCACAAGGCGTGAACTTCATCGACTGCGCGGAAATTTATCCGGTCCCCACCCGTGGCGAGACTTCAGGGCGAACCGAATCCTACATTGGGTCGTGGTTGCGCAAACAACCGCGCGAAACACTGGTGATCGCCACCAAGGTCGCCGGTCCGTCGCGCGGCTTGCACTGGATTCGTGGTGGCCCGGTGCTGAACCGCAAGCACATGACTGAAGCCGTCGAAGGCTCGTTGCGGCGTTTGCAGACGGATTACATCGACCTGTATCAGCTCCACTGGCCGGAACGTAATGTGCCGATGTTTGGCGGGTACACGTTCGATCCGGCCAAGGAGCATCCGGCGACGCCGATTCGTGAGCAACTGGAAACATTGTCCGATCTGATTCGCGCCGGAAAGATCCGCTACGTCGGCGTCAGTAACGAACAGCCGTGGGGCGTACTTGAATTTCTGAAGTTGGCGCGCGAACACAATCTGCCGCACATCGTTTCAACGCAGAATGCCTACAACCTTCTGAACCGCGTTTACGAATACGGTCTTGCGGAAACCTGTTACCGCGAGAAGGTCAGCCTGCTGGCCTATTCGCCGCTGGCGTTTGGTCATCTGTCGGGAAAATATCAACTCGATCCGAAAGCGCAGGGGCGTGTCAAACTCTTTGGCGGATTTGCGCAGCGGTATTCAAAACCCAATGTCCTGCCCGCAGTGGCGGCCTACGTCGACATCGCGCGCTGGCATGGTCTGACTCCGACGCAACTGGCGCTCGGTTGGGTCATGCAGCGCTGGTGTGTGGCAAGCACGATCATCGGTGCAACGACACTGGATCAACTGCGCGAAAATATTGCCGCGTGGGAAGTGAAACTCCCGGATGCCGCATGCGCCGAGATCGACGCCGTGCATTTGCGCTATACGAATCCCGCGCCATGAGCGGCGGCGCGTGTCCGTGCGGCGGTGGCGACTATCGTGACTGTTGCGAGCCTTTTATTTCCGGTGCGCGCGTGCCCCAAACCGCCGAACAATTGATGCGCTCGCGCTATAGCGCGTACACCCTGAGCGATGAAGCGTATTTGCTGCAAACCTGGCATCGCACGACACGTCCGGCCCGACTCGATCTGGAGTCCCAACCCGCGGCGCGCTGGTTGGGATTGAAGATCGTTGCGACCCGGGAAGGGAAGAGTGCCGACACGCACGGTGTCGTGGAGTTCATCGCGCGTTACAAGGTCGGCGGAAAGGCCCACCGGCTGCATGAAACCAGTCGCTTCGTGCGTGAAGAAGGGCGCTGGTCCTATGTGGACGGAAAGATCTCGCCGGATTAACTCGAACGATCTGAACCGCGGCGCGGTTTTCCGAACAACCCGCGCAATTCGTCCTTGGCGGCGTTCAGGCGTCTGCGTTGTTGCAGCGTGAGCTGCGAACCCGCGCGATTGATATAGAAGTTCAGCATCGACATGGCGGAGCGAAACGGATCAGTTTTTCGACGTTCGCTCTGCTCGGCCGAACGTTTCAGTGATGCGGCGATCGCCTTCGGATTTTTCAGTGTGAAGACGCCCGGTTCCAGATCCAGCGCGTTGCTGGTTTGTGTCACGCGCTGTGACCAGCGCGGATTGGATTTAGCGGACACTGCGATGACCGGTGAATGCGGCGAACGCACCGAGCCCGATGAACGTGCTTCCTCCGATCCATCGCCCCAGACGCGGCGCCGCAGATGCTCGCGCAATCCATGCGGCGAGTGCGCCTGCGGCGATCGCATACACACTGTCCGTCAGTGCGGCGATGCCAACAAAAAGCGCGCTGAGTGCCACGCTTTGTGGAAGCGGCGATGCCAGCATATCCATGAACTGTGGCAGGAATGCAGCGAAGAAAATCGTCGTCTTCGGATTCAGAAGCGCTACCAACGCGCCATCACGAAATATCTGTCCCAATGCCAGCGGTGCCAGCGCGCGGTCATCGGGCTCGCGCGACGGGCGCAGGAGCATCCGAACGCCCAGCACCACGAGATACACCGCGCCAGCGAACTTCACGATGCTGAATGCTGTCGCGGAGACGGCAAACAATGTTGCGAGGCCCAACGCCGCAGCAAGCGCATTCCCAAAATTTCCAACGGCCACGCCAGCGACGGAGGCCAGGCCGCTGCGGCGTCCTTGCACCAGGCTGCGCGTGACGATGTAAAACACGCCCGGTCCCGGCGTAATGGCCAGCACCAGGCTGGCGATCAGGAACGCGGTGAGCACGGGAGCGTCGGGCAGTAAAGTGGTTGTCATGACTTGCGCTTGTTCAGGATGACCAGTGCGATTCCGCCGAGAATGGCCAATGAGGTCAAGACCAGCCGCATCGATACAGGTTCATCCAGAAGCACCGCACCGCCCAGCGTCGCGATGACAGGAACGCTGAGCTGCGTGGTGGCGGCGACAGTGACGTTCAGCGCGGGCAGCGCTGCATACCAGATGGCGTAGCCGACGCCGGAGGCGAGCGCGCCGGACATGATGGCGTAGACCGCACCGGCCGCATCGATGGAGAACTGTCCGTAGGCGACGACACTGAGCACGACGGCCATCGGAACCGTGCGCATGAAATTTCCGGCGGTGACGACGGTGGGGTCGCCTTTGCCTTTGCCGCGCAAGGTGTACTCGCCCCACGCCAGCCCTGCGGCGATCATTAGTGCCGAGCCAAACAGCGGTGGCGCGGACAAGCCCGGCAGAAGCAAGGCCACGAGTCCGCCGACCGCCGTGACGAACCCGAGCCACTGAACGGGTGTGAGGCGCTCGCCGATCCACAGCCCGCGGCTGATCATCGTCGCCTGTACGGACCCGAACAGCAGCAGCGCGCCGGTCGCGGCGGTCAAATCCAGATAGGCGAAAGAAAACGCCGCCGCGTAGGTGAACAGCGCGGCCGCCGAAAGCCAGCTTCCGGACCCTTCCGCCCGACGGCGCGACTGGACCAGCAGCCACAGCACCAGCGCCCCGGAAATCATGCGCAACGACGTGAATGTCGCGGCATCAATCGTCGTGTTCTTCAACGCGAGCCGGCACAACAGCGAGTTTCCGGCAAACGCAATCATCGCAAGAACAGTGAGAACGACAACGCGCGTGGCTGACAAGCGAAACCTCTTCTGAGAGCGGCTCCTACCATTCTAGTGTTGATGGTGGAGAAAAGCCCGTGCAACGCACAAAGTATCGCGGAGTACCGGACGAATGGTGGCGACCAGGGGCGGTTATTGAATGAATGCGAATGCTAGAGTTGTGAGGCGACAATCTTTTTCAAAAATGGCTCGAGCGAGTCCCGAATGGTTCGAATGCGTTCCTGCCCATCGGTAGTCACTGACGTGTTGCTGCGCCGGTTTGATGCGCAGTCGAACAGGAAGAGTTGTGCTTTTCGTTGTGGCCGTCCCTCATGATCCTCCATCAGGCTGCCTAATACGTACTCAGCATTGTGTTCCGCGCAGACTTTCCGGCTCTCATTGGCGCTGTCACCTTCTTTCAAGATACGCGCTGTAATTGCGCTGTCGGAGACGATGTCATACTGAGTGTCGTCTGGTACAAAGTCTGACAATACTGTTCGCATCATTCCGCTCATTTTGCGGATCAATTCATCGGTGGGATACGGCGATTTCGGCGCCGCGATAAAGCGTACCGCCAATGCGATTTTGCCCTGTTTGGTCATTGGGAGCTGGTTGGGAACTGCCGTGCGCTTGCCGGGTGCTGACTTGGCTTCCGCCAGTTCAGCCTGTGCCTTCTTGAGCTCCTCGAGCATCTTGCGCTGTTCATCTAGAAGCGCCTGGCGCTGTTGCTCTTCCTTGCGGCGAAATTCTTCGTTCTCGCGATCGCGCTTGGCCTGTGCAAGTCGATCGCTGAGCGATGCGAGCGACGTCGAGCCGGCAAAGACGCTGCGTGCGAGCGAGAGCTGCGTTTGTGCCTGTTCAAATTGGCCCGCGCCGATGGCGTTTTCAATGTTGGCGTTGACTCGCTGTTCCGCGGTGGTCAGTCCCTGTTGGGCCCGACGATTCTTCGAATCAGACTTCAGAACGCCTTGATATTCGGCATAGGCGTTCGCGCCCGCCGGTTCGATCAGCGCGCCACTCGCCAAATAGCCATCGGCTTTCGCAAGCCGGTCATCGATGTTTTGCTGGCGCTGTGCATAGTGCTGCTCAATTTCGTTCTTCAGTTTGAGCAATTCACTGTCGCTCGCATCGACGCTCAGGCCTTCGTTGACGAGGGACAGCGCGCCGTCAAAATCTTTTTTGGTTTTTCGAACGTTCGCCTGGGCGAGTAATGCTTGCACGATGCGATTCAGCCCGTCGTTGGCTTGTGCATTGCCGGGTTCGATCGTCACAACACGGCGGTAATTCTCGAGCGCGTTTGCGCCCGCCGGTTTCGTCAGGGCGTTTGCTTTCAAATAGGCGTCGGCTTGCGCCAACAGGTCGCTGATTTCGCGTTGCGGTGACGATTGCCCCGCGGCGTTGTCCTGTCCCGCTGAAGCCGTTTGCGGATTGCTCTCGGACAAGGCAGCGGACGGCGGTTCCGGCGGCGCGCTCACGGTCGCCTGCGGCGTCGGTTCCGGCGTGTTGCGTGTCTGCATGAAAAAAAGTCCGGCGAGAACAGCCACCGTAACCACTGAACCCGCGACGGCAAACATCACCGGCGATTTCGATTTGGGTGCAAAAGCGGGTGCCGCGCCTTCGGAACTCATCATGACGGTGGTGGCCATCGACGCGCGTTGCGGGCCGGGAGGCGGCTGCACATTCTCCAGCGCGTGCAGCAATGCGCCCGCATCCGGATAACGATTTGCCGGATCTTTCGCCAGCATCTTGTCGAGCGTGGGTTGCAGATAGGCAAACTCCGCGGGCAACTGCGGCGGCGGCTCATTCACCTGCATGTACGCGATCGCGTAAGTGTCTTCGGCGTCGTACGGCTTGCGGCCCGTCAGTGCTTCGTAAAGCACGATGCCGAGGCTATAGATGTCTGAGCGCCCATCCAGCTCTTTGCCGCGCGCCTGTTCCGGACTCATATAGTGAGGGCTGCCGATGGTCATTCCGACGGCGGTCATCTTCGTGTTGGCGCTCGATGCTTTGGCAATGCCAAAGTCCACCAGCACGGCCGTGCCGTCGCCCCGCAGCAAAATATTGTCCGGCTTCACGTCGCGATGCACATAACCGCGCTCGTGCGCAAAGGCCAGCGCTGCGGCAATCTGCTTTACGGCCTTTACACTGTCGTACACCGTCATTCCGTTGCGAATTGCCTGCGAAAGATCGCCGCCGCTGGCGTACTCCATGACGATGTAATTCTGTTTGTTGATTTCCCCGGCGTCGTACACCGTGATGATGTTGGGATGG
>DKAR01000140.1 GCA_002450895.1 Proteobacteria bacterium UBA6921
GGCATGATCAGGTCGATGACCTTGATGCCCGTTTCCAAAATCTGAATGCTGGCTGCCTGCTCGTCATAGCTCGGCGCCTTGCGGTGGATCGCCATCTTCTTATCCGCTTTCACGGGACCGGCTTCGTCCACCGGATTGCCCAACACGTCCATGATGCGGCCCAGCGTGGCCGTTCCAACCGGCACCGAGATAGGTGCGCCCGTGTTGTTGGTGTCCATGCCCCGCTTCAAACCATCGGTTGAACCAAGAGCAATCGTGCGAACGACGCCATCGCCCAGCTGTTGCTGGACTTCAAGCGTCAAGCCCGCGCTCTGAACCGTCAACGCGTCGTAAACCTTGGGCAGCGATTCGCGCGGAAACTCCACGTCGACGACCGCACCGATGATTTGAACAATCTTTCCAGAAGCCATTGTGTCTTCCTCTTAATCGAAACTCTTAAATTCAGTTAAACGGCCGCTGCGCCGCTGACAATTTCCGAAATTTCCTGCGTGATCGCAGCCTGGCGCGCTTTGTTGTAGACCAGCTGCAATTCGCCGATCAGGCTGCCCGCATTTTCGGACGCGCTCTTCATCGCAACCATACGTGCCGCCATTTCGCAGGCCACGTTCTCGACGCAACCTTGGTAAACCAGCGACTCGATGTAACGCATCAGCAAGCCGTCCAAGACGTCCTTTGCTTCGGGCTCATACAGATAGTCCCAGTGATGCTTCATCTCTTCGTTAACTTCCTCGGCTTGAACCGGAAGCAACTGCTCGACCATGGGCTTCTGCGCCATCGTGTTCACGAAACGGTTGTACACGATATAAAGGCGATCGATTTGCCCGTTGTTGTACGCGTCAAGCATCAGCTTTACCGTTCCGATCAAATCGGCGATCTTGGGTGCGTCGCCCAAGTGGGTCACCTGACCCGCGATGTTGCCGCCCACACGGCGGAAGAAATTGAGCGCTTTCTGGCCAATGGCACAGAATTGCATTTCCACGCTCTTGTCACGCCACTGCTTCATGGCCTGAACGAGCGCCTTGAATTCATTGTTGTTCAAGCCGCCGCACAAGCCACGATCGGTCGAAATGACAATGAACCCCACCTTCTTGGTCGGACGCTCAATCAGGTAGGGATGCTTGTACTCCGGATGTGCGTGCGCCAGATGCGAAATCACCGTGCGCATCTTCTCGCCGTAGGGGCGTGCGCGCACCATGCGATCCTGGGCTTTGCGCATCTTGCTCGCCGCCACCATCTGCATTGCGCGAGTGATCTTCTGCGTGTTGCGAACGCTCTTGATCTTTCCGCGTATCTCTTTGCCGACTGCCATGAGTCAAGCCTCGTGCGTTACCAGGTGCTCGTGGATTTGAAAGATTGCAGGGCCTTGCGCATTTCGCCCGCGATCTGGTCATTGAAGTCACCTGTATCGTTGATCTTCTTCAGCAGATCGGCGCAATTCGAACGAATGTACGAATGCATCGCCGCCTCAAAGTCGACCACTTTCTTGACCGGAACATCGTCCAGGAAGCCTTCGTTGGCAGAGAACAGCGAAAACGCCATTTCAGCCACGCTCAACGTCGCGTATTGCTTCTGTTTCATCAGCTCTGTAACGCGTTGGCCGCGATCAATCTGCTTGCGGGTCGCTTCGTCGAGATCAGATGCAAATTGCGCAAATGCCGCCAACTCACGGTACTGGGCAAGGTCAAGGCGAACGCCACCGCCAAGCTTCTTGATGATCTTCGTTTGCGCGGCACCACCGACGCGGGATACCGACAAACCTGCGTTCACGGCAGGACGGATACCCGCATTGAAAAGATCGGTTTCCAGATAAATCTGACCGTCGGTAATTGAAATCACGTTCGTAGGCACGAATGCGGACACGTCGCCGGCCTGCGTTTCGATCACGGGCAGTGCGGTGAGCGAACCGGTCTTACCTTTAACGCGGCCGTTCGTGAGCTTCTCAACGTAATCGGCATTGACTCGCGCGGCGCGCTCCAGCAAGCGGGAGTGCAGATAGAACACGTCGCCCGGATANNGCGGTCTTACCCGTTTGGCGGTCACCGATGATCAACTCGCGCTGACCACGACCAATTGGAATCATTGCATCGATCGCCTTCAAACCTGTTTGTACCGGCTGATTAACTGACTGACGGGCGATGACGCCCGGAGCAACTTTTTCGATCGGCGAATTGAGTTTGCAGTTGATGGCGCCTTTGCCATCGATGGGCATACCAAGAGAGTTCACCACGCGGCCAAGCAGTTCCGGTCCGACGGGAACTTCCAAGATGCGGCCCGTGCACTTCACCTTGTTGCCTTCAGAAATATGCTGATACGGGCCAAGAACAACCGCACCAACGGAGTCGCGCTCGAGGTTGAGCGCCATGCCGAACGTGTTGCCGGGCATTTCAATCATTTCGCCGGCCATGACATCGGACAAACCGTGAATGCGCACGATACCGTCGGTCACACTGACTACGGTTCCTTCGTTGCGCGCCTCGGTGGCGACCTTGAACCCCTCAATGCGTTGCTTGATGAGGTTGCTGATTTCAGAAGCACTCAACTGTTGCATTTTCTTCGTCCTCGTTTACGGCGCGGCGTTATTGCGTGACCGTCATGGTCAGTTTGTGCAACCGACCCGACGCCGAACCATCAATTACCAAATCTCCCGCGCGGATTACGGCGCCGCCGATCAGGGAGGGATCAATTTTGCAATTCAAATTTACCTTGCGACCCAAGCGCTTTTGCAACGCCCCGGAAATGGCCTGCTGCTGGCTCGCATCAAGCTCAAATGCAGATAGCACTTCCGCCTCCTGAGTCGCCTCAGCGGCAGCGCGCAGTTCTTCAAACTGAAGATCAATTTCGAGAAGCGCGTTCAATCGTCGATTGTCGGCGAGCACCTGAACGAAATTGCGCATCTCGTCCGTCATTCCCGATCCGGCGACATCGCAAATGAGTGCGGCGACCTGGTCTTTTTGCATCGACGTGTTACCGATCATCGCCTGGATCTGATCATCGGCAACAATACGGGCCAATGCGTTGAGCTGCGACGCCCACTGGGCAAACTGACCTTTTGCTTTTGCGATCTCGAAAACCGCTTGGGCATAGGGTCTTGCGATTGTTGAGGTTTCCGCCATGCGCGCCTCTAGATTTGGGCTGCCAGATCGGTGAGCAAGGCATTGTGTGCCTTGGCATCGACCTCTTTCTTGAGAATGCGCTCGACGCCAGTCAACGCGATGGAAGCAACATGGCTGCGCAGCTGCTCTTTCGCCTGATTGACCTCACGATCGATTTCCGCTTGCGCAGCAGCAACGATGCGATCGGCTTCTGCACGAGCTTTTTCCTTGGCCTCTTCTTCGATCTCGGTAGCGCGTTTCTGGGCTTGGGCAAGAATTTCTGCGGCTTGGCCTTTCGCGTCCTTCAAAACGTCGACGGCGCGTTTCTCAGCCAATTCCAGCTCATGCTTACCCTTGTCCGCGGCGGCCAGACCATCGGCGATGCGCTTCTGGCGATCGCCCATCATCTTGGACAACGGACCCCACAACACCTTGTTGACGAACCAGATCAACAAGACAAACGCCACCATCTGGCCGATTAGCGTGACGGTGATATTCATTAGCTCATTCCTCTCGTCGACATCCGACTGGCGATTCGATGCTTAACCACCCAAGCCCTTGATCGCTGCTTGCAGAGCGCCCACAAACGGGTTCGCGAACAGGAACCACATGGCGAACGCCAGGATGATGAACGGGAACGATTCCATCAGGCCCGCAAAGATAAACATGTTGGTCATGAGGGCAGGACGCATTTCCGGCTGACGCGCAATGCCTTCAAGGGTCTTGGCGCAGATGAGGCCCCAGCCGATCGCCGAACCCAGACCGGCCGCCGCGAGAATTACGCCCACGCCGACGGCGGTGTACGCGTAAATCATGGAAAGCATTTCAGCATTCATTTCTTGTCTCCTTAGTTACAACGCAAATTAAAAAATGGGTTAAACGTACAAATCCGGGCAATGCTAGTGCTCGTCAGCCGAGGTATGCGCCATTCCCAGGTAGACAATCGTCAACACCATAAAAATGAACGCCTGAAGCGTGATCACCAGAATGTGGAAAATCAGCCAACCGAGGTCCAGCACCACCTGTAACGGGAGCCAAAACAGCGCCGCAGCGCCGACTGCCATCGTGCCGCCGATCAGCGCGATCAGCAGAAACACCAGCTCACCTGCAAACATGTTTCCGAAAAGTCGCAGCCCCAGGCTCAGTGGCTTGGCCAACTCTTCGATCAGAGTCATCACAACATTGATCGGCAACGCAAACTTGCCAAAAGGATGGAAAAGAAACTGCTTGAAATAACCCACCGGCCCTTTGACTTTGATGTTGTAGAAAATAATCAGCAAAAAGACAGTCAGGGACATCGCCATCGTGGTATTCAAGTCCGTCGTCGGCACAACCTTCAAGTAGTGAATGCCCAACAAACTGCCGAGAGAAGGCAACAGATCCACCGGAATGAGATCCATGAAGTTCATCAGCCAAACCCAAACGAAAATGGTCAGCGCCAGCGGCGCGATCAAGGGGTTGTGACCAGGAAACGTGTCTTTAACTTGCTGTCCGACGAAATCAAGAATGGATTCAACGAAGTTCTGAAAACCGCCCGGGGCCCCGGTCGTAAGCTTCTTACCCAACCGCCAGCTCACGAACACGATGATTGCACCGATCAACACACTGAACGCCAGCGTATCCAGGTGCCAAGACCAAAAGCCGTTGGTTTCACACCCCTCACCGACACACAAGTTGGTTAGATGGTGCTGAATATACTCAACGCTGCCGCCACCGCCCGCTGCCGCCTCGCTCACCGTCATGCCTCCTTATTCTTTGGCGCCGGCTCACGTGCGTGAAAAACATACGCCAGCTGCGCGGCCGCAAATCCGATGAATACCGCCAGGGGCTCCAACTTCAGGTACGCAAGCCCGACGGCAAATGCAGCCAGCGCGAGAAAGAATCGCTGCGCGGCGCCTATATAAAGGATCGTCATGCTTTGGCGAGGGTTGGTGGCCGCAACTGCTTCGGCCCGCTTTACGCCGCGACCCAGCAAGTAACTCAACATGACGCTGATCAGCCCGCCAAAGAAGGCCGATCGCCCATGGATCGGACTGACGCCCAAGTAAAATCCGATCGCAAGGACACTCCCCGCAAGGATCTGCATTCCGATAACTCGGCGTGCACGTTCGGATATTTCAGACGTCGCTTTCAATTGAGGTCCGGATTTATGAGTAACTTGTAGACTTTGAGGAATCCGCCAACCAGGCCGAGCACACCGAATAACAACATGAAAATCGGCTTTGTCTCCAACCACACGTCGACGGCATAACCGAGCGCAAAACCGGTGACCACCATCGAGGTCAGCATGCTGCCCACTCCCACAAGCAGCAAGCTCCGATTTTTGCGCTTTTTCATCCCCGCCCTAAAAAAGTCGGCGCATTATAGGCGTGCGATTTCGCTGAAGCAAGCGCGCTCCAGTGCGCCCTAAAAAGTGGCTACCTTCGTGAAAATACCAATGATTTTTTCGTTATCACCCCTTGCAGAGTGCAAGCTGATTTACCGGTCCGAATTACCCGGTAATTCGACCCCTGCACAATAGCCGAGTACAGCCTCGCTTCGAGATTCCCCCGGTTGGTTTCTTACCCCCCCCCACCAAACCGGCCGAGCCACCTAGCGAAAATTTGACCCCAGTCACAGGAGTCCCTGCCTCGCTCCACTAAAGTCCATAAATCGCGAGAAAAATGGGCGAAGGACAACCTGCGGCCCGGCCGACGCGATTCAATCAAGGGGTATGGGGCATGCCGGAAGACTCGACCGTTCGCGTTCTCCTCGTCGAGGACGACGCCAGCGAAGTTGCTCTGATCGAAAATTTAATCAGCGAGGCTCCTTCCGGGCGATTCGCTCTGATCTCTGTTGGACTGGTCCGTCAAGCTCTCGACCATCTTTCGCAGAACAACTACGACGTACTCCTTCTCAGCCTGACGCTTCCGGATGGTCGCGGGCTCAGCAACCTGAATCAGGTCCAGGCAATTGCGCCAACCATTCCGGTGATCGTCATTGGTAATGTCAACGACGAGCGCCTCGCGCTGCACGCGGTGAAGGCCGGCGCTCAGGACTACCTCGTGAAAGGCCGAATTGACTCTCACGTTCTGGTTCGCGTGATGCGTTATGCCATTGAGCGCAAACGCGTCGACGAGCGACTGACATACCTGGCCCATTACGACATTCTTACCGGACTCCCGAATCGAGCCCTATTTCGCGATCGCATGACGCGCGCATTTGCACATGCGCAGCGTTACGCGCACAGCATCGCACTCATGTTTCTCGATCTAGACCATTTCAAATCAATCAACGACACGCTAGGTCACGACTCCGGAGACCAGCTACTGAAAACCGTCGCGAGGCGCCTTGAATCCTGCGTTAGAAAGAACGACACGATCGCGCGGCTGGGTGGCGACGAATTCACGATCATTCTTGAAGATGTCAGCAATGCAGATGACATCGCCTCCGTCGCGCAAAAAATTCTGGACACCATGTCGCGATCCTTTTCGCTCGATGGCCATGAAGTTTTCGTCACGGTGAGCATCGGTATTGCATTCTATCCGACGTGCGGACTCGACCCGATCACCCTGATAAAGAATGCAGACACAGCTCTATACGCGGCGAAAGAACAGGGTCGAAGTTGCTTCAAATTCTTCAACCCCCAGATGCACTTGATGGCATCAGAGCGTCTTTCCACCGTGACTGCGCTGCGCCACGCGGTACAGCGCAAGGAGTTCGTTCTCCACTACCAGCCGCTCCTGGAACCAAGAACACAGCGAATCATGGCCGTGGAGGCGTTGCTGCGCTGGAATCATCCGGAAAAAGGCCTAGTCTCGCCAAATCAATTTATCGCCTTGCTCGAGGAGACCGGACTCATCATCTCGGTGGGCGAATGGGTATTGCGCGCCGCCTGCGTACAGTCAAAATTACTTGAAAAAGACGGTTTGCCTCCGGTACGCATGAACGTCAACGTTTCAATGCGGCAATTTCAACAACCTGATTTTGTCAACCGCGTGGCTACAATCATCGAGGAGACTGGCGCCAATCCGTCATTGCTGCAAATCGAAGTGACTGAGAGCGTTCTTGCTGAAAACATTCCCGCCACAACGGCAAAACTTCGGGCTCTCAGCGCGATTGGAATAAAGACCGCAATCGACGATTTCGGAACAGGCTATTGCTCGTTAAGTTACCTGAAACACCTTCCGATTCATGGCATCAAGATCGACCGCACCTTCATAAAGGACATCGAAACCGGCACCAACGATGCAGCGATTGCAAATGCAATTATTGCCCTCGGGCATAGCCTCAGTATGGAGGTTGTCGCTGAAGGTGTCGAAACGGAAAGCCAGCTCGCTTTTTTGCGCGGCCAGGGATGCGATATTGTTCAAGGGTTCTTCTACAGCGAACCGTTGCCAGCCCAGGCACTTCCCACGTGGCTGCGTGAAAATATGGCGACCACGATCCATCGGATTCCGGCGACTGGCCTTTAGTAGCTACGGCAATCAGACCGAATCCTTCGCATCGAGAAATTTGATCGCCGAAATCGTTCTCAAGTTGCATCGGGCGCAAAGCGACGTTACTTTATTGCGCACAACGATATTTGTACCAACGACGAGGACGGATAACTCATGTCGATCGAAGAAATTCTCATCATCATGATTTTCGGCATTACCGCCGTTGCTTTGATCCTGTCACTACTCCTGATTACCAACATAATTCGCGACAAGGACACACCACGCGACTAGCAGCTCCGCCCCTGGCCATCGGTAAAATTGCGCTCGCCTCGCGCCGGGACGTAGTTAATTGAGATTGATCCGGGCACAACGGCGCTCCGTTAAACTCCGCCGATCTGCTTCCGATACTCGTGGCAACAGGTTACAGCCACAATCCCTCAACAATGCGCGTCAATCGATTCACCGCCTTCTTGATTCATCTCGGCATAAGCGCGTGCCTTTTCGTCGCGCTACTAGGAATCATCATTTTCGTCTGGTACCGATGGCCGCTGTTTCCGATTGATGGCGGCTGGAACGGCATCAAGATCGTTGCGGGAGTTGATCTGGTTCTCGGCCCCTTACTGACCCTGGTCGTTTTCAAGCCTGGGAAACCGCGCCTGAAGCTCGATCTTTCCATCATCGCGCTTATCCAGGCGACCGCGCTCGTCGCAGGCACCTGGATCGTCTACGTCCAGCGCCCAGTTCTGCTGGTCATGTCAGAAACACACTTTTTTTGTATGAGCGCTGATTTCTTGCCGCGCACCGGATTGAAGCTCGAGGACCTGTCCCGATTTTCTGACCACCCGTACCCGATCGCGATCGTTTCATTGCCGGACGACGAAGAAGGCCGACAACACGAACGCGCACGTTCATTTTCCCAAGGAGGGATGCATTTGCGAGGGGACTTATTTGCGCCCAGAAATTCGCAATACCTTTCGGACATAAAGCGCTACTCGGTCGATATGCCCAAACTGGTTGGCGGGAACGACGCGGCCAAACGTATTTTTGATCAATTTGAAAAGCGTTACGGTTCGGCCGAGAAATACTTCTTCATCCCCATAAACGGCCGAAGCGGGCGTGCGATCCTGGCCCTCGATCGCGAAAAGGGAGATTTCGTCGAACGACTGGACATCGAACCGCCAAGCGCTGAACGCGCCTGATACCTCACTTTTTTATATACGCACAAACGCTTTTTTAGAGATTTGGCCGCCTCCTATACAAAGAGACGCGGTGGCGAGAGGAATCAATTGGCCGGGCACTCCTTGGGTTTCTGATGGGTTCGCCGTGCAGAACAAATCCAGTGAGATCTGAAATAAAATCTATTTACCGCGACAATTGCGGGGATCTGATTTCGCATGCGTTCCAAAATGGGTCAATTAATCAAATGGCCGTTACTCTGTTAAGAGACATCGATATCGAAGCACTACGGCACCTCTTAGACCGATATGGCTTGAAGCTACAGATCCATGAAGGAAGCGGTGCGATTCCCGGCAGTTTTTGGGGCGACTCCGAAGCAGGCCTGATTCTTCACGATGTTTATGCGCGAGAAGACACCCCGGTGCACTCCATCCTCCACGAGGCATGTCATTACGTTTGCATGGATTCAGCACGACGTGAAGCGCTGCACACCAATGCCGGGGGAGATACGAATGAGGAAAATGGCGTCTGTTACCTGCAAATAATTTTGGCGGACTACCTGCCTGTGGGCCGTCATCGAATGATGGCGGATATGGACGAATGGGGATACTCGTTTCGCCTCGGAAGTGCAGGCGCGTGGTTTGATCATGATGCCGAAGACGCAAAAACCTGGTTGATCGAAAATCAGCTCATTACAAAATCGCGCGAACCGACCTGGAAACTTAGAAATTAATTTCCCGTCGGTCACCAACCGAATAACTTTACAAAATTTTCGCGTGCACATTTCATGCGCGAATTCGGGCTTCCATCGAAATTAATTCTGGCGTATCGTTTGCGCTCAATTTAAGCGGCACTGCGTTCAAACCATAGCCGTCGACCGAGAGAACAATGTCCACCAAACGACTGTCCGGTCATCAGCACGACAATCCCGATTACCTGCCACCGGCGTGTCTGGCGCGCGGCCATCTAATAGCGGAATCGTGACCGTGCGAGTCGAACCCAATTTCAATGAGCGCGGCGCACTCGGATCGCTCGGCACGGGCGATCCGGAGCTTGAATCCCAGGTCAAAGATTTGCGCGCGCTGAATCAGCAGCTTGAGCAGCAGCTCGCGCACTATATTCGCCTCGAAGAACAAGCGCGCACCAAGAATGATCGCTGGCAAAGAATCGTAAGCAGCGCACCCGTCGTAATGTTTGCGGTCGATGCAAACGGCGTTTTCGTTTTTTCCGAAGGTCACGCACTGAATCGACTGGGCATCGACCCGGGCGGCCTCGTGGGTTATTCGGTTTACGAGCTGTTCGAACATATGCCGGGGTTTCAGGACGAGTTCAATCGTTTGCTGTCCGGAGAAGACATTCAACCCACGCTCGAAATCAATGGCACCGTTTTCGAATGCGCTTATTCACTAATTCGAGATGACGAGGGCGAAATCTCCGGCGTCGTCGGAATTGCTGCCGACATCACCGAACGCAAGAAGGCCGAAGAGCGATTGATGCATCTCGCGAATTTCGACACGCTCACCGGACTTCCCAATCGCATGTTGTTCCACGATCGACTCGAACATGCGCTGGCCAAGGCGTCGCGCAATTCGCGCCTTGTCGCATTGCTTTTTCTGGATCTGGACCGATTCAAGACAATCAACGACAGTCTCGGACATTCGGCTGGCGATGAATTGCTCAAATCTGTCGCATCCCGCCTGCTATCGAACGCGCGCGAAGAAGATACCGTCGCGCGCCTCGGTGGCGACGAATTCACGATCATTCTCGAAGGTATTGGCGGTGGCGAGGATGCCTCCACGGTGGCACGCAAGGTCCTTGATGTTATGGGTCAGCCGTTCGACCTGGATGGCCACGAAGTCTTCGTTACGACCAGCGTCGGTATCGCCATATATCCCCTCGACGGCGATAACAGCGACGACCTGCTCAAGAACGCCGATACCGCCATGTACCGCGCCAAAGAACAAGGCCGCAATAGTTACCGCTTTTATACAGCGGACATGAACGCCAAGGCGGTCGAGCATCTGATTATGGAAAGCAGCATGCGGCACGCCTTGGACCGCAACGAGTTCGAGCTGCACTACCAACCCCAGGTTGACTTGCACAGCCGCGAACTGACTGGATTCGAGGCGCTGTTGCGATGGCGCCATCCGGAACTTGGCCTGCTTTATCCGAATCAATTCATGCCGCTGGCCGAAGACACCGGATTAATCGTCTCCATTGGCGAATGGGCATTGAACCACGCGTGCGCCGACTTGGCTGCCTGGAACAGGCAGGGATTACCCAATGTACGCGTCGCGGTCAACCTCTCCGGTCGGCAGTTCCGGGAGGAAAAGCTCGTGGATACGGTTGCCAATGCGCTGCGCGCATCGGGGCTCGACTCGAACCTGCTCGAAATTGAAATTACCGAAAGCTACTTGCTGGAAGACATTGAGTCCGCAATTTCGACACTCGACCGCCTTAATGAGCTCGGCATTGAAATCTCCATGGATGATTTCGGAACCGGCTATTCGTCACTGAGTTTCCTGAAGCGGTTTCCGGTCGACAGCGTCAAGATTGATCAATCGTTCGTTCGCGATATTTCAACAGACCCTGACGATGCAACAATTGCCGAGGCAATTATCGTCCTGGCCAAGAGCTTGCGATTGCGAGTCATGGCCGAGGGCGTGGAAAACGACGACCAACTCTATTTTCTTCGCACGCGCGGCTGCGACCAGGGGCAAGGGTTCATTTTCAGCGGGCCCATTCCGGCTGACAAAGTGCTGGACTGGTTCCAAGCGACTCAATCACAACGCTCCACCTTCGAACAAAAAGCACTGTGGCCCGGCGCAAACTGACACTGTCGACCGGCTCACACTCCCTCCTTTTCGTTTCCCGGTATTTCGCCAAAGGGCGCAGGTTGTAGCACAGCACCCGTGAATCTATTCACGGAGTTAACGACCCGGTTTTCTTATCCTGATTGTTATCTTAAAGAGGCGTTGGCACTGCGGGTCCTCAGGATAAGAGTGACCGAGCGCCGGCAACAGGCATTTGAAGAATCGAGGCGCGCACCATGACCGCGGCGAAAAAACTGGCCAGCAAGGGCCCTGACGAAAAGATCCTGAAAAAGCTTATTCCCCTGAATACGCTTGGCATGGATCGTTTGCGCGAAATTGCCGCGAAATCCGCCGTCCAACCGCTCTTCGCGACTCGCACACTTTTTCGCTTTGGCGATACCGATGGTAAGACCTACTACTTGTTGGACGGCGAAGTTGAAGTTCAACTCCCCTCGGGCCAGAGCATCAGCATCAAGTCGGACACACCCGCGGCCTTGCATCCGCTCTCGGACGTACGCCCTCGCCAAGCCACGATCGTTGCGAAGAGCAATTCGACGGTTCTCAGCATCGATCGCTCACTGCTTGAAATACTGGTCAGCGACAGTCACGACACGTACGAGGTCAATGAAATTCAATCTGAGGATGAATCGGATTGGATGACACGATTCCTGAAACTGCTTTCCGTAATGAGCGTTCCGGTGAAGAACATCGAACAACTCATGCAGAGCATGAAGGAATGCCCCGTACGTGCCGGAGATGTCGTGATTCGGCAGGCCGACGAATCCGCGAATGATTATTTCATCGTCAAGGAGGGACGCTGCGCCGTAACCAAACAGGCCGCCTCCGACAAAACACCCATTCGCGTCGCTGAACTCTCCGAGGGATCCGGATTTGGCGAAGAGGCTCTGTTGTCGCAGCGGCCCCGTGGCGCAACGGTGACCATGCTGACCGATGGGCTGCTGATGCGGCTGTCCCGAGAAGATTTCAATCGTTTTATCGCGGAACCGGCGCTGTCGTATATCTCGCCGGACGAGGCGCAAGCAATGATCAGCGCCGGAGGCAAATGGATTGATGTTCGAAGCGACGCGGAATATCGCAGCGGCACGCTGCCCGGGGCATTGAACGTCCCGCTCTCGTCGATACGAGCGAAATCCCGGTCTTTGAACACCTATGGCAAATTCGTCGCCTGTGCGGATAGCGCACCCCGAGCGGCGGCGGCTGGCTTTGTCCTGCGCCAGCTTGGATTTTCCGTCGCGGTTCTGAACCAGGACCTCCGCCAGATTGGCCTTCCCTTGGCCACCCCGGCGCCTTCGGCATCCCGATCCATGGGTTCCCAAGAATTAAAGACTTATGGCCAACGTGCCGTAACAAGCAAGGAACAGGAACGCCCGGCACCAGAATTGCGCACGGAAGACGTCCAGACACGTGAATACGCGTCAGCGAAGCAGCTTGCCGGCGCCCAGGCAGACGTCGAAACGCTGCGATCTGAAGTCGAGCGTGCCCGGTCGCGTGAGCAACAGGCTCTGAAGCGTTACGCAGCGTCCGAAGACAGCGCGAAACGAGAATTGGATTCTTTCAAGGACCAGAGCGAAAAACTGCAGAAAAGACTGCAGCAAACGGAGCAAGACCGGATCATCAAGGCGCGCGAGCTGGAGCGTTTGAAGACCGAACTGGAACAGGCTCGATTGCAGGCGGAACAGGAAGTCCGTGATGTCTCACGACGGACCGCGCAACTTGCCAGTCAGCACGTTGCGGACGCGCAGGAAGAAGCTCGCGCCGCCCACGAACGGGCAAACGAATTTTCACTGAATTTGGTGGCGACAGAAGCCGCCCACGAAGCAACACGAAAGGAAGTCAAACAACTTCATGCGGAGTTGAATCGACTGCGCGGAGACATGAAGCGCGAGCAGGAAGAAATCGCCGCCGCGAAAGAAGCGCAGGCCAGTGAGATAGCACGAATGAAACGAAACTTCGACCAAGAAATGGAAAAGAAGCGCGCCGCGGAAGAAGCATTGCGCAGCGCAGAAGAGGAAGCGGCGCGCCTTCGCGCCGAGGCCGACGCTGCACGCAAGCGAGCGGAGGATCTGTCCCGCCGCGCATCGGAAACTGAATCGAAGCGTGCGGTCATGCTGACGGAAGCCAAACGAAAGGCAGAAGCGGCGGAAGCCATGCGCCGCGATGCCGAAGAACAGGCCCGCCTGGTCGCCGAAATGGATGCTGCTCAACGCCGAGCGGTTGAAGAAAGCGAGCGACGTGCTGCCCTGGCCGACGAAATCCGTCGCAAAGCCGACAACGAAATTACGCGGCTGAAAGCCCAGGCGGATGCGGCACGACGCGAGGAAGAGGAAAGAAAGCGCGCCATGGCCGAAGAGCAAGCCCGCAAAATCAAGGAAGCTCAGGCGAAATCGGCGTTGGATTCAAAACGTTCCTCCTCCGGCGCAGATTCAGAAGATCTCGACGAAATTGAAGGTGAACTGGCGCGACTGCAAAAGAAGCTGGAAGCCAAGAAGCGCGCCGCCCAATCGCGCAAGGAAGAAATTGAATCACCATCACCGTCATCCTCTGGCGACCCAGAATTGCAGCAAAACGTCTACGAAATAAGCCAAAAGACGCAAAAACTCCCGGCTTTCAAACCGAATCAGACCGGCCCAAGCAATTTTGGCAAGGTTCAAAAATCCGGTTGGGTTTCTGATGCAATACTATGGGAAACAACGCTTGGCTTGCGAAATGACAATGAAGCCGAATCCGTGCTGCATCAGGAAGAAGCTTCGTCAGCGCCTGCCGCCAAGCCGGAACCGCCGCCTCCCGCCGCAGAAAAACGGTCGCGCCAATCTGAGTCTTCTGGTGCACGCCGCGCAAACAGTTCCGGTGAATTCAAGACCAAACCGACATTTACCGCACGTGATTTCGTGCCGGCGGCGAGCCCAAGAGTCCGGACCGATGCCCCTGAGACTCGCTCGAACTTTGGATTGATTGTCGGTGTTGCCATTGCCGTTCTCGCGATTGGTGGCATTGCGTTAGTTGCAACTAGCGGCGATGAGGCGAAAAAAGTTGTTGCCCCCGCGGCAGTGAAGGAGAAGATCAAAGATATCATCCACCGCTCAAATGCGACGACAGATGAACCTGCCACGGCGATCGCACCGGCGCAGGACTCTCCCGATATCGTGCAACCCGAAAGAGCTTCGGGCGTGACGGAAAAACACAGCGCGGCGCCGGTGAAGAAATCCACTCCGGTCGAAACCGCGCAGGAGCAGCCACAAAAGGTACCGGCCAAGTCTGCCCCAAAGGCGAGCGCAGAACCCAGCCAACAACCGGAAAAGACTTCCAAGCCGGCCAGCGCTGCGAAGAATGCGGCCGAGGTCTCTGATTCTCCACGCGCTGAACAACCAGCCGCTAGAGCCCCGGAAGGCGAAACGGCAACAAATGCTGCGCCTACCGCAGGTACCGAACCCGCAGCGGCAGCTCCTGTTGCAGAACCCGAACCGGCGAAGCCCGCGCCACGAAATTTCTCTGACAAAGCAGAGCCGAACTAACCAGACTTCAAGCCTTTTTTCGCGGTAGCGCGCGGTCGCGGTCGCCCGACAATGAAAGCGCGCCCCTGTCGCGGTTATTGAATCCCTTCTTCGTCGCTCGCAACTCTCGGAATGGGTTTAGGCCTATTGTCCGCCAGACATCCCCTACTGCGTTCAGCGCTTTGTTACTTGCATCAGCTGCGCTGCATTGAGGAAAGCTCATCGGCGTGCAGCCGTAGTGGAATTCTGCGCACGCGACGGTCAACTTCGGAAATCAGTGCATCATCAATTCGGGCAAAAGTTTCTAATGATGGCGGAACGCAAAGTCGCTGCACGGTGCCGTCGACAGCTTTCGCGCCCCCTTCGGAACGACAGATGCGCTACGCCGTAGCAAACAGGACGACACAGGTAACTCCGATCCGTTCAGCGCAATGGAGTCGGACCGAATAACTCAGCTACGGGGATCGAACGGAAAGGAACTTGGTCAGGCGCGTTGTGCGCCCGGTGTATCCGACCTGCTGGCTTCCTGATAAACGCATACGCGATTGCGGCCGGCGTCTTTCGCGTCATACAGCGCCTTGTCGGCACGGGAGAGCAGGCGTTGAAGCGCCGTCTCATGCGGATCATCCGGCGTGGTAAAACTAACGCCACAACTAACGGTAACCGTAATACTCTTGCCTCGATAGGTAACCGGATTTTCTTCGCACGCCATCCGAAGCTTTTCGGCAATGGCGACACTGCCTTCCATGTCTTTGCAAATCGAAAGAATGGCGAACTCCTCACCACCGATACGATAAAGGAAGTCGCTCGATCGCGAGTATTGCTTCAGCAACTTGGCAAAATGCACCAGGCATTGATCGCCCGCAAGGTGACCGTTTTGATCATTGATCTTCTTGAAGTGGTCAAGATCGCACAGTGTGATCGACAGGCTGCGCCAATCACGATGCGCCTGCGCGCGCAGCTTGGGAAAGATTTCCTGAAGATGACGGCGATTGTAGAGTCCCGTCAACGTATCCGTGATCGCGGATTTTTCGAGCTGTTTGTGGACACGATCAATTTCGGTTTGCTTGTCACGCAATGCCTGCAGCATGTCCGCGAATTTGTTTGCCAGTACATCAATTTCGTTTTGCGCCTCGGACTTCACCATCACTGGAAGCCGCCCTTCGGCGATTTCCTCAGTCATCACGATCAGACGTGATAGTGGTCGATTGAAGTTTCGGAAGATCATCAACCCAACCGCAAGAATGGCAAGTCCGCCCGCAGATGCGAGCAGCGCAGTAATCTGGCCGTGATCACGCAGCGTCTGAACCAGTCCGGTTTCGGAGACGCCGTACCACATGTGTGGCATCGACTCGTCCAGACCCGGCAGCTCCATCGGATTGACGCGGTACGTTTCGTTGCCCAGGTGAAGCCGTCCATTCGAGATTTCAAAATCGCTACGTGCCGTGTCGCCGAGCGTGCTCAGAACGATCTTGCCACCCTTTTCAATGAACACATGCCCACCGCTGTTCTGCCGCTTCTGCTGCAGCCAGGAGCGATTTAGCGTACGTGTCAGCGCAACGACGCCCAAGGGGTCTCCCTGATAGACAATCGGAGCCACGGCAACCATCTCGAGACCGTATTCGCCCTCGAAATAAAAGACCTTCTCGGAAACGTGTTCGCGGTGCTTGCGAATCCAGGCTGCGAGATCCTGATTCTGCGACCCGATAAGCACCCGGCCGTTGTCGCCCATCATGACGCGTCGATCGACAGGGAGCCATCCAAAGAGGCGCTCGTAAAGTTTTAGAAGCGGCTCGTTGTCACTGCCAATCCGCACGACAACAAACATGTATTCCTGGATGCGCAGGTCATCGCTCACGATGCCCGCATAGCGCAATAATTCATTGCGCTCCGATTCGATCTGGCTTTGGAGGAGTCGCGCCGTGTTACCGAGGTTGTTTTCGGATTCGTCGAGAATTACGGCGCGGGTGTAGTAATACGAATAGGCAAGGGTGCTGACGAGAAAAACCATCAGCACCGAACTGTAGACTATCAGGCGTGCCCGGTACGTCTGCGGAAAGAACTTCATCAAAATCCTTAATCACTGTAAACGGGCAAGAGCTCGTACTGTTTTGCTGCTACGCGAAACGTCTTGCCGGTCTGTACCTCACGTATGATCTTCAGCACTTCGGTTGACGGAGCCGTGTTTGTCACAGCGGAGAGGCTGCGGTAATAGGGATATTTCTTTGACTTCAGACTCTGCGCCGTTGGCGGCACACCGTTCACCGTAATACTCTTGACTGCCAGCGAAGGCTCGCGTGCCCAGGTCGTTCCGCTGTATCCGATGGAGCCAGGAAAGTCGCTGACGCGCTTGATCAGATCATCGTCAGACGAAACGTCAACTCGTTCTGCAGCAAATTCCTTGTCGCTGGGAAGGACATGCTTCCAGTCGGTTTCGCGGTCCTTGCAATGCAAGCGCGTGATCACAACGATCGGACGGTCTTCGCCGCCAACTTCGTTCCAGTTACGAATCTTGCCGGAAAAAATTCCTTTTACCTGGCTCTCCGTCAGGTTCGCTACCGGATTTGCCTTGTTGACCATGATCGCCAAAGGCTCAAGAGCGAGAGGATAGACAGTCAGTCCTTCCCTCTGAATTTCCTCGTCGGAAATCTTGCAGCAAACGAAGCCAAAAGTTTCGTGCTTGGCGGTATTTTGCTTCGCCATTTTTACAGCCGCGTTGCACCCTTGTCCCAGCATGGAATTCTTTCCGTACAGAACAATCTTTTTCGTAACGAGGTGCTGCAGATCGTCTTTCAGGGTATCGAAAATGATCCATGGAAAGTGGGCGCCCGCACCTGATATCACGTTCTCGTCTTCTTCTGCCTGCGCAGAGAAAGAGGCAGACAGCGCGATTGCGGCGCACATGACGTTAATCCAGCGGCGAGAATTGAAAACGCGAGAAGTGACAGGCACGGCATACCCCCTGTTGAATCCGGGAAAATAGAATCTTACGGACGCAGGTAACCAGCTGCGCCTGCGCCCGTCAGTGGGTTTAGCGGAATATCTTTAGAAGACTTGAGAGAGAGACGCTTGTGTCAAAGTCGGCGTGCGACCAACTTCTCATTTTGGCCCGCAAATCGGGCACTTGGGATCTGCCCGAAGTTTCACCGTACGCCATTCAAGGCGCCTCGCGTCGAGAACAAGTAACTTTCCGTCCAATGAGCTTTCCATGCCTGTTAGCACCTTGAGCGTCTCGAGTGCTTGTATCGCGCCGATGATACCGACAAGCGGCCCGAGCACGCCCGTTTCGGAACAACTTTCCGCAATTTCCTGCTCGTCCTGATAGAGGCAGCGATAACAAGGGCCCGTGCCGCCACGATAGCTATAGACCGCGACTTGAGCTTCCATTCGAATCGCCGCCGCCGAGACAAGCGGGACGTGCGCGGCACAGCATGCGGCGTTGAGCTCAAAACGCGTCGCGAAATTGTCTGTCGCGTCGACAACTACGTCGACCTGCGATACTTGCTCAATCAGGGACTCGCCAGACAAACGCTGCGGAATCGGCACGACGCTGACGTCCGGATTCAGGCGCGAAAGATACGCGGCTGCGGCACTCACTTTGCTCGCGCCGACGTCCGCGGTGGCATAAAGAATCTGGCGCTGCAGATTGGTCAGTTCAACGCTGTCACCGTCCGCAATGCGAAGCGTACCCACGCCAGCCGCGGCAAGGTAGAGACAAACAGGCGATCCCAACCCACCGGCGCCGACGACGAGCACTCGCGCCGCGGAGACTCTTTCCTGCCCCCGTATATCGAATCCGGCGAGCATGATATGCCGGCTGTACCGAAGCAGTTGATCATCAGATAAAGGCAATATTCTTCTCCCGACAAGATTTGTGACATCTTCAAGACTCAATCTCGTTCTTTCCGATCCGACAAATACTTAAGGTGCTGTGATTCGCGGCCCACTAGGATCAAACAATGGTTGGCATTTCAGTGTACCTCGGCAAAGTATCAATCAAGCGAGTGCTCGCGCTTGGCTTTGCTCTCGTGCTGGCCTTTCTCGCCGCGTTGACGTTTGTCGGCCTGCGCAATATGGCGGACATCCAAAGCCGGTTGAATCGGATCGTAAACAATTACGACGTAAAGATCGGATTCGTTCAGGCCATGCGCAACGCAGCGCGCGACCGTACAATCAGCATGTATCGGATGGTGACGCTGACGGATCCGTTTCAGCGCGATGACGAATTCATGCAATTCAACCATTATGCCGCAGAGTTTGCCAATGCCCGGGCAGCGCTGCTGTCCCTGGACTTGGACCCGCGCGAACGCGACATTCTGGATTCGCAGGGAAAGATAACCGGCTATACCGTATCGCTGCAAAACGAAGTCGTGGAATTTGCCATAAAGGAGCAATTTAGCGATGCCGTTGAGCTGCTGTACCGAAAAACCATTCCTGCCCAGGACCAGGTCTTTGTCCATTTAACTGAACTGTTGGAGTATCAGCGTGATGCCTCTCGGCGAGCAAGCGACGAGGCGGCTGAAAGCTATAGCAACGCCCGACTGTTTATTCTGGGATTCGGCTCGGCAGCCGTCGTCGTGGGACTTTTTGTAGCGTTCATGGTCATTCGCCACACCACACGCAATGAACAAAAGCTCCACCACGAAAAAGAGCGGGCGCAAGTTACGCTGCATTCCATTGGCGACGGCGTCATTACAACCAACCCGGAAGGAAAAGTGGAGTATCTGAACAAGGCCGCACAGGATTTGACCGGCTGGAGTGTGGAAAATGCCCGCGGAACGTCACTGCCTGATGTATTGAACGTTTTTGATGAGCACAACGTTCCCGCAACGACAAATCCAGCGCTATCAGCCATTCATGAAAATCGCATCGTCAATTCAACAGGGGCCATGATTCTCAAGAGCCGCGACGGCAAGGCTTACTCCATCGAATTCACTGCTGCACCGATCCGCGACCTTGGCCAGGGAACACTTGGGGCCATTCTTGTCTTCAAGAACATTACTGCACTGCGCGAAATGACCCAGCAGCTCGCCTATCAGGCGACACACGATTCACTGACCGGATTGACCAACCGAAGTGAATTCGAACGGCGCGTGGAAGTTGCACTGACCGCCGCTCGAATCGATGGCGTTGAAAACGCGCTCCTTTACCTGGATCTCGATCAATTCAAGGTTGTTAACGATACGTGCGGTCACGTCGCGGGTGACGAACTGCTGAAACAAATCGCAGCCAGACTGCGCGCTCATGTCAGAAAATCGGATACTGTGGCCAGACTCGGCGGAGATGAGTTCGGCGTGCTACTCAACGAGTGTACTGCGGAAGGGGCAATGCGCACTGCCGGCGAACTGCGCGATGAAATTCGTGATTTTCGTTTTTCCTGGGAAGACAAATCTTTTGAAATTACTACCAGTATTGGTGTGGTCCCGGTACGCGGGGACAGTGGTACGTTAAACGATATCCTGAGCAACGCAGACTCCGCATGCTACGTGGCGAAGGATCTCGGTCGAAACAGAATTCATATTTACCAGCAGGATGATGAAGAGTTGGCGCGCCGCCAAGGCGAAATGCAGTGGCTGCCACGCATACGTACCGCGCTCAACGAAAATCGATTCTGCCTCTATCATCAGCGTATCGTGCCGCTGCGCAGCAACAGCACCGAGGTTCATCACGAAATACTGTTGCGTATGCTGGATACAGAAAATCGCATTGTTCCACCCGGCTCGTTTCTTCCTGCCGCAGAACGCTACAACCTGATGCCCATGATCGACCGCTGGGTCATCGCCGCAGCGATACGCCATCTGCGTGAGAATCGCGACCATACGGCGGACGCCAATCACATCTGGACAATCAATCTCTCCGGGCAAACGATTTGCGATGAAGGGCTTCTGGAATTCGTAATGCGCGAGCTCGATCATTCGGGAATCAATCCATCCTCCATCTGTTTTGAAGTGACTGAGACAACCGCGGTCAGTAACCTGACGCGCGCCACGAAATTGATATCAACACTAAAACAGTACGGATGCCGGTTTGCGCTGGACGATTTTGGCGCCGGCCTGAGTTCATTCGGTTATCTGAAGAATCTGCCGGTCGATTTCCTGAAAATTGACGGAGGGTTTGTCCGCGACATGCTGGCGGACCCGATGGATGCAGCCATGGTTTCGTCCATCAACCAGATTGGCCACGTCATGGGCCTTAAAACCATCGCCGAATTTGTCGAAAATTCAGAAATTCTCGACCAGCTCGGGAAGCTTGGGATCGATTACGCACAGGGGTACGCCATTCACAAGCCAGAACCCCTGACCTCTTGGGCAAAAGAACCTGACTTACACTCGTCCTACCGTCCGGCGCGCCGCGCGTAACGGATAACCACACCAGGCTTTCTTAGAACTTGTAGTACGTCGCGCTTACGTACTCGGTCACATCCGCCCGCTCTTCCGCGCTCCATTTTAGATTCATCTCTTTTTCCCAGCGCGCGACAAACGCGGCAACCTCATCGCGATTCGTCGCTTTTTTGTTTTCGCGCTTGTGTACTGAGTCTGTATGGCATCCAATGCAATGGTTTTCATAAAGCGCTTTTCCTCGCGTTGCATCTGCGGCAAAGGCGGGCGCCTGCATGCCCAACCCAAGGGCTAGTACTAGCACGTATCGACAGTTGTACTTCATGATTGTCTCCTTAGTTTGAATACTCTGACATGATCGTACCGCAAATGGGAATATCTGCGGATGATCCAAAAAATAACTGATGCCGAATAACAGTTCCCAAACGCGCAGTTACACCGTGAACGGATTCGCCCATGCGAGTCGCGCGGCGGACGTCGTCGCGGCACTCGACTCCAATCTCACACTTGGGCTCTCAACTACTGAAATCGACGAACGGCGCGACACGTTTGGATTCAATGAGCTCCCAAAGGACCGACAGCAGTCCTATGCGGCTTTAGTTTTGCGGCAGTTCAAAAGTCCGTTGATCTATTTACTTCTGGTTGCCGCGTTGATGGCAAGCTTGCTTGGAAATCTCGGAGATGCATCCGTCATATTGGTCGTTGTCATTATCAATGCGGCCATCGGCGCTGTTCAGGAAGGGCGAGCCGCGCGATCGATGGCCGAACTGCAGCGACTGTCCGCGGTATCCGCCCGGGTGGTCCGTGGCGGTATTGAACAAGTTGTGAATGCGCGGGATCTTGTTCCAGGCGACATCCTGCTGCTTTCAACTGGAGACGCGATTGGATCGGACGCGCGAATTGTGGAATGCGCGGCGCTGCAATGCGCCGAAGCAGCACTCACCGGCGAGTCGGTTCCTGTGGTCAAGGAATCCGGGACCCTTGCTTCCGAAACAATCCTTGCCGACCGGACCAATATGGTCTTTTCCGGTACCCACGTTACCGCCGGGCGCGCTCGGGCGATCGTAACAGCAACAGGGCTGTCGACAGAAATTGGCAAGATTGCGCGCTTGACGGCAACAACTCGTGAAGCGCCGACTCCCCTAGAAACACGCATTGCGCAGTACGGAAGGAATCTTGTGGTGGCGGCCCTGATTGTTTTTGTCCTCGTCGTCACACTGGGCGCACTACGTGGGCTCCAGTTCATTGACATCTTCATGGTCGCGATCAGTCAGGTTGTCTCCATGGTGCCTGAGGGCCTGCCCGTTGCGATGACGATTGCACTCGCGGTCGGCATGCAAAGAATGGCGCGTCGTGGCGCGATTGTCCGCCGATTGGCCGCCGTAGAGACGCTCGGTTCCACAAGCATTATCTGCACGGACAAGACCGGAACGCTGACTCGAAACGAAATGATGGTTTCGACGGTATGGCTACCCGATGAACGGACATTCGAAATATCTGGCAATGGGTACGCACCGGCCGGAGATATCAAGCTGGACGGATTCCCTTTTGTACCAGATTTGGCTCTCAGAAAGGCCATGGAAGCCGCCGCACTATGCAACGATTCAAAATTGATCGCTCCCGATGCGGCGGATTCGCGCTGGCGGGTGCTAGGCGATCCAACGGAGGGCGCCTTGCTTTCCCTTGCGATGAAGGGCGGCATCGACGTCGATGTGTTGCGCAAGGATTGGCCGCGTTGGGGTGAGCTTCCCTTTGATCCGTCCACGAAGATGATGGCAACGGCTCATGTCGGGCCGCACGCTGAGCAACAGGTCTTTATCAAAGGCGCGCCTGAGGTTCTTGTCAGATTTTGCGGCCGGAATGATAAATCTGATCTTCGGATTTCCGTCGATGATCCTCAGCAACAAATCATGCTCGAGGCGGCTGATCGAATGGCCCACCGTGGCCTGCGAGTTCTGGCCATCGCGACTGTGGAAAACTCTCTTCTGGAAAGCGGAAAAACGATGGAGTCGCTGGCGGGAAAAGCCACGCTCCTGGCACTGATT
>DKAR01000229.1 GCA_002450895.1 Proteobacteria bacterium UBA6921
GAACCGGTGCAGGGCGAAGGCGGAGTCAATGTTCCTCCGGAAGGCTATCTATCGGGATTGCGCGCGATCTGCGACCAGCATCATTGGCTGCTCATCCTGGATGAAATTCAAAGCGGCATGTGCCGCACGGGCAAGTGGTTCGCCAATCAGCACGAAGACGCGTTGCCCGATGTCATGCCGCTGGCAAAGGGACTGGCGAATGGCGTTCCGATCGGAGCCTGCCTGGCGCGGGGCGAAGCCGCAACGACATTCGGCCCGGGAAATCACGGCTCGACGTTTGGCGGCAATCCGCTCGCCTGCGCCGCCGCGCTGGCCACGATTGGCGCACTGGAGAAAACCGGCGCGTCCGCAAACGCTGCGCGACAGGGACAACGAATCCTCGACGGCCTGCGCGCCAATCTCACGAGTCAGAACGGAGTTGTCGACATCCGCGGCAAAGGATTGATGATCGGCGTGGAACTCGAGCGCGACTGCCGCGAACTCATCGCACGAGCCTTGTCACGCGGACTGCTCATCAACGTGACGCATGAAAAAATCATCCGGATCTTGCCCCCGCTCATTATTTCGGACGCGGAAGCGGACCAGATCGTCGCGGGCGTCACCGCCCTGGTCACCGAATTCTTCAAATCGGCCTGAGCCGATTCCCTGCCATGACCGTTCGCCACTTTCTCACGTTGCTTGATTTCTCTCCGCAAGAATTGCAGGCGTTGATGCGCCGTGCAATTGAGCTCAAAGCGATGCAGGCCCGCGGCGAGATCTATGAGCCACTGAAGAACAAAACACTGGCGATGATTTTTGAAAAGTCATCTACGCGCACGCGCGTCTCATTTGAGGCCGCCATGGCACAGTTTGGCGGACATGCTTTGTTTCTTTCGCCACGCGACACCCAACTGGGTCGCGGCGAACCGATCGAGGACACCGCCCGTGTTCTGTCACGCATGGTCGACGGAATCATGATCCGGACATTCGAACACGAAAAAATCGAGCTGTTTGCAAAGAACTCCCGCGTCCCGGTGATCAATGCACTCACCGACCGTCACCACCCCTGCCAGCTGCTGGCGGATATCCAGACCTATATCGAACATCGCGGCGACATCGCAGGCAAATCGGTCGCCTGGATCGGGGACGGCAACAACATGTGCAACTCCTACATCAATGCCGCGCGACAATTTGATTTCGAACTCCGGATCGCGTGCCCGGCGGGCTATGATCCGGATGCCGCGTTACTTGCGTCAGACCCGGTGCGTTGCGCGCTAGTGCGTGATCCCGTGCTGGCGGCGCGTGACGCCGATCTCGTGGTCACGGATGTCTGGGCAAGCATGGGACAGGAAGAGGAACAGCAGAAGCGTGCGGAGGCCTTTGCAAACTATCAGGTCGACGCCAAGGTCATGTCAGCCGCGCGCCCCGATGCGCTGTTTATGCATTGCCTGCCCGCACACCGCGGCGAGGAAGTTAGCGCCGAAGTAATCGACGGCCGCCAAAGTGTGGTCTGGGACGAAGCGGAAAACCGGCTCCATGCCCAAAAAGCCCTGTTGGAATTCCTTCTGAAAAAGTAGGTCCCGAAAACAACAACGCCCCATTTCGGGGCGTTGTCTTCGATCGTTATTTTGAAACTTACAGGCCGGAAATGTATTCGGCGACCGCTTCAATGTCGTCGTCCGACAGACCTTTGGCAATGTCACCCATCATTCCCGCCGGGTCGTTGGTGCGTCGCCCTTCCTTCAGGTCGTGCAGCTGCTTAAGCAGATAGTCCTTATTCTGACCCCCGATCACCGGGAACAGATGGTTGTCCGCAGACTTGCCCTTACCGGTTTCCCCGTGGCAGTTCTTGCATCCATAGACGCCCTTCTCCAGGTTGCCATCCATGAATATGGCCTTGCCCTTGTCGGCCTTGGAGCCCTTGGTGGCCGCGCCTTTCATTGAAGTCTGGCTCATGAAATAGGCGGCGATATCTTCCAGGTCCTGCGCTTCGGTCACGGTCGCCGCCATGGCGCTCATCGTGTCGTCATTGCGCTTGCCGGCCTGAAAATCGCGAATCTGCTTCTTGATGTATCCGGAAAACTGACCTGCCAAGTTGGGAAAATTAGGCGCAACGCTCATTCCCTTTTCCCCGTGGCATCCGTGGCAAAGTGCCGACTTTTCCTTTCCGGCGGCGGGATCGCCCTTGGCGGCCCAGGCGCTCCCATACGCTCCGAGTGCCCCGACGACCACGATTACTGCTCCCAGTACTTTATTCATATCCACCCCTTACCCCATGTGCGTCCAAGAATGTTGTCGTGTCGCGGCGGACCGCGTGTTGCCAAAAAATTGGCCGCCAAACTATAAAAGGCCTACGAAGATGCGTCAATGCCGCATTCGGTCTGGGGCATTCATCCCCAAAGCCGGTTTGCAGCCGGGTCGCCCGGCACGCTAACATCGCGAGACTTCGTTCGGTCCACAATACTGTTTTTCGTTCAGATTTCGCCCAACACCGTCGATACACAAGCACACAAACCTTGTTCGAATGGGAGCCGTCACCTTGAACCGCGCCTTTTTGTGCGTTGCCGTGCTGTTAGTGGCCATTGGCCATGCCCATGCCGCCGACAAAACCGTTTACGTCATCGATCAGATTACGATCACCCTGCGTTCCGGCCAGGGCACCCAACACCCGATTCTGCGCACGCTGCCCAGCGGGACGCCGTTGCAGATTCTGAGCATGAACGAGGAAACCGGATACACGCATGTCCGGACCAAGGATGGCGTGGAAGGCTGGGTGCTTTCGCAATATCTGATCGATGAGCCAACCAGCAAGATCAAGTTGACCGCCGCCGAACAGAAGCTGGCCCGCGTCGACGCCGAGAAGAAGGATCTCGAAACGACCATCGAAACATTGCGCAAAGAGCGCGATACCTGGGAACAGGAACGCACGTCACTGACGGAGGAACGCGATCGCCTGCTGCAAGCCACACCAGCGCCTGCGGATCCTTCGGCTGTCGTCCAAACGGCCCAGCCGGCTCCGCTTCCACCAGAAAAAGAAGCGGAGATGTTACGTCAGGAAAACCAGATACTGCAGGAACGCTCGCGCAAGGACACGCTGGTCATCGGAGCGATCATCTTCATGGCCGGAAGTATTTTCGGAATTGTTCTATCGCGTATTCGAGTCCGACGCTCCGGCTGGGGTGGCAATTCGCTGTAGTAAAGTCACTGCGAATCGAGGTTGTCCGCAACCTCGATCCACACGTCGGTCCCGATGGGCTTGTGATCGTGGCGCTCGATGGCCTTGCGAATGGCCGTAACGCCAGTACAAAAATCCTCAGTGTCGATTTCTCCGGCGCGTCCTTCGCGCGAAGCATTCAGCGCCGTCTTCGCGGCGGTATTTTCCGGATCTGAAGCCTGCAACAGCGGCGCATAGCGCCACAGTGCGCCATTTGTACCTTCGGCCGCAGCGATGACCTTGCGCAACGGTTCGCGCAGCGTGTTTTCCATTCGATTAAACGCCAGCAACCACGAAAAAACGCCAATGGCCGTCGCCGGGAGAATCAGGACCCATGTCGTCTTGAGAAACAACTCGTATGAAACGCGACCGTTGCTCCAACCGTACCAGGCGATCACAAAGATGATCGAGTAGAGCGCAAAGCCCACACCGACGCCGACCAGTTTCGCCTTGCCGCGCACCGGATGCACCAGGCGCGCGTAGTCGTATCGCTTGGCATCGAAGGTCTGGTCGAATTGCTTGACGACCTCGCGTCGTGCGTGGCGTCGGTCACGTTGGGTTGCGGTCATGTCTTACAGCTCCATATCCAGCACGATTTTACCGTGCATGTGCCCCGCTTCGATGAGCCGGTGCGCCTGAGCCGCTTCGGCGAACGGCAGCACATGACTGACATGCACGCGAAGCTTTCCTTGCTCCACCCACTGTGCGCCCTTCTCGAGGATCTCGCGCTGATGCACGCGGGCCGCATGCAGGTTTTGAAACATGGGCGTCAACATGAGCACAAATGACACGCGCAAATTTCGATTGCGCGCTACTTTCCAGTCAATACTGGCGTCGGGTTGCAGCAGGGTAACAACGTCGCCCGCGTAACGAGTCACGTCGAAGCAGCGCGCGAGCGTTGATCCACCCACGGTATCAAACGCGATTCGCACACCTCCATCGTTACTCCAATCCAGAACAGCGGCGACGACGTCCTCGGACTGTCTGTCGATGCAGCGCTCCGCACCCAGATCGCGCGCAAATTTCGCGCGCGCATCGCCGCTGACAGTCGTAATCACCCGGGCTCCGGCCAGGCGGGCCAATTGGATCGCGACATGCCCCACGCCACCGGCTCCGGCATGGATGAGGACTTCATCGCCGGTTTGAATCTGCGCCCGATCGTGCAGCGCCTCCCATGCCGTGATCAACACGAGCGGCAATGCGGCGGCGGTGTGAAACGACATGCCTTGTGGCTTTCGCGCCGCGTACTGTTCGTGAACAACCGCGAACTGCGCATAACACCCGGGCACGCCGCCAATGCCACCGCTGCAGAAAAACACGTCGTCGCCGGATTGAAATCGCGTGACTCCGGGTCCGATTTGATCAATCACGCCGGAGCCATCGCAGCCAAGAATCGCCGGAACCCGATCCGGAAAGTACGTTCCGCGCGCACGCAGCTTGGTATCCACCGGATTCACACCTGCAGCCTTGATTCGCACGCGAATCTCGCCGGGGCCCGGCTGCGGATCGGGGACGATTGCGGGTTGCAACACATCAGGCGCGCCTACGGCCGTCATGTGCATGCATCTCATGGCGCGCGTGCCTTTTCGAAACGCGCCTCAAGCTTTTTGCGATCGGAGGATGAAAGCGGTCCGACACGCAGCCACTCGCGGCGAATTTCGGCAACCTCGTCACCGCCACCGGATCGCTCATTCGCACCACCCAGCTTGCGCGCCAATCGTTCGACCTGAAATTGCATGCGTACGTCGCGTTGATCGGCCGGCGACTCCGCGCCGGTCGCAATTTCAAGACGCAAACACAGCTCTTCGGCAACGCGCCGCTGCTCTTCCTGTTTCTTTCGCAACTCTGCAATTGCCGCATCGCGACTTTGATGACTCAATGCATCCGCCAAAGAAATTGCACCTTTCAATCGCGCCGACAGCGCTGTTTCAAAGGCTTCCGCCAACGGCGCTTCGGATTGCCACGCACCTTCTGCCGTGCGCGCAGCGGCAGCAATGGCATCCGGCTCAAGCGCCAACGAGCCCGCAGCCTGGTCCAACTCATCTTCGAGCGTTGTGCAGATTCGCGACTTGCGCACCAGCGCTTCGGCGGCGGCGCGATGCTGCTCGGAGGCATGTGCGGCCAATTGCTTTTCAAAATCACGGACCGCACGGTCAAATCGCGCATGCAGCTTCTTTTCACTTTCACGCGGCACCGGTCCGATCGATGCGTATTCGGACTTCAAAGCGGAAACGCGCCCGCGTGCGGTTGAAGCCGCTTCACCCGTGCGTCGGGCGATCTCTTCCAGTTCGGCACAGAGCGCTTCCTTGCCAGTGAGGTTGGACTGCCGTTGCTGGTCCTGTTCGTCGTAAACCGCTTTGCGCCGCGAAAACACCGCATTGATCTCGGTACGAAACTGATCCCACAACGCCTGGACGTCCGTCGAAACGCCGATCCGCTTCCACTCGTCCTGCAGACCGCGCGCCGCCGTCACCGCGTCATTGACCGCCCGTCCATCGATTTCCGCGCCCGCAATGGACGCAGCGAGTTGTCGGGCCCGCTTGATCAAGGCCTCCTTCCTGAACTTGTTACGATTGCGCTCCTTGTTCAGATGCTGTTCCAAGTCTGCAATCGCCGTCTTGAAGCGCGAATCCAACGACTTCTTGCGCGACCGGTCGATGGCCCCCGGCCTTTCCCATTTGCGCTGCGCATCGCGCAGCATGCGTTCCGCACCGTCCCAGTCCGCGTTCTCCCAATCGGTGTCAGCAACAAACTTTTCCAGGCTCGCGCAGAGCGTGTCCAGGCGACCTGCATTGGCAGACCGTTGTTCACGCTCTTTCTCAAAACGTGCCGCACACGGCGCGTAGGCCGCGGTGCATGCGGCATCAAAACGCTCCCACAATGCCTTGGCCTCAGGATTGTCCGTCGCCCCGAGCTTCTTCCATTGCTCGCGGGCAATCCGTACCTGCTCCGCGATGTCTCGGTGATTCAACTCAGCGGCTGGCGTCTCCTGGACTTCGCGCGCCATATCCTCGGCCGCCTGAACCAGCTGCTCCTTGACCGGCGCGCCCGCCCAGCGTTTCCACTTGGACCATTCACGCAATTGCTTGGAAGCCGCGTTGAATCGCGCCAACAACGCCGTAGATCGAAGCGCGCCAAGTTCGCGCGAGTCCATGGCATCCAGTTCATTCTGGACGTCGCGCTGCGCAGAATGCGCGGCCGCGGTTAAGCCCGCGGCGATGTGCTCTTCCAGCGATTGCATGAGCGACTCAATCTTCGAGCGTCGTTCGCGAACTTTTTCGGCGACCTCCGCGTGTTGCGAACGTAACCCCTGAATGACTTCCCGAATTTGCGCCTTCAGCGCCGCATGACGATCGCCGGGGGTATCGCGCAGCGGTCGTTCAATGGCCTCAATCTGTTTTGGCGTCGCATTGGCAGTCTGGGCAAGCTGTTTGGCTTCTTGCAGGAGTTCACGCAGTTTGCCCGCTTCAGCACGCCAGTGCGCGGACTGCTCGGCGTAACCTGCGAGCTCGCTGGCCACGCGTTTGAATCGCGCGGACCACGGCCCTTCCTTATCAGCCGGCAGGGACTCGAGATCGCCCCACGCGGAGTTCATTGTGAGCAGCAACTGCCGCAAGGTGGCGTCGTCGTCGACCGGTTCGGTGCGCGCGCCCAGTTCAGTCAGTTGCGCTTCGAGGCGCTCGCAAATTTCGCGCTTTCTCTCCTCAAGTTCCGCATGATGCGCCGCACGCGCTTGTTCTTCGTCCTTCACGCGGGCATGGGCTGCAAGCCTTTCCTCGGCAACAGCATTCGCAGACTCGTAACGCGTTCGCAGCTCCGCATCAAACTCGCCTGCCTCGGCTAACTGCCACTTTTCCAATATTTGCGACCACTCAGTACGAATCGGCGCCAAACGTGCGGGAATGGATTCGAGGTCGCTGACGTCGTGGAGCGCCTCCATTGCGGCGCAAACACCGCGCGCGGAGTTTCTCAGCTGATTTGGCAGTTCTTCGCGTTGCTGCAACTCGGCCAATCGATCGCGAACAACCGCATGGACACGCTTGTCCTTGCCACGCGCACCCTTCGCCACGCGCTCAAGCGTGGAGCGCTGTGTGATGCGATGAGCGGCCTGCGCGCGAAGTTCGGCGTCCGGATCCTGCAAAGCAATGTCGCCCAGCAGCGCATCGCGATCCACCCGCTGCTGCGCTGCGAGACGCATTGTCCGCTCCGCTGCGCTGCGGGCAATCTGCTCAATGATCTTCAAATCAGAAATGGCCTGCAGGCGGNNTGCCCCGCCGAGAAGGCGAATGAACCGGGACCGTGCAAGCTCTCGCGTGGCCTCGTCCTGGTCCGATTGAGAAAGCTCCCACAGTCGATCGAAATCAACGATGCGTCGAATCGCCGCTTGCCGGACGCTGGCGTCCGAATCTTCGCGGGCCACCTGAAGCAATACCGTACTTTCGTCGGCACGTAGTTGGGCTACGGCCTGTTTGCGCACCTGTGGATCGCGGTGCTGCCATTTTGGTTTGAATAGTGAGGAGAACATCGCTGCCGCAGTCAGACTTCAATTTTGGCGAGGCGATATTCTACACGAGCCCTTAAGGATTTGGGCGCCGCGAGTCACGCAATTCGCGGCGCCCAATCGATCAGCATCAGGGCAAACAGGGACTTGGATAGGAGTACAACGTTCCTGAAACCTTAATCGTCAAACAGTACGGGTTTTTGTGACTTTTCATTATTACGACGGTATCTACGTCTTGAACCGTCGAAGTCGTTAACGAATCACAGATATTATTTTCCGGAGTCGCTTTGCCGCAGTAGGGACCAAACTTTTCCTCCAACTCCGGCGTGCAAAGCTTGCAGGCCGTCGCCGGGTTTCCGTCTTTGTCATACACCGTTAATTTGGAATCTTCGCCGATCACGATTCCCAATTTCGAATTGGCCGGAAGCCGCACTTCGGGATGCCCTTTGTCGATCGACTGGCACGCTGTACTAAATAACAACATGCTGCCGAAGACTCCTACGTGAACCAACGGATGTTTCCATTTTGCCAGTTGCTTCATACCCTGCCTCCATGACGTGTTGAAAAAAGGGATTCCTGTTCCCCGACCGGCCGAACGGCATGCATCGCTTAAGGCGCGAATCAAAATCTCAAGCTGGCTCGTAGTGAAATGGTGCGCTCCGGATAAAACAGCGGGATACGCGGCTCGTTGGTCTGAAAGTTTGTATCTTCGTAACCAAAATGACGATCAAACAAGTTATTGAACGCAAGGCTCGTGATTCCGGTGCCTTTGGCAAAACGGTAGCCGAGCACTACGTCGAACAGCTCGAAATGCTGGGAGCTACGATCGAAACCGTAAGGTGAAGCACCTTCCAGATGCGTCATAGCCACTTCTTGGCGAATGGCGGTCGCTTTGAATTGCACTGACCAGCCGAGCGGACCCGCAAGGTGTAGAGTAATCGGAAACCGTTGAGTCGTTTGCCCACGCGGTAACGTCGGATCCTCGTAAACATATTTACGTGAGAATCTCTCAAAGAAATATTCGACACCCAGCGCTGTTCCAGCCCCGGGAGTCCAGTACCAATAAAGGCGATGATCCAACTCGTCCTCATCTTCTTCTTTGGTTTGATCCGGGAACGGGACTTGTAATTCGCGTCGCGTCACTTCAATACCGGTTCTCGCGCTGCTGGAAATCCGATGATCCAAACCAGCTCCATAGCGGGTCGCCAGCGTTGCATTGTAGTCATCGTAAAACTGATTAAAGCCAGCAACTTGCGTCGGCTCCAGTGTTTGGTCAGCAACAAGAATTCTCTTCAGGTTTCGAAACGCGGCGAGCCGTAACGTCGTGGCGGGTCCAATATCCCAAAGCATCCCAATCTTTGGGTTGAATTTGTGTTTTGAAATCTCTGCGCCGGAATAAATGTCGTACGTCAAACCCAATGTCAGCTGCGCCGAGCCGGGCGAATGCGACGTCCAGTACCCGTACAAACTGTTTTGGGTCACACTCGGATTCTTTTCTACATGATCGAAAAACGCCGGAAACGGTGGAATGATTACCTCGGCATCGATACTTACTTCGCTATTGCTATCTACATATGAGTATCCCGACACCCAATCCGACTCGCGATCCTTGCTGATGTACTGAATCTCGCCCAAGTAAGCACGATCTTCGGCCTGCGTCGTTGCCTTGATCTCACTAATTTCATCCGCATGATCTTGAAAGTCCGTTTGTTTTCGAGTGGCGCGCACGAAGCTTGTCAGCAGGTACGATGACGAATCGAATTGGTGTCGAATACCTGCTCGCTGCGAGCGGGCGTCGACACTGCTGTGGTCTTTAGCGAAGAAGTTGTCCGGATCAAAACGAAGGCTGATATCCCCGCGTTCGGTTTGACTCGAACGAAGTTCAATTTGTGCACTGGTGAATGGCCCCATCGCCACTTGATAGAACCCGGCGGTGACATCTCGCGTGAAATCCGCGTTTTCGCGGAAGCCGTCCGTTTCGAAATGGAACTGTCCTGCGGTCGCGGAATTTCGATCACCAAGATAGGACAATGAGACTTCTTCGGAAAAGGTATTGTTACTTCCCCCAAGCACGCCGACGCGTGCGCTCATGCCGCCGCGCATCAACAAGGCGTTGTATTCATTCAATCCGCCCGACAACACATTGCTTCCATTGAGAACGGACAGATCGGTTTCCGTCAGCTCGGGCTGGATGGGATTTTGGCTCAGCGGTTGCAACAGTTTCGCTTGCAACAATTCGCTGACGCGCGCAATTTCGTGGCGCGGCAAACCGGCATACACATCCGCCAGAAAACGGTGCGCCGTGTAATTGGTCGGGTCGATATTGACCGATTGATATCCCTCCACCAGCGCGTACTGGTCAAACCCGAGTTCGGTGTACAGACGCGCCAGGTTGGTGCTGCGCACGGCGCGATCCTCATCAAGCAGCAATCGCGAGCGATACACCGCGCGATTGTCGTTTAAATCAATGGAGCGCTGCATATTTTGCAGTGCTTCGACCGGACGGTTTTGCGCCTGCTTCAGCAGCGCGTCATAGAACCATGGCGTCGGATCATTCGGATCAAGCTGTTTGGCGAAATTAAACTGTTGCTCGGCAATGGCGTCGCGTTTTTCATCGAAATAGGCCTTGCCGACATAGCTGCGCAACAAGGCGTTGCGCGGATCGAGACTGGTAGCGATTTCCATGTCGGCGCGGCCGTCGGCGAGATCTCCCAAACGAACATGCGTCAAACCCAAACCCAGCCGCGCGAGCGGTGCCGCCTGGTCATTGGTCGCCGCCTGTGTAAATTCGTCCAGTGCGAGATCGAATTCACCGCGCAACGACGCCGCATAGCCACGCACGGTATGCGCCTGCGCGGATTGCGGGTTGTACTTGAGCGCCCACTTCGCGGCGACCTCGGCTTCTTCAAGTTCGCCGATCATGAGCCAGATTTCCGCAAGGCGTGCCCAGGCGAGCGAATTGTTTTCTTCTTTTTTGACTGCTTCCCGCGTCACATACAGCGCCGCGTCCAGATCAAAACGGACCTGCTGCGCGTAGGACATCGCGAGCAGACTGGCCGCGGACGACGGATCCACCGAAACCGCTTTTTGTGCCAATGTCAGTGCCGTTTCGCGCTGATTCTGAACGGCGGCGATGACCGCTTGAGTCGCAATGAGATTGCTGTTGTCCGGTTCCAGTTCGGCGGCGCGGCGAAGTTGTTCCAGCGCTGCGCTCACCTGACCGTTTGAAAGCAACACGTTCGCGCGATAAATCATCAAGCGCGCATCACGTGCATCGTCCGGCGCTTCGGCAAGCAGCTCGAGCGCCTTGCGCATATCTCCGACGCGATACGCATCAATGGAATCTGCGATGGCGGGCCGCCAGTTCTCGGCAACGGTCCGGGAGAAGTCGTAGCGTTCAAAATCAATCACGCGCGGGTAATACAGCGCCCATTGCACAACTTCCATGGGCTCGTCGATCGGCGCTTGGCGCGGCCCATCGCCAACAGCGGTCACGGCACTCTCGCCGCTGCCAACCACAACGGATCCCTCATCATTGCTGGTCTTGACGCGCCCTTCGGACACGAACACGACCGCCTTCTTTTCCGCCACGCTGACGACGAACTCGGTTCCCTCCACCGCGGCATTTACAAAAGGCGTTTTGACCGTCAGCGCACGGGGCACGCGGCTGATGAAATGCCCAATGCCTTTCAGCAGTTCAACAACGGAGTAACCGTTTTCGACGGCAACCGGAATGACGAGAGTGGAATTTTCGCCAAGTTGAACGTTGGTCTGTTCCTGCTCGAGACGAACAATTGCACGACTGGACTGCCGAACGGTGACTTTGTCGCCGGGACACAGTTTCGTATCGAAGGGCGCGGGAACCCAGGCCTCTTCGCTGCGCAGCTGCATGTCGACGTATCCCTGGCTGGATACGACACGCGCGGCATAGGGCGAGCATCGGTCATCGGCGTGAGCCGTGGAGGCAAGACCCATCAGGATCGAGAGTGCGATGGGCCGTCCGGAATTGTGCGCGGATATTTTCATTGTAGTGGGTCGAACGCGTCGCTCTGCTGTCATTTGGAGCCGTGACTCTTCGCCGCTCGCGCGAGATTGGTGTACCGCCAGAACACCAACGAGTGCGGCTAATGGTAATCAAATCGCGACGATGCGACAACCAAGCGAACCGGATGGTGAAAATTCACTTAATGTTGATAGAGACGGTTCCGTCCCAGTCGGCAGCGGGCGGCGCCGCCTGGAACTCGCGACAGCGCGCAGTGAAAAATTCGATCGGACCATCCGCGCCACCGGGAGGCCACGCCAAATCGAATTCGGCCTCTGCGCGCTCCCATTCGCGCTGCAGGAACAACTGACGCGCCCGCTCAAATCGTGCAATTCGATCTGCGGCTTCGCGTTCAAGTCGATCTGAAATTCCAATCAGCTCGACGATGCCCACGGCCTGAGATTTTCCCGCAAGCCGAAAGCGGCCGAGCCGACGCACCGCCAGCCCTTCGACGCCCTGCATGGCATCTTCGGTCGCCAGGATGCGTGTGCCCAACGTCTTGTTCAGCCCCTGCACGCGCGCGGCCGTATTCACCATGTCGCCGACGGCGCGATATTCGTAGTGTTCTCCCGCGCCGATATTTCCCAGCGCCATTTCGCCCGCATGAATTCCGATTCGTGTCGGCAAGGACAAGGGCTGGTCGCGATTGAACTTGTCGACGGACTGCTGGAGTTCGATCGCAGCCTGGCAGGCCGATTGGCGACTGCGGACGTCCGGCGCATTCAACGATGTCCAGATCGCCATCATGGCATCGCCGACGATGTCCGACACAAACCCGCCGCGACGCGCCACGATCGGAAACAGCGCACCATAATAACGATTCATGAACTGGCTCAGCACGGGCGGCGACATTTTTTCGGACAGCGCCGTGTAGTGCTCGGCATCCGTCGCCACGCAGGTTCCGTACACCAGATGTTGGGTCTGCCGGCCCGCGGCGATGTCATCGGCAATTTCGTCGATGATCCCCGCGGGAAGATAGCGCTGCAGCGCATCACGAACGCGCCGTTTTTCCCGACTCTCTTCGAAATATCGCGCCAGTGTCACGCCGAACAGCGCGACGGGAGTTTGCAATGCGAGCGGAACGAAGATGGGCAACCAAATATTCGCAACTGAGAAGAGCGAAAGCGCCGCGCCAAAGTAAACGCCGCTGACGACAATGGCGCCGCCGACGGCAGCGGCGGTCGGCAAGGACTGGCAAATGAATGTCACGATGATTGCCCAGAGCAACACTAGAGCCAGCGCTGCGCCTTGCGGCAAGGGACGTATCCAATCTCCGGCACGAATGTTCGCATAAGCGGTCGCACTGATTTCAACACCTCCGAGATCGACGCCGTCCGGTTGCGAAAACACCGTATGGAACGTATCGAGCTGGTCCGTCTGCAAGGGTTCCGATAATCCGATAAAAACCGCCTTCCCCTTGAACCACTCCGGGCGGGTTTCCTGAAGCGCCCGATAATAAGGAATCGTCGGCAGCGTCCGCGCCGGACCGTAGTAATTGAGATAAATGCTTTCCGGGGCAGAGTACGCTGTCCGCAACTGTTTCAGCGGAGGTGGAACGTTTTCCTGGCTGAGCTCGCGCCAACGCCCGCGCATCTTCGTCATGACGGTAATGAGTCCCGGGCCGCGCACCGCGTCGGCGAGCGTCGCCGGAAGTTCCAGTCCTGAAAACGCCGGCAGCCCGACCCATTCCGGGTACAACTCCGCGTCGGCCAACTGGGTCATGACCACCGGAAAAGTCGGAACGCCGCCTGCGCCGGCTTTGAACGTCCACACCTGGTTAACGCGCTTCGGAAATTTGGGCAGCGGAAAAATTGCGGCCCCACGGGCCTGCGCCAGCAATCCCGGAAGCGGGAGCTGGATATTCTCGATTCGCAATTTGGGATCCATGCCGCGCACGTCGAGATACGAAAACAACAACACGTTTCCTGCGCGCGCGATGGCGTCCGCCAATGCGTCATCGTCTTCTGTTGTTTGGGGCTGTTTGAACATGACGTCAAACCCGATGGCGCGGGCCCCGGCATCATGCAGGCGATCGACCAGTTGGGCATGCAGACGTCGCGGCCAGCGATGCGGTTCGTTCGGAAGCCCCAATTCGTGGGCGGACTGCTTGTCGATGCTGACCACCACAACATCGTCCGGCGCGTCGCGGGGGCCGCGGGCCGAGAACATCCAGCTCAAGTCCGCGTTTTCAGAGATGTCCTGCAGCGGAGGAAACAATTGCGCGGACCCGCCGCAGAGCGCGACGGCCGCAGCGACGATCAGCAGCTTGCCTCGAGACGACGATTGAAAAAACCGGGAACGCAATGACACGGATTGGCAGCGGTCAAAAAGTGAAAGGCCCCAAGCCTATCACACCGGAACCCGACTGCCGGGATTACGCTGGTGTTGTGACCGGATTCAGCCAGCGCTCGATGGCTTCGCTCAACTGTTCCTGGCGAAACGGTTTGGAAAGATGGTCATCCATGCCTGCATCAAGGCAGCGCTCGCGGTCGCCTTCCAGCGCGTTCGCTGTCAGCGCGACAATCGCCACGCGCTTGCGCTGGGCGCTTTGCTCAAGGCGGCGTATTTCGCGCGTTGCCTCGAACCCGTCCATTTCCGGCATCTGGCAGTCCATCAGAATCAGGTCGTAGGCTTTCTTTTCCCATGCCTCGACGGCAGAACGCCCGTCGACCGCGATATCGGCGGAATATCCGAGCTTGGAGAGTCGCGTCAGCACAACATCGCGATTGATATCGTTGTCCTCTGCAAGCAGGATTCTCACATCCTTGCGTTCTTCATGCTGTTCCGACGCCTGGCGCGCGACGGGAGCCAGTTCTTCGACACCGCGGCCCATCACTTGCGCGACACATTCGAGCAACTCCCCGTGGCGCACCGGCTTCGTCAGATACGCCTGTACGCCCGTCTCGCGAGCCGCCTGCGCATCGCCTCGCAATCCGATCGACGTCAGGATCACCAGCCGCACCGATGCAAACTGTGGATCATTACGAATTTCGCGCGCGACCGCGAATCCGTCCATATCCGGCATCATCATATCCAGGATCACCAGATCGTACGGCGCCCCCTCATTTGCAGCGGCATACATTTTCTTCAACGCGGCAGGTCCACCGTCGACGGCATCGTCGATCACGCCCCACGGCAACAATTGATAGTGCAATACCTCGCGATTGGTCGCATTGTCGTCGACGATCAAGGCACGTACGCCCTGCAGGTCGTACCGCGGCTTGGTGTTGGGCTCGCCGATTCCCAATCCAAAACGGGCCGTAAACCAGAACGTCGATCCGGCACCCGGCAAACTGCGCACACCCATCTCGCCACCCATGAGTTCGGCAAGTTGGCGCGATATGGTCAGACCCAGACCCGTGCCTCCGAAGCGGCGCGTCGTTGAGCCGTCCTCTTGTGTAAACGCGTGAAAGATTCTTTCCTTGGCCTCCGGCGAGATTCCGATTCCGGTATCCCGAACCTCAATTCGAACCAGGCTTGAGTCCTCGCCGCATTTCTCAGCAAAGGCGCGGACTGCGATTTCGCCTCGCTCGGTGAACTTCAGCGCGTTTCCGACCAGGTTCGAGAGGATCTGTCGAATGCGACCGGAGTCCCCGCTGACGCGCGCAGGAATTTCCGTATCCACCAGGCAGCTGATTTCGAGATTCTTTTTCAGCGCCGACTCGGCAAAAAGCTCGCAGACGTCTTCGACCACCTGGCGCAGATCAAAAGTAATCTGCTCCAGTTCGAGCTTGCCGGCCTCGATTTTCGAAAAATCGAGAATGTCATTGATGATGGTCAGCAGCGCATCGNNATTTCATGGCTCATGTTGGCCAGAAATTGTGACTTTGCACGGTTGGCGCTCAGCGCCTGATCGCGCGCTGTCTCAAGCATCGTCTGGTTGTGGGTGAGCGCCTCCTCAACCTTGCGTCGCTGCCGGATTTCATTTTCGAGCTCCGAAATCAGGCGCGTAAGATTGGTGGCCATCGTGTTGAACGAACCGACGACGATATCGATGTCCGGGAACGAGCTTTCGGCAATCGTATGGAAATTTCCCCGGCTTAACTCCACCGAAGCTTCACGCAGTTTGTCCAGCGGGCGAAAGGCGCGGCGCAACAACAAAATGGATGCAATTATCGCCGGCGCGACAATGAACACTGCAATCAGCAGTGTGAGGTATACCGTCTTGCGGAACTTTTCGTGAAAGGCAGCCAAATCCCGCGCTGTGGCGACGCGCAGGATGGGACCGCCGTCCTCATCCCGCAGCGTGGTTTCGGCATACAGATGGTTGTGCATATCGGCTTCGTCCGGCCAGTGGGCCGATCGATAGGCCGTCTCACCATTGGCGTAATGGATTTGGATCGGACTCGCCAGTGCCGCCTCCATGTCTTTTAGGTTGAGCGTTGGATCGGACACGATCATCAGGTAACCGATCGGAGTCAGACCGCCGATGGGCAGCACCACGCCAAGAAACGAGTAGCCATGGTCCACGCAAAGCCCGGACAGCACGCGCAGCCGCTCCGGTCCGCCGCGTGCCTGCGCTTTTATCCGGAGGTGGTCACACAGCTGGCGTTTTCCACCTTCGTCGTCATAACCGTGAATTGAACTCCCCACACGTTCCAGATTGGAGTCGAACACGTACAGCTTCTGCAGCTTGATGACTCCCGCCGTGGTGAAGTACTGAAAGTGCTGCGAGTCGAGTATTTTCGATAACGTCGCCTGGTCTCGCGTCACAAGACTTTTGCGCAGCATCATGTCTTTTTGCATGGTTGCGCCAAGCTCCTGCGAGCGCTGGCGCAGAATCTCCAGACGATCCGCAATTTTCAGGTCCAGCATTCCGGCCAGCGCCGTGCGCTCATTGTCATACGCAAGATCGCGGTACAGTCCGCCACTGACGATAAGCAGCGCAATGCCGGCCACCCCCGTGAGCAGAATTGTCAGACCGATGGATTGTTTGAGTGTCAGACGCACGGCGATTTCCTGCTAGCCCCCGGTTTGTCCGGTTGAATGTTCCGCCACGGCCGCGGCACGCTCCGCGTCATCGGCCTTCGGCAACCAGCGCTCCAATACTTCATGCAACTGTTCCTTTCGGAAAGGCTTCGACAAATGGTCATCCATGCCAGCGTCGATGCACCGTTCGCGGTCACCTTCCAGCGCGTTCGCCGTCAGCGCAACGATCGCGGCGCGATGACGCTCCTGTTCATTTTCCCGGCGGCGAATCTCACGCGACGCCTCGAACCCGTCCATTTCCGGCATCTGGCAGTCCATCAGGATCAACGCGTAGTCCGTCTTTTCCCAGGCGTCGACGGCATCGCGCCCGGTCGTAACGATGTCAGCGGCGTAACCCAGCTTCGCGAGTCGCGACAGGACAACATCGCGATTGATGTCGTTGTCTTCCGCAAGCAGGATTCGAACATCCTTGCGTGCGACGGGTTGCTGCAATGTGTGGCGTGTTATCGGAGACTGCTCTGCGGTGTTTCGGCCCATCACTTGCGCGACGCATTCGAGCAGTTCCCCGTGGCGCACCGGCTTGGTCAAATAGGCCTGCACCCCTGTTTCGCGTGCGGCCTGCGCATCACCGCGCAATCCGATGGACGTCAGAATGATCAGCCGGACAGACGCAAACTGCGGTTCATTCCGGATCGCGCGCGCGACCGAAAGGCCGTCCATGATCGGCATCATCATGTCGAGAATCACCAGGTCAAACGGCATGCCCGCGCGCAGGGCCGCATGCATTGTTTCCAGCGCGCCCGTGCCACTCTCTACCGCACTATCGATAACACCCCAGGGCAGCAACTGGTAATGAAGCACTTCACGGTTGGTGGCGTTATCGTCGACGATCAAGGCGCGAACACCGTTCAGGTCGTAGCGCGGCGTGGAATACGGCTCACCCACTTCGACGTTGAAACGAGCGGTGAACCAGAATGTCGATCCGCTCCCTACCTCGCTTTGAACGCCCATTGCGCCACCCATCAGTTCGGCGAGCTGACGCGAAATCGTCAGTCCCAGACCCGTGCCGCCGAAGCGCCGTGTGGTGGAACCATCCTCCTGCGTGAACGCCTGAAAGATTTTCTCTTGCGCCTGCGAAGAAATCCCGATTCCGGTATCGCGAACTTCAAATCGCACCAGGCTCGACTCATCATCTCCTTCTTCTTTCGATACCCGGATCGCGATTTCGCCACGCTCGGTAAACTTGAGCGCATTGCCGACCAGGTTTGAAAGAATCTGACGCAACCGTCCCGGATCCCCGGCGATACGATGTGGCAAGGTAGTTTCGACCAGACAGCTGATCTCGAGATCTTTTTTAAGCGCCGACTCCGCGAACAGCTCGCAAACATCCTCGACCACCTGCCGCAGATCGAAATTGATTTGTTCCAGCTCGAGTTTCCCGGCTTCGATCTTCGAGAAATCCAGAATGTCGTTGATGATTGTCAGCAGGGCGTCGCCGGACTGTCGCACCGCACGCGTGTACTTTTGCTGGACCGAGGTCAGCTCGGTTTCCATCAACAACTCGCTCATGCCGATCACTCCGTTCATCGGCGTGCGAATCTCATGGCTCATATTGGCGAGGAACTGGGATTTGGCGCGGCTTGCTTCCTCAGCCTGATGCGCAAGATGCAGCGCATTACGGGTCGCTTCTTCAAGCGCCCGGGTGCGCTCCTCGACCTTCTTTTCAAGAAAGTGCTGGTGGTCGATGGATTCCGCCCGATAGGTGCGCAACTTCGAAAGCATTTCGTCATACGCGCGCGCCAGCGATTCAATTTCATCGCCACTGCGCACGTCAATTTGATGATTCAGTTCGCCTTTGGCAACCGCATTGGAGACGCGCGCCAGTGCAAGGATTGGCGCCACGATCCGGCGCCCCAGAAGCACGCTCAGCACGGCGCCAATGACACCGAACAGTCCAATGGCCAACAGCGTGATTTTTAGCGTGTCTGCGCGCGTCTCGACAATCTTCGCAAGTGACATTCCGAGTTGCGCGTATCCGATGACGCCCGACGGACCGCCAGTCGATAACTCCATCGCGTCGACCGGCGCGCCATTCCCGCTCGACACGACAGGCGCAAGAAAATCCAGCGTCCCATACCGCGAGCCATGACCGGCACTCAACAGAAGGTATTCCACACTCGTCGGCGCGAGAATTCGATTCTCGGGAGCCTTGCCTTCCAGATCGACGACTTCACTTCGCTGCGCTTTGAAATCCGGAATTTCGCTTTCCGGCATCAGTTGCGCTGAAGCAATAGCCCGACCCTGAAGATCCATGAATCGCACATAACTTACATCGCCGCGAACGCGCAGCCTGGCGATGATTTCGTTAAATGACGGCGCGTCCTCGGTATAGATTCCGAATTCCGCCCCTTGCGCGACCATGGCTGCAAGAGCAGATCCGTCTTTGACCGCAAGATTCAGATGTTCATCAACTTCGCGGTGATACAACAACGCACCAGTGCCTGCGGTAGTGGCAACAACGAGCGCGATCATCAGCGCGCTGATCTTTGTCGACAATTTCAAATGAAGGGATCGAATCATGGCGCGTTACTCGATCACCTCGGCCGCGCCCTTGATCATTTCGCCGGGCAGTGACAACTTCATCTGGCGCGCTGTCTTGAGATTGATTTGATAGACCACTTTGCGCGGCGCCGCGATGGCAATACTTTTCGGATCGGTGCCGGACAAAATCGACGCAACGACCTCCGCCGTCTGTGCACCGATATCCTCATAATCCCGCTCAAGGGCAAACAAGGCTCCCGCCTTGACCCAGGACGCAGACAGCCCCACCAGTGGAATTCGATTGCGGAATGAGAACAACAAAATGGGACGTGCCGTTTGCGGCGTCGTAACAACCTGATCCGGAATTCCCCACAACACGTCTGCATTGCGCGCAATGTCTTCCATTTCTCCGGGCAAATCTCGGGGGGCTTCGACGGGATGCGCCTGTAGCTGAAATCCGAAACGCGTCGCAACCGTCTTCGCGCGTTCTACCAGCGCACCATTTTCTTTTGGGTCATACATCACCGCGATGTTCTTGCTGTCGGGAAGAAGTTTGCGCACCCACTGCAGTTCGGTTTCGATCGGGAACCGCAGACAGATTCCGGCGGTTCGCGGCGCCTTTTTCACTTCGTCATCGTCGAGGATCATGGTCGCAACGGTAGGTGCGTCGAAGTTGTTGCGAAGCCGCGCCTGCAACGCCAGCGATCCGACGGCGACGATGACATTTGGTTTGTTTTCAATATGCGAACTCAAAATGTCGTCGACTCCCTCAGACTCCACATTAAGACGAACGATGTCTGCGCCTCCGCCGATTCCCAACGCATCAAGCCGCTTGGTCAACCCTTCAACTGATTGCTGGTACGGTGCTGATTCATTGCTGACCAAAACCAGAACGCGGGGCTTTTCCAACTCCGCCGCAGCGCGTGGCACGACGGCGCCCAGGAGGACAATGACCGCGAGCAAGGTGAGCGCACGAAACGATCCCGTCAACCGAAGCCATGTTCCGCGGTTCACCAAGAAGCCTCGATTGGGAAAATCTTCACTCATGGCGGCGGCAGTGTTTCCTGTCCATGGGGCCCGCCATCCGCACCCGTGCAACGGCGTATCAAAACCGCGCATTCATCTTTTGCCCTGATGACGCAATTCACGCTGCTCACCGGAACTCGTACTGAATCTTGAATCGATATATGCGGCCGTCCTGCGGTATTGAATCCTGGACATGTTCCTGCCCACCGGGATCGGAATATCGTTCGTCGGTCGCGTTATAGGCGCTCACACTCAGTTCAAGGCCCGGCGCGAGTCCGCGTGCCGAGAGCGTGATGTTGGCGATGGCGTAGGCATCCAGCGTCGAACCCGAGAGCGTGCTGCGCCTGCCGACGTATTGTGTTTCGATGCCGCCGAAAAACATGTTTCCGTATAGCGGCGCTGAGAGATTGACCTTCGCCAGCTGACGGGGAGAATTACTCAGGAGCGCACCGGTATTGGTATCGCGTGCACGCTGATTGGTGTAGCTGATTCGTCCATCGATTGTACCGACGAGTCGACCCTCAACTTCAAGTTCCAAACCATCGGTCACGGCGTCGCCGGTATTGGCAAAGGTGTAATCGTCCTGCTGGTTGATCAGATCATTCATCCAGTAGCGAAACAGGGAGACAACGGCACGCACGTTTGGACGCAGTGAGTGTTCCAGTGCAGCCTCGATCGTGCGGATGCGTTCTGGTTTCAGCCACGGGCTCGGCGTGTAATACAACTCATACGGGCTGGGCGCGCGATAGGCCTCGCCGTACAACAGCTTTGCGGTTGTGGCAGGCGATGCCAAATAGATCATTGCCAGGCGCGGATTGGTGGTTCCTCCCCACTCTGAATAGTCGTCATGACGAAGTCCGAAATTGAGGATCAGGTTTGGAGCGGCACGCCATTCATCCTGAAGAAAGAGTGACCACTGACGAGACTTGCGCTTGTCGACAAAAATCACTTCGTACGGTTCGAGTATCTTGTTGCCCTGGTCCTGGGCCGTGTTGTACTGGAGATCAATACCGACGACATAGTGATGTTGCTCGGCGGCCTGCCCGGTCAGTTGGAGTTGTGTCGTCCACCAGCGACCGTCGCCGTAGTCTTTTGTAAGCTCGCCCGTAAGATCGCCGTTAATGTCGACGGCATTGCCATAAGTTCCGTCGTAGCGATACGCATCGAAAGAAAGATTTGCCGTGAAGCGCTGACCGGACTCCAGGGTGTGCGCGTATTCCGCCCACACATAGCCTTGCTGATCCACCGTATGCTGGTCCGGATCGTTAAACGTTGCATCGTATGATGCGGTCGGTACTTCCTTCACGCGGCGCACATGCGCCGCCGACAGCGTGAAATCGCCCCGATACAATTTGAAAAACTGGTTCGCCGCGGTATCGGAGTCGTTGTTTTCGGCAATCCCGTTGTTCGTGGAAGGATCGTCGAATTCCTTGTAATAAAGCCGGTCTTGACCCTCGCTCTTGTATGCGGACAGGGAACCCAACACTTCAGTACCCCCGCTCAATCGGGTTCCGTATGTGGCGCGTACCTTGCCAGTATCCAGGCTGCCGTATTCCCCTGCGAGCTCGGTGCCGCGAAGATCTCGCCCGCGCTTCGTGATCACATTGATCACGCCAAACAATGCGTTGGTGCCATAAAGCGATGAACTGGGTCCGCGGACAATTTCGACATGGTCGATCAGATCAACATTCACCAAGGACTCAGTCCCCAACATCGCCATGTGGTAGATGTTTTCGTTGGTGCGATGCCCATCGATAAGGACTAAAACACGCGAGTTGTAATCTGTCGGGCGGCTGAAACCTCGCACACCGAGGTACGTGTAGTTGCGATCGTACGAAACGTACATTCCGCGCTGACTGCGCATCACCTCGGCCAGCGTTCGGTAACCGTACTTACGGATCTCATCCGCGGTGACGATCGAAACCGATGCCGGCGCTTCTTCGATGCGCTGTTCGTACTTGGACGCCGCGTAGACCGATGGAATTTCCTGAAACAGAACCGACTCGCCAACCGGATCGTCGGCGGCACGCAACGGCGCGGAAATCGCAATAGATAACAACGTAAAAAAAATCAGGACCCGTTGAAGCATCCTCATAGGAGTCACCCAAGCCACGGAAGAAGTGCACCAATAATTTGCCGTACGGTTGGACTGACTCTAAAACCACCCTCGGCTCCGTAATAAATATCGGGCGCACGCGCATAGACTCGAGCACGCCCCAAGGGCTCATTCCACCGCCACGCGGCCGGTTCCAGGCCTAATAAACTTTTGGATACGTTGCCGATAAACAACGTGGAGCCTCGCCTTTACCGGCGTGCGTGGAGTATCAATTTCAACGAACTGACGGAGGCCGCGCGTGTGACTGGCGCACCCATCGTTTCGGAAATACTTGGCGACGACCCGGACCTGATGCCGCTGGTTGAGCGTTTTGTCGCGCGCCTGCCCGTCGCCGTAACAAAGATTCGCACCCAATTCGACGCCGGCAATTGGCAGGAACTGCGCGAAGCCGCCCATGATTTGAAAGGAACGTCGGGAAATCTCGGGTTTCCAACCCTGATGGAACTGGCACATCAAATAGAACAAAGCGCGGTCAATCAGTCTGTCGATACCGCGGCGAAGCTGATTGACGATCTCGAGCTACTGCTCGGCCGTGTTCGCGTACAGGCTGCCTGAGATTGATAAGCCCGAACATCTCCTGGTTCCCACATTCCGTCACTTACGACCATCGATCAGAGTCCATTCCGTGAAACCCGACGATTTCGATCCACGCACGATGAAAATCCTGATCGTGGACGACACCACGCCGAACATCGATGTGTTGCGTCAGACGTTGCAGCCTGTGGGTTACCAGTTGGCCATTGCCCAGTCCGGAGAAAAAGCGCTCGCCATTGCGCCGCGTTTTCAACCCGACCTCATCCTGCTCGACATCATGATGCCGGGAATGGACGGAATCGAAACGTGTGGGAAATTGAAGGAAACGCCGGAGTTAAAGGACATTCCCGTCATCTTTATCACCGCCAAGACAGAAACAGAGGATTTGCTCCGGGCCTTTGCCGCGGGCGGCGTGGACTACATTACAAAACCGATACGCCAGGAGGAAGTTCTGGCGCGCGTGCGAACGCAGATCCGGATGCGGGCACTGGTCAAGGCGTTGATGGATCTCGATCAACAGAAGAACCGCTTCCTCGGAATTTGCGCACACGATTTGCGCAGCCCGCTAAGCGCACTGATCGGCACGGCGGAACTGATCATCGAATGCGGAGACGAAATGCCTGCACCCGAAGCACGGGATTACGTCGACAAGATGCGCGAGACCGGTCGACACATGCTGAACCTGGTCAACGATCTGCTCGACTTCACCGCGATCGCGCGCGGCAGCATCTCTTTGAAAAAGGTGCCGCAACTCCTCGAGGACGTCGTCAACGATCGAATCGAGGTGGCGCGCCATGCCGCGTCCCGAAAACGCATCAACATAGAAACGGATTTTCAGCACATCGGCACCGTTGAAATTGACAAGACACGCATCGCCCAGGTCATCGACAACCTGCTTGGAAATGCAATCAAGTTTTCTCCCGAAAGCAAATCGATCCGTGTTTCGATCGTGCCCGGAGATAACAAAGTAGTTCTGCGAATTTCAGACCAGGGCCCGGGAATATCGCCCGACGAGCAGAAGAAAATGTTTGCGGAGTACCAGCAGCTCTCGGCACGACCGACTCACGGGGAAAAGAGCACAGGCCTCGGATTGGCAATCGTGAAGCGGCTGATCGACGCTCACGGCGGGAGTATCGGTGTAGATAGCACCTTGGGTCAGGGTACGACGTTTAACATTACACTACCGGTTGTGGTGATTTGACACCTTATCGGTGCGCGACGCCGTCGAGTATTCGGCAAATCCCTTCAGTATCATACTGGGCCAGTTTCTCTTCCAGCGCCGCGGCCAGACTTGCTGCAGTGGCTCCACTTGCACGCATTTCGCTAATGAGTTGTTCGATGCGCGTCACGGCCCCGATCTCCGCCGCGTCACGTAGCCCGGCATACAGCGGTTCGGGAACCACAACATCCGAAAGATCGTGTTCCTTGCCGGTTTCCGGTTCGGTCGCCGGAACGGGCGCGCTCTGCGATACAAATTTCGCATTCAGCAATTCCGCCAGGCACGTCTGGATCGAATTCAACCGAAACGGCTTGCCGATAAGCCGATCGAATCCCTGTTGAAGGTAAAACTCAACCTCATGCGCCAGGGCCGAGGCAGTCACGGCGACACACGGCACGTACCGATCCGCATTCTCACTTCGAATTCTCTTTAAGGCTTCAACGCCGTCCATTACCGGCATGCGCACGTCAAGGAAAACGATGTCCGGCATTTTCTGAGCAACCTGGTCAACGGCGACTTTCCCGTTTTCGGCCAGTCGCACTGACACGCCGATTCCGCGCAGGAAGTAGGCGAGCAGTTCGCGGTTTTCCTCCACATCATCAGCAACAATCGCGTCAACGACCGTGCCCGGCGCCAATTTCACATCGTCCGCTTTGCGTTTGACCCGTGCCGACACGGCACGCCCCGCCGTAGGCAAATGGACGTTAAATCTGAATGTCGTGCCTGACCCGGGGTGCGATTCCAGCGCTAGGTCAGATCCGAGCATCTCCAGATTACGGCGCGTGATTGCAAGGCCCAACCCGGTTCCACCTTTGTTGATTCCCGCAGCGCCCTGTGAAAACGGTACGAACAGGCGCTTCTGATCTTCTTCGGAGATTCCGATTCCGGTGTCTCGGATCTCAAATGAATACCTGTCGCCGTCATTGGCAACGCTGAGCGTGACCTCGCCCGTGTTGGTGAACTTTACGGCATTGCCGATCAGATTCACGAGGACCTGGCGAATCTTGTGCTGGTCGCTTCGAACAAACGTTCGCGACGACACGTTGTCATTCAGCTTCCACGCCAGTCCTTTGTCGGCGCAACGAAGCCGGAACAGGTCTCCGACTCCCTCGATCAGTTCGTGCACATCGAAATCAACTTCGTTGATTTCCATCGCACCCGCTTCAATCTTGGACAAATCGAGAATGTCATTGATCAACTCGAGCAAATGCGCGCCCGCCCGTTCAATTGATCGCATGGGACGTTCGTACTTCTCGCGAATCGCCGGATCGCGCAGCATGATTTCGGTGTATCCGATGATTGCATTGAGCGGCGTGCGAATTTCATGGCTCATGTTTGCGAGAAATGCGCTCTTGGCGCGGGTGGCCGCGCGCAATTCTTCGTTGCGGCTTTCCGCATCGCGTTCGCGTTCGAGCGCCTGGCGCAATTCATCCTGTTCGTGATTCAGCTGGTCCAGCACCTGGTTGACGAAACCGGCCAGGAATCCGAATTCATCGTCACGCTTGTCGTCAAATCGAACTTCACGCCGTCCCGCGAGGAATTTTTTTGCATCGCCGGTCATCTGGTCAAACGGGGTACCCAGGATTCGCCGCAGTGCAATTTGCAGGCAGACGCCGAACGCAAGGAACAGCGCGCCCATTCCCAACAGGACACGCTTGCGATATTCGCCGACTACTTTTTCGAAACTGGGAAAATACAGTGTCAGATTGGTATCGCGAAACGCCGTCTTTTCGAGGACGTTTGGAAACTTTGTTGCAAAAATCGTCGTCGGATCACTTCCCTTGTCCGAGATATCGCCCACGACCACGAATTGTTCCGGACTCTGAATTTCCAGCCCGCGGATATCCAGTTCCTTGATCATCGCTTCGATGGCATCGCGCTGGGCTTCGAAGTCGCGCGTATTCTGCGCAGACATTTGCTGTTCGAGTTGCGTTGCCAGGATGGCCGCGCGTTCGGTGTATTGGGCCGAGAGCGTTTTCTCGTAACCCTTCATCAACACGGCGGTGACCACCAGACCGATCACGACCAGCCCCCAGAAAACGATGCCGGCGATTCGCATCGGCAGGCCATAGGGTGCGCGGCGCTGGACTTCCTGCGGAGCAACAGATTCGGATGGTGTCATATCACCTGAATCCGCACTGTTTCAGGAACAGGTACATCGGGCACACGCCGCTGATCCCGGCGCCAAAAATCGCAAACGCCATGAACCATGGGAAGAACCACATGGACTTCGGAAACACGATGAGTCCGACAACGAGCATCGACGCGACCATGAATCGCCAGGCGCGCTCCGCTGTTACACTGGTGCGACACTTGAAAGGAAGGCCAAGTGATCCTTCGTTCGTGTCGCACTCTCGATGGAACCGAAACTTTGAAATAACGTTGGGGAGCAACCGGTTGCTAACGCCCTCGATCACCAACATTCCAATGAGCGAATACAGAATCGGCATCGCGTCAAAATAGAGACTGAGCAGCAGGATGCACCCGAGCACCAATCGGTATGCCTGATTCGTCATTTGCGCTTTCCGGACATCGTTACTCCCAAAACAAAACACCCGCCCGAATAATCGGACGGGTGCCTTTTAGATCGACAAAAACCCGGGAAACTTGAAGCGCTTACGAAATATTATTCATCCGTTACGCACCCTTCTGAAGCATTCTTTACGGCCTTGATGTACTTGAACAAAGTACCCCGCGTGGCCTTCAGTGCGGGGGCTCTCCAGGCCGCTTTGCGCTTGGCAAATTCGGCGTCACTGACCGCGACATCCAGGGTTTTCTTGTCAGCGTCGATGGTAATGACGTCCCCATTCTGGACTAACGCCATCGCCCCGCCCTCCTGCGCTTCCGGAACAACGTGGCCAATGATGAAGCCATGCGAGCCACCGGAGAACCGGCCGTCAGTGATCAGCGCGACATCCTTGCCCAATCCCGCGCCCATGATGGCCGAGGTTGGCGTCAGCATCTCGGGCATACCCGGCCCGCCCTTCGGACCCTCATAGCGGATCACGACCACGTCGCC
>DKAR01000147.1 GCA_002450895.1 Proteobacteria bacterium UBA6921
CAGCGCATCGCCATCGCGCGCGCGTTGTTGCTCGACACGCCGATTCTGGTACTCGACGACGCGCTGTCGGCGGTGGACAGCCGCACCGAGCGCGCCATCCTGCGTGCACTGCGCGAGACGCGCAAGACGCGTACGACGTTGATCGTCAGCCATCGCTTGTCAGCGGTTGCTGATGCCGACGAAGTGATTGTGCTGAGTCACGGGCGGATTCTGGAACGCGGCACGCCTGAGCAACTACTTGTGCAGGACGGTTGGTACGCGCAAATGCACCGTTACCAGCAGCTCGAGCGCAGCATGGAGAGCGTGGCGTGAGCGCGGTGCCACAAAGCAAGACGTTCTTCCGGCTGATGAGCTACGCGGTGCGCAACCGTCCCTTGGTGCGCGCGGCGGTGATCCTGCTGTTGATCGCAACAGCGGCGGATGTCTCCGGTCCGCTCATCTTGAAAGTATTCATCGACGATCACGTGCGCACCGGCGATTGGGCGGTAGCTGCCATCGGTACGCTGGCGGGACTTTACATCGCGTTGCAGATCACCAACGCAATCGCCAATTTCGCCCAGGCGCTGCGCTTTCAGCAAATTGCCGTTCATTCGGTCAAAGCTGTGCGTCTCGACGCGTTCGAGCGCGTGCTCGATAAACCGTTGGCGTATTTCGATCGCACGCCGACGGGCAGCCTGGTCTCGCGCCTCGCCAACGACACCGAATACTTGCGCGAACTGTACGTGGAGGTGTTGGGCACTTACATCCAGAACGTGGTTCGCATCATCGGAATTTTCATCGCCATGACGATTCTCGATTGGCGCCTCATGCTGGTGTGCCTGATTTTCCTGCCGTGCATCGCCGTGCTGATGATGATCTACCAGCGCTTGTCGACGCCGCGGTTCACGCGGGTTCGTGCGCTGCTCTCTGAAATCAACGCGCGCATGTATGAAAGCATTCAGGGAATGCAGGTGATTCAGATGCTGCGCCAGGAAGCGCGCTTTGCGCGTTCATTTGGTAACACTGCTAACGATCATTTCGTGGCAAGAATGCGCAACCTGAAACTGGACGCCATCATGTTGCGGCCGCTGGTCGATTTGTTTCACATGGTGGTGCTGGGTGGGTTGTTGTTCATCTTCGGCTACCGCTCATTCGATTTGCCGATTGCCGTTGGTGTGATTTACGCGTTTGTGAATTACCTGGGCCGGTTTGTCGAGCCGCTGATTGAGATGACGCAGCGCTTGAGCCTGTTTCAGCAGGCGCTGGTGTCTGGGCAGCGCGTGTTTGATTTGCTCGACGAGCCGGGGCAGGGTGCTGCGCGAGAGGCGGCAGCACGCATCGAGCATGGCACGGTGGAGTTCGAGCGTGTGAGTTTCAGTTACGACGGCCGCGTGCCCGTGTTGCGCGAAATCACGCTGCATCTGGAGGCGGGGAGATTTTACGGCGTCGTCGGGCACACCGGCAGCGGCAAGAGCACGCTCGCGAACCTGTTACTGCGTTTCTACGACGCGACGTCTGGCGAGATTCGCGTGGACGGTCATCCGTTGCGGACGATCGGGCTCAATGAGCTGAGAAACCGCGTTGGAATCGTGCAACAGGATCCGGCGGTTTTCGGGGGCACGATCCGCGACAACATCGATTTCGGGCGCGGCCTTGATGCAGCGCGAGTGGAACGAGCGGCGCGCGCCGGCGGGTTGCATGATTTCGTTGCGCGTCTGCCGCAAGGCTACGAGACATGGCTGGACGAACGCGGTAGCAATCTCTCGACCGGCCAGCGCCAGCTGTTGTCGCTGGCGCGCACGCTGGCCGGTGATCCGCGGATCCTGATTCTCGACGAGGCCACTGCGCACGTGGATACGCACACCGAAGCCGCTGTGCAACAGGCGCTGGCATCGTTGCGCGGCAAGTTGACGCTGATCGTTATTGCCCATCGCTTGTCGACGATCCGCGCGGCAGACACGCTGTTCGTGATGCGCCGTGGTGAAATCGTCCAGCGCGGCACACACGAGAATCTGGTGGCCGTCGACGGCGTTTACCGTACGTTGTGCGAACTACAGGAGTTGGAAAAGAAGTCCGGTGCACTGGAACTGGCCTAGACGGGCACAGGAACGACGGACTCGAGAAGGATAAAACACCAGCCTCGGCAAGACGGCCCCACGTGCCGAGGCTTTCCCTGGTGCTTGCGGTTGCGATTACAACCAACCGAAACTGCCGACCAACTGAATCCGCGTCCCCCCACATCTCGGTGGGATTCAGTTCAGGCATTCTTCGCGAAAGTCGCAAAAGAATCATGCCGCGATTTACCGTCGATCCCTCGACGACTTCGTCACGCGAGATGCATCTAGCCGCAGGTCAATCCGTTGGAGTTCCGTGGTCGCTGCGGCATCCGTGCGCAATCCCTTTCAACCAGCCCGCGTTCTCGCGGCCAAAACTGTAGTGTCATAAGCGATCGCGTTGTATCCCCAATTTGGGGTATCTGAGTGACGCGCCTTAAGGTGGCGTGTCAGCAGCAAGTCTAGTGACCTCTGGCTCGTGTGAGTTCATCCCGTCGGCGCAGGCGTACTTTGCTTACCGCCTGGGATATCGAGCTCACGCCAAGTTTTTTGTAGATATTCTTGATGTGAGTACGCACTGTCTCGTAGCTCAGATGAAGCGCACGCGCCACCAGTTTCGGGCGTGTGCCGCGGCTCAGGTGATCCAGAATTTCGCGTTCTCGTGGCGTCAGTCCGCAGGGTGAACTGTTTGCGGGACCCTCGTTTCGAAATGCCACGAGCAGGCGTCGGGACAATTCGCGCGGCAGAAACGCTCCGTGGGTTCGAAGATTGATGATGGCACGGCTCATTACTACGTCACTCAGTGTCGCCCGAGGGAGGTAGACCGACGCGCCACAGCGCAACGAACTGAAGAGGGCGTCATCGGAGTCTTCCGCGGCGATGACAAACAGTTCTGTTTGGGGGCTGCGCGATCGAAGAATTCGAAGAAACTGGATTGAATCGGGGTTCAGCTCGGTTTCGACGACACAGATGTCCGGCTGCGCCGCCGAAACCTGTTCGAGGCACTCATCCGGATCCAGACACACAACACTAAGAGCCAGATCAAATACCAAGCCGACTGCAGACTCGGTCAGTTGTTGAATCCCTTCGTCACTACTGAATACAACGATGCGTCCACTTGCATTGTGCTCGGCACGATTCATCATCGCGTTTCTCTCCGGACACGAAATGGGCAAACTCAGCTTTTTTGTCGCGTGAATGAAGGGGCGGTCGATTCGTTAAGTTCTTGTGTAAGTCACGCGACCTGATTTTTTTATCACGGCGAATTTTAAAAATGGAATGCGAAAAAAATTATGCGTGGATCATTAAAAAAAGACGCGCGAAAATTTGTGCGTTGATACTCGATTAGTTGAGATTTCGACTCAGTCTTCTGTGCATGCAACTCGCGCAATTTGTTCGAGTTGATAAAAGAGTTATCCCATACAGAGTAGTGGCCCTATTCCCTTGGGGATAGGCCTGCAAAAAGTGCAGATCGTCTGCTACTTTTTCAGGTTAGGCCGAGTTGCTTGGAAGCATATCGAGCCGCCGAGCGCACGGATTCCCGCACTTCGTCAGCAAATGAACCCGTCGTTGTTTGCTCAACCGCAGGTATGGAGCAGACGGTCTCGCTCCAGCGCTTTACGTTGGGATATGCGCCATTCGCATAGAGAAGTTCGTCCAGCCCGATGTCCCGCGAACGCACGAATATTGGTGCGTAGTTGAAGTCGACCAGCGAAATGACCATCCCGTTGAAGAATGGGCCTTGCAGTTCGGCCAGCGCGTTTTCAAGCAGCGTGTATTTTGAGCGCATCCCGCCGATCGCGACATCAAACTGCATGGCTGTTCTTGCGCGCATCAGGCTGTAAATATCAGACAGGGCGCCAGAGCCAATATCAATCCAGCTGCGCGAAATCGCGCGTTCAAGCGGGTCCGTCGGAAGCAGGCCGCAGCCCGTGATGTCATTCAGAAATTCATTAATTACCGATGACTCGAAAATTGTTGCCTTGCCGTCAACGCGCAGCAATGGGACGCGGCCCGAGGGTGATACGGACTTGAGCCAATCGGGGAGTGGGCCGGGATCAAGTTCGATAATTTTGCAGGGCAGCTGTGTGTGCGCGACGGTGATCTTCGCGCGATGCACGAAGGGACAAAGGTTGTATCCGACGAGTTCCAGTTCCACGTCTGGCGGCCTGCGTATGGGTTCCACTGCGTTATTTTGTCCGTACCCCAGCTATATCGGACAGGGACCGGGATCTTTCAGCCGCGTGATTCGCGGCGATGCAGGGACTGGCGGCGGGTCGTTGAGGACCCCCGGGACAAGCGCGGGGTANNAGCGCGGGGGCACGGGCGGCGCCGGGTCGTGGACCAGAAAGGAGGGCGAGCCGCGCGCGCCACATTCGCGGTAGTCGACCGCGAGGGCCTTTCCGATCGTTTCTTCCGGAAGTGAGAGTTTTTCTACGGAAATTTGAAAGACCAGTTCGAACAGGCGGTCGAGTGCAATGCGATGGGTCTGTCCGGTGATCGAAAACAAAGTGTCGGTAAGAATCATGAAGCGCTTGAATGGTGCATCCGCCAGGATCAGGCCGCGCGAATGCACGAAGCGCCCGGAGTTTCCAATCATGTCCCAATAGCGGGCGAATCGGTTGAGGCGCTGCATCATTCCAAAATCGATCTGGTTGTTCGCGAGGATGTTGTAGGGCGGCTCCGGGTTGTATCGCATTCCGAACGCATTGGTGTGTCGAATGATCGGGGTTCCACGAAGCCGTTTCAGTATTCCAACCTGTATCTCGTGCGGATCCAGCGCGACGAGTGCGTCAAAGCCTTGTGCGAAGCTCTCGACAGTTTCGCCGGGCAATCCGGCGATCAGGTCGGTATGCAGATGCGCGGTTGTGTTTTCGCGCAACCAGCGAATGTTGTCCGCTGTGGTCTGATTGTCCTGTTTCCGGGAAATGTTCGTTTGAACCTGGACGTCAAAACTCTGGATTCCAATTTCGAATTGCAGTGAGCCCGGTGGAAACTTTGAGATGGTTTCCTTGAGCGCGTGCGGCAAGTGATCCGGAATCATTTCAAAATGCAGAAACAGGCCGGGCGTCATTCGTTCGAGGAAGAAATCCAGAATGCGTCCGCTGATCTTGACGTTGAGATTGAATGTGCGGTCGACGAATTTGAAATGG